>JAPKFY010000036.1 GCA_026646335.1 Aequorivita sp. | reverse complement strand
AGACCACACGGTTCATTAAATAAAATGAAACCAACAGAATTTGAAACTTATGTTGATAGCTTAACCGATCAGCATAAACCGAAATATAAGATAAACTATTAACCAGAAAAAAGGCAACCTTATTCAGGCATGCTCAAACCCACAACCGTCAACCGACAACAGACAACCCACCCCAAACAACATCAAAAGCAACCGTCATTGCGAGGAAGCGACGATAGGAGTGCCCGAAGCAACCTTTCCCTCGACAAGCACATCCCAAATCAACAAATCAACTATCCCGTTTTCCTTTTCTCTGTGCCCTTTGTGCCTCCTTTGCGACCTTTGTGGTTAACCCACCCCAAACAACTTTCTCCGCGCCCTCTGCGTCTCTACGATAAAATCCCCCATTATCCCAATTCCTTTAAAAGCCTCCCAAATTGCAATCAAAAAAAATGTCATGATGTACCTGTCAAAGCACCCTCTCCATTACTCCATATTTAAGCCACGGATAAGCCACGGATAAGCCATAGATGGTTCATTAAAATGTAAGAATACTACCATATTTTCCTACAAATCTCTTTCTCCCTTTCCACAACTTGGATCCATCTTGTGTATAAATAAACAACTATAGCAATATCCCATTGCTCCTTAATCACTCTATTTCAAAGCGATAACATTCAAAATCGAATCTTGATCCTTTCCCATTTCCTTCATGCACTGACTGCTTTTTCAATATTATTTTAGTAGCACTTCCATAAACCATTTCAAATCAAAAAAAATTCAAGCCAAACTTCCCTTACTATAGCTGCCCTTGTTCCATTTCATGAAAAATAATCCTCCCCAAGATGCCCCCAACTTGTGAACAATGGCTTTTTCCACGCCCCATCTTTGCAGCTAACTTTAAATTTTTTAATTATGGCTAAACAAACTGGAATTATCAAATTAAAAGGGACTATCGATGATATTTCCTTTTACAAAACTGTAGATGGTCACCTTGCCCGCGCTAAGGGCGGGGTAGACAGAGACAAGATCCTTCACAGTGCTGCTTTTGCAAGAACTCGTGAAAACAACTCCGAATTTGGCAGGGCCGGCAAGGGTGGCAAGCTCATTAGAAGTGCCTTGCGCTCCCTAATGCAAAATGCCAAAGACAGTCGGGTAGTAAGCAGGCTCACCACTAATTTGCTCGCTATCATCAAAACCGATACGGTCAGTTCTCGAGGACAACGAACCCTCGATGAAGGGAATCTCGCACTATTGGAAGGCTTTGATTTCAATAACAATGGGAAATTGGGGACCACTTTTTTTGGTCTTTTTACCCCAGCCTTTGATCGTGTCAGTGGCGATGCTACAATCGCTGTCGATGCCTTTAGCGCTACCGCGCGTATTGCAGCGCCATCAGGTACCACCCATTACAAATTGGCAATGGGCGCAGCTGAACTGGACTTTGTAAACAAAACCTTTGTTTACAGCGAAATGGATATGGGTGTCTTGCCTTATGACAATTCACCGGTATTGGCTTCCACACTTACCGCCTCGTTAACTCCCAATTCGCCCTATCCGGTATTATCCGTACTAGGGATTGAATTCTACCAAGAGGTAAATGGCCAGTTCTACTCCTTAAAGAATGGTGCCTTTAATGCCTTGGGTGTTGTAAACATAGACGACGTCTAGGTATGGAACTTGTATTAACAAGGGTTTATAAGCGTGAGGGTACCAATGGTACCCTCACCTTAAACGGACACTTCGTCTGTTTCACCCTCGAGCTTCCGTGGAAGGAAAACAAAAAGAATATTTCCTGCATCCCGGAAGGCAAATACCAGCTAAAGGCACGCTTCTCTCCAAAGCTTCAAAATCATTTGGAAGTACTTGATGTCTTTGGCAGAAGCCGTATCCTGATCTATCCTGCACAGAACGCTATGGAAGAATTGCGCGGCGGTATAGCACCCGTAAAACAACTCACCGGAATAGGGAAGGGCATCTATACCAGATTGGCTCATGAAAAGTTGCTTTCCATTTTTCACCAAACGGCGGAAGGTGATGAAAAACTAGTATTAAACATAAACTCTAACCGTTATGAATATCTTAGACAGATACAAAAAACCCACGCCTAAGTTCTTTAGAATCTTGCGCAACATCGGCTTGGCTCTTGCAGCTTCAGGCGGGGCAATATTGGCGGCGCCAATGGCAATGCCAGTAATGGTGGTTAACATTGCCGTTTATGCAACCGTAATTGGTACAGTGGCATCATCCATAAGCCAGGCGGTAGTGTCAGACAAGGATGATACGGAAGAACCTTTAAAAAAAGAAGGTCATGAACTTTAAGGACGCCCCTATCTTGGCAGGTACGGCTGGTGGTACCTTGGCCTCCACCTTGCCCAATATTGGCACAGACCATCTTTTGACCACTTGCATTTTGGCTCTGGTGGGTGCTACGATAAGTTTTGTGACAACCCTTATTTTAAAGAAGCTCCTCACAATCCTAAAACAGTTTTGGCTTTCTCTTTTTCCGAACCCCAATAGGAAAGACTAATGGCTACCTGTTTCTCCCCAATAAAAACCGCACAGTATTTATAATACTGCTTGCGGTTTTTATATATCCCCCAAACCCCCAACTACCTAGATTAATAGTAATAATAACGCCTTTCTTCACATTAAAATAAGTATGTCAGGGTGAGCCCTTCGGCTGGCTCAGGGCAGGCTAAAGTCGAACCCCCTTAGCAGTACAAAGCAGTATGTCAGGGTGTCTTAGCCTGTCCTGAGCATTTCGGCCTAGGTTTATCCTGAGCGTAGCCGAAGGGCTCAATATAAACTTTGCCGAAGGGCAGTCGAAGGCCTTTTAAACCCAAAATCAAAAATGTCCCCCCAATACTCCCCCCTCAAATTAAAATCTTTGGAAATAAGTTGTAATTTGCACCCAGTACTGAATATCTACTAATCCCTGATTATCAATAGTCCATATTTTAAAAGAACTATTTAATTCTTTGAAACTTAGCACTGAATCACATAAAATTCTATTATGCGTACACCATTTTATATTTTTTCGAGTATTTCCCTCTTGGTAACATTTGCACTGGCCTTTTTTCTTAGCGACAACTGGTATGTGCTTTTCGCAATTGTTTTGGCCCTGACTATTTTGGGCTATTACGATATCTTTCAAAAGCGGCACACCGTCATGCGGAATTATCCCGTCCTGGGAAGACTGCGGTATCTGTTGGAAGACCTGCGCCCAAAAATGTACCAGTATTTTATTGAATCAGATATTGATGGCCGCCCTTTCAATAGGGTGGACCGCTCCACGGTTTACCAAAGGGCAAAGGCAGTGCGCGACACCATTCCCTTTGGCACCCAACTGGACGTTTATGCCGAAGGCTATGAATGGATCTGCCATTCCATCGCCCCAAAGGCTTTTAACACCCTAGATCACGATCCGCGGATCCTGATAGGCAATAAGGATTGCAAACACCCGTATTCCTGCAGCATCTTGAACATTTCGGCTATGAGTTTTGGGGCCCTTAGTTCTGCTGCCGTTGAGGCCTTGAACGGCGGGGCTAAAATTGGGAATTTTGCCCATAATACCGGGGAAGGAGGGTTGAGTGATTACCATTTAAAACACGGTGGCGATTTGATTTGGCAGATAGGGACCGCCTATTTTGGCTGTCGGGATGAGGTTGGAAACTTCAACCCGGAACTCTTTGCCGAAAAGTCTAAGCATCCCCATGTAAAAATGATTGAGCTCAAGATTTCCCAAGGCGCCAAACCCGGCCATGGGGGAATATTGCCAGCCGAGAAAAACTCAGAGGAAATTGCGAGGATCAGGCATATTCAGCCCCATAAGCAAGTTATGTCCCCGCCCTATCACTCCGCTTTTGATACGCCGCTGGAAATGGTGAAGTTCATTCAGAAATTAAGGGATTTATCTGGCGGCAAACCAATTGGCTTTAAACTGTGTATTGGTTATAAAAGTGAATTTATTTCCATTTGTCAAGCCATGGTAGAGCTGGATATCTATCCAGACTATATAGCTGTGGATGGGGGTGAAGGGGGAACGGGCGCTGCGCCACCCGAATTCAGTAATTATGTAGGCGCCCCCTTGATTGACGGCCTTGATTTTGTGCACAATATCCTCAGGGGAATGGGAATACGGCAGCATATCAAAATCATTGCCTCTGGGAAAATCACCTCTGCTTTTCACGTTGCAAGGGCTATTGCCTTGGGCGCTGACGGCTGTTATCAAGCCCGCGCTATGATGTTGGCATTGGGATGTATACAGGCATTGCTGTGCAACACCAATAAATGCCCCACCGGAATTACAACCCAAGACCCTAGACTTACCAAGGGCTTAGTTCCTGACGATAAAAAAGTAAGGGTTGCCCAATATCACGAAAAGACAATTACAAATTTTGTGGAACTTCTGGGCGCTACCGGTCTGGATGAAACAAAGAATTTGACGCGCTCCCACATCTATCGCCGCATTTCGTTTAATGATATGATTACCTATGAGGAACTCTTCCCATCCATCAGGCCTGGATCCATGCGCGATGGCGATATTCCCGAGAAATATAAATTAGACTTTGCCTTTGCCGATAAAACCCGTTGGGGAATCCATCCAGATGTAACTTACTAAAGCTTTCCGTTGCCGCTTTCTAGCAAGTTGTTTGGAAATTGGCACAGGTTTAAATAATTAGCTCGCCTCAACCAATAGATAGACTGTAAATTTTTGTAATTTAATGGTTTCTAGTATTTTGAAGGCAATAAACACAAACATAGCCCCTTGTGATGCCCTAAGTCCGTTTGTGCTAAACTACAGTATTTTAAATTTCAACACAAACCAATTAGAGCGCTCTTGGCCCTGCTATTCGGGCCCAGAGATGTGCTTGCTCTTTTTTCTAAAAGCCCAGCCTGCTAGTTTCCCCTTTCTTCACACTAGGCCAAACGAAGACGAATTGGAACGGATGTGGCTAAAAGGCCTCTTTACAGGTTTTAAAGGCACTTGGAAATTTAGGGGCGAATATGAAATCTTCAGAATACATTTCACCCCCACGGGGTTTTATAGTCTCTTCCAGCTGCCATTAAAGGAATTCACAAATAAAATTGTGGCCGCACAAACCGTTTTCGGCAATGGCATTTCCCGCTATGCTGAAGAATTGCGGCAAGCCCAGACTATTTCTGAAATGGCTGCACTTACCGATGCGTTTTTAAAGGTGTACAATCTTCCCAAAAAAGCAAAAGCTGCCAAAAGCGGAGTAGCTTTAGTTTCCAATACCATCTTGAAGTCCAATTGTTCCTTGCCCATAGAGCAATACGCAGCAATGGCGAAAATGAGCCTGCGCCATTTTGAGCGTAAGTTCAGGGAGCAGGTGGGCACCTCGCCCAAAATATTCTGCCGCTTGCTGCGCTTCAACCGCGCCATAGAGCTAAAGTTAAGATCTCCAGACAAGTGTTGGACAAACATTGCACTGGACTGTGATTACTACGACCAAATGCACATGGTCCACGACTTTATAAAATTCGCGGGTACTAGTCCCACACATCTTTTTGAGAATACCTCCCTGCCCACAATTTGTGTTGAAAATATTAAAAAAACGCGTTAGGGAGAAGTTAGCCCTCAGCCAAAACGGGCTATACATAAAGCACCATTGCCGCCTTTGCTTTTAAGTATGTGTCATTTCTTAAAATAAACTGTCGCTTTTATACTATTACAAACAAGGAACACTTTGTAATTTAACTGGCTCAAATCAAGTTATTTAAAAACCAACAGACTTTCTCTCCTCTATACGATGCAATTCGTTTGTGCTGTTGGATATAAACAAAAACAGACTTCCCAATTAATAATTGTAACACTTATTGATTTTGTTGATGAGTAACATTAATTAATGGAGTATGCCCAAAATCCAAATTGAAATAGAGTAGGCGCTAATTTAAATTTAGTAGTCATGTCAAAAAATCCTGAAGATTTCGACAGAAAATTCAAGATCTATGTAGATTTTGAAAAACCACCAGAAAGAGAATTCCCCCTTATCGGTTTTCTCTTTAATTGCAGGGGAATATTGCTGCAGTGGCAATATGTGAAAGACAAAATCCTGGAGTTCAACTTAGACAAATTACCTCCTGGAAATGGGAATCGGAATATAGACCCTGAGCAATTTAGGCTTTTTATTGCCCCAGCTTCCGATAAAAAAATCACCCGTGTAAACAACACCCAGGAATTGCAGAACTATAAGGCTTACGAGCCCATAATAAGATTGGACGCAAACAATGGCCTAAGCATTCTTCCTATCCCAGAGGTATTGTCACGCTTCTGGCTTAAGTGTAAATGCAGGGTTAGCGGTAAGGTTTCAAAATGGTTCAACGTTGGTAACACCTGGGAAGATCGGCCTGTGTGCAGGGCGCGTGTCCACATCTGTGAGATAGACCCTATCCTGTATTGGATCAATAAAATACCGGATCACATTATCGCCAAGGTGCCAGATGCCATCCTGAAGCCGGTATTCAAATTTCCCATTCCTATTCCAGACCCAGGGCCTTTGCACCAGTTTGAGCGCTTTTCAATGATGGCGGCGGAAAACCAAGAGAATATTTTTAAGACGCGATCAATAGCAGAGATCCGCAAGGAGACCATTTCCAAATTACCGGAACTGAGCCCAGAGATAAAGCAACAATTTGCTTCCGGCAACCTGAATATTATCAGGGAAACCTTGGCGAAAAACTATGCGTTGCTACATCCGTGGTTCTGCTTTTGGCCTTGGTGGTGGCCCTATTTCTACCGCTGTAAGGAATTGGCGGTGGTGGAAACCAATGCAGCCGGCAGGTTTGAAAAGAGCGTTTATTACAACTGCTTTGGCGATAAGCCTGATATTTATATCTGGGTGGAATATTTGATAAATGGAGTGTGGACCACTGTTTACAAACCCCCTAAACCCTGTAATATCTATTGGAACTACGCCTGTGGCACTGATATCAATATCCATTTAACCCATGAGATGGTTGCGGGCAATTGCTGTTGTGATTGCCATTTGCCAGGAGAATTGGTATGGTTAAGGTCTGTGGGCAATACAAGTGTTTCACATATTAACCAAACCAGTTATTCGCAGCCCCCTCCAGGGCAGACCGTGCCTTATGACCGTATTGGCTTGACCGATGCCCCCGCGATCGGGGATTGGTTCTTGGCTACAACTACCGACGATTATAAAAGACCTTTTGGGGGCCAACCCCAACTCTTTATGGGTTTTGGAACCAGCCTTCCCAACTCAAATATCTATTATTATCGATGGAGTTATAGACAGATTGCCGATGCACAACTGGTCAATGTAGGAGACTCATACAAACCACTGCCTCCTATAGGTGGTGAGGTAAGAAAATGGTACGATTATATTTATATCGATTCCGTAGGAGACGAACAATGGGCACCAGACAGCAAGAAGCTTGGTCCATTTACCGTGGGTACTAATGATAGCTTGTACATTATTCCGCCGGAGTTACCAACAATGGCGCCATTTAATGTACCTGCATCGTCGCACCCACATTGGCACCAACAGACCTATAACATGAGTACCATAGCGTTCAATTCCAAAGGATTTCCTGAGGATGGATTGTATGAATTGAAATTGGAACTGTTTGACCAAGCGGGAAACCTGTTGCAAAATCTTCCTAAGGCTACATTTAAGACCCCAAGGCATAACAATGCAGGATTTAGTGAAAATGCGCCCGATATACTTTTGGAAAACCCAACAGCTACAACGGCGGATGCATTCAATATGCTCATAAGGATTGATAACGGACAGTGCACCGCAGGCATTTTCACCTTGAATGTAAACGGCAATCCGGCAGCATCTAACTGCTGCGGCTTTGTAAATTACAAACCTGACGGAGTAGAAGCAGACCTTGAAATTAGCTTCGAGGCTACACATCCCAATAATTTTGCGGTGTTCAGGTTCAATGTTGTGAAAGGTACCTGTGGTGGGGTTCCCATTGCCAGTGCAGGTGGAATGGTGATTGACAGCGCCTCTGGATATACGCTGGGCGGCGGTATATACAGCAAGCATTTTACGCCAATCCAATTGTTGGACGAGTGCTATATGAACGGCATGGGGAAAGCTGCTTTCGCAGAGACCTTGAACGTTATTTCCATGGCAACCGATGGTATCTTCCGTGTTGCAAATGACGATAACGAGGTAGCCGCATTTGCTCTGGAACCATAGGAAAGCTGTAGTTTCATATAAAATAAGAACCCGTAAACTTTTTTTACGGGTTTTTTCTGTATTAAAAAGCTTACCGCTGCTCTGTGAAAAAACGGAACTATGGCGAGCAAAGTTGGGGCCGGAGGGATTACAGAAAAAGTTATCCCTATTTGCTCCCGTTCTGTATATGTGCTTGCACACCTTTGGGATGTGAAAACATCCTTTTGTCTTAAACCATAAAATCTGCTCAAGCAAAAAAGCTTGGCAGATTTTATGTTTTAAATTAATCTTTTGTTCATAAAGGCTCTTCCCGAACCAGTTTTTAAATATTTCTCAAAAAAGTATGCTTTGTATTTATCGGAAAATACAATTTTTGTTACTGGAATAACAGGAAGACGATATTTTGTAGAAACAACCAGACCTTTTAAATGTTTATTCAATCTATTTTCAAAGTTTTCAGTGCAGCCAACATAATGACTCTCATCGTTGCACTTTAGGATATAAACAGTCCATTCTGCCAAAATATTTAAATTTAAAGTGGACTGCGTCCACCGAAGCTCGCCATAAATATAATTAGGGATTTCATTGAATGCTAAAAATAAAAAAGCTCGCCATAGCTCCGTAGAAAAAACGGAGCTATGGCGAGCGAAGGTGGAGCCGGAGGGATTCGAACCCTCGTCCAAACAAGCAATTATACTGCCTTCTACATGCTTAGTTTTCATTTGGGTTTTCGAGAGATTGCCGGTCGAAAACTACCAACGCACTCCTTATCTTTACTTGAGCTTCACAAGAGCATCAAAGCCCTACTCTTGCTAGGTTTACTTTTACGAAGCCACTATGTCAACCGCCGCAAACCAAGGCCGTTGAGTGACTTCCTGCTTACCCACCTTGTGGGCCGAGGCACATCCTACTGTAATTCGGATTATGCAGCTAGGGCGTAGTTGTTCTCGCCGTTTAAAAAGTGTGAAACCTGAGATTTACGAGCTGTGTCCCAGCGCTCGGCATGCTTACAATACAATTAGACCCGCTGTCAAAACCAGTCGGCCCCGTTTTTCAATGAACAATTAGCAATGAATTATGTTTTTTGCCTAAAGCCTAAAGCCTAAAGCCTAAAGCTTACAAAGGCTGCAAAGATACATGAAAAACCCTATCTTTGCCACCTCATTATTCACTCAAAAAACGTACCAAATGCCCAAAACCTTTGCCATCATCAAAGAACGCAAAAACCCGCCAGATCGTCGGGTAGTTTTTTCACCGGAAAAATGCCGAGAAGTTATAAAGCAATTTCCCGATGCACGTATAATCGTGGAAGCTTCAGACGTTCGCATCTTTCCAGATGATGCCTATCGCCAAGCAGGATTTGAGGTGATGGAAGATGTTTCTGCGGCAGACGTGATGCTGGGCGTAAAGGAAGTGCCTGTTGATGCCCTTATTCCGAATAAAAAGTACTTTTACTTTAGTCATACTATTAAAAAACAGCCTTACAACCGAAAACTGCTAAAGGCAATGCTCAATAAAAATATTGAAATGTTTGACCACGAAACCATCGTGGATGAAACGAACCACCGTTTGATTGGCTTTGGCTATTACGCAGGACTGGTAGGTGCCTACAACGGCTTTAGGGGTCTGGGCTTGCGCGATAAGCTGTTTGTGCTCCCGAAAGTGGAAAACCTTCCAGACTTGGAAGCTGTAAAGGCCGAATTGGATAAAATTACGCTTCCAAACTTAAAGATTATTCTTTCAGGAACTGGCAAAGTGGCAAGAGGGGCAAAGGAGATATTGGATCACTTGAAAATACGTGAAGTAACCGACGCCGAATATCTTTCCAAAGAATTCAGTGAGCCTGTTTATTGCCTGATAGACGTTGCAGAATACAACAAACGCAAAGATGGCGCCGAATTCAACAAACAGGAATTCTACACCGATCCTTCCAATTACGAAAGCGATTTTATGAAGTATGCCAAGGTTAGCGATGTCTTTTTCACGGGTCATTTCTATGGCAATGGCGCGCCCTACCTTTTCACAAAAGAAGATGCCAAAAACCCTGACTTCAAAATAAACTTTGTGGCCGATATTTCCTGCGATGTTGATGGCCCTGTAGCCTGCACGCTTCGGGCTTCCACCATTGCCGATCCCTTTTACGGCTACGATCCAAAGACCGAAAGCGAAACTGCTTTTGACGCTCCTGGTGCCATAGCTGTAATGGCAGTGGATAATCTGCCCTGCGAACTTCCAAAAGATGCCAGCGAAGGTTTCGGCGATATGTTTTTGGAAAACGTAATTCCCGCATTCTTCAATGGAGATAAAGATGGCATTTTACAGCGTGCCAGAATAACCACTGAAGATGGAAAACTTACTCCAAGATTTGCATATTTGAAGGAATATGTGGAAATTGCCAGCTAAAATTTTAACTTTTCGTTAACTATTGATAGAGCAATTGAAGAAGAAGGAACAGAAAAGTGGAATCGGTTTGATAACTGGTGCCGCTTCGGGACTTGGATTTGAACTGGCCTTACTTCTGGCCAAGGATGGGTACGACCTGATTATGGCAGATGTTGATGCCGAAAAACTTCAAAATGCGAAAGAAGCAATCGCTGCTCAATATCCTTCGGAAATTCAATTGATAATAAAAGATTTAAGTAGGAGCAATGTAGCAGAGCAGATATTCCAAGCTATAGACGGCAGGCAAATTGATGTGCTGATTAACAATGCTGGCTTTGGAATTTTTGGAAGCTTTAATGATACCGATTGGCAGCGCGAAATGGATATGCTCAATCTACACGTAATGACCACAACCCATTTAACGAAACTTGTACTAAAAGGAATGGTTGCCCGCGGGAGCGGAAAAATATTGAATATGTCTTCGCTTGCCGCTTTCCAACCAGGACCTTTAATGTCTTTATATTACGCTTCAAAGGCGTATATCCTCTCTTTTTCTGAAGCTATTGCGAATGAATTGAAAGGCACGGGAGTTACGGTTACCTGTTTATGTCCCGGCCAGACCAAGACCTGTTTTCAGGAAGTGGTTTCAAACGGGGCGAAAGCTTCGGAGAATAAAATAAAGTTCAATATTGCCTGCCCAAAGGAAGTTGCCGAATATGGCTATGAGGCAATGCAGAAAGGGAAAGTTGTTGCTGTTCCCGGAAAATTCAACAAGTTTCTTTCCAAGTTGCCGCGTTTTGTTCCAAGGCGAACTGCTACTGCCATCATCCGCAAGATTCAAGAGAAGAACCGCGAGAATTAGTGGTCAGGTGTTCAGTAGCCAGTTATTTGTCAAATCCTTTTCAATTCAATAGGTTCATTGGATTGGATTTTTATGAGCTCGGCAAAAAATTCCTGTAGCGATTTATAGGCTTCTGGCGCAAAGCTTGGACTGTTCAGTTTTACACTAAGCCTTATATTTACCTTGCCCCCCGAAACATCATACACCACCGAAAGGTCGCCGTCATTCTCTGGGAGTTTCAATATTTTATTGGCAGGAACTTTCACGATTTCGTATTGGTCTTTCATATCTATGGAAACCAGATAATTGTTCAAAATAGGAAAACCAAAATCTATGGGGTATAGCCGCTTTTCCGCAGTAAAAGGATTTTCGGAAAAATAGGTCTGCATCAAAAAAGGATAGAGAAACAGCTTGTCGCCAACGGGCTGTTCGTGCAGTGAAACATCGTAGCTTTCCTTGTAAGGCTGCTCCAAATCCTTTTCGTTTTCCATAGTGAGGTTTGTAATGTTCAAACTTTCATTGCGGCTTTGTTTCCTTTTTATTATTTCATCCTTTCTGAAATCATTGTATTCGTTTCGTTTGTCAACTGTAATATATCCAGTGGAAACTTCGTTTACCTTTCCCGAAAACAGTCCGGATCCATCGGCTGACAGTTGCATGTTTACATAGTGCATGTTTTTGGCTATGGGCACAATGGGTTCCCAATAACTTCCTTTTTTGAAATCCAGCACACGGCCTTCCATATTCAAATTGCGAAAGGGAAGAACGCCAAATGGAGTGTATTTGTCTGTGGCATCAAGTAGGTATTTTTCGTTGTTTATTTTTAGGAAGACTATACCGTAATTAAAATCCGTAAGCACTGGATACTGCTTTGTGGGCAACGCTTTGTCGCGGGAGGCGATAAGCATTATTTTAGCGTCTAGGCCAGCGGCTTCCAGCGCATTGATAAGCCCCAAGTTGATTTCGGAACTGTTGCCCGCTTTCTTTTCAAATGCTTCCTTTACGCGAATGTCTTGCAGTATTCTTGTTTCGTTGTTCCAAACCATTTGCCCCTGAATAAAATAATAAACAGCCTTGGCGCGCTCCAGTTCATTTGAAATTGAAGTTATAGAGGTGGGAAGTTGTTCCTTGAAGAAACTGGTATATTTCAATTGACGTCCCAAATCTTTATCATACTGAAATTCATTGTCCACATCCTTCCAGGTTTTGGAATATGTAGTTCTGCTTTCATCTATATGAACAATATCCCGGAGTTCAAATTTCATTGAGGGGATGTAATTGTTTTTGGAAAGCATAAATTTTTCCTCCTTAAACGCAGGCACGTTTTTCATTGCATAGGTTGCGGATTCGCAATCGGCCGCAAGTTTAAAACCACGAAGGTGAAAACAATCCAGTTTTATTTCGGCGTGGTTCACATCCAGTTTTCGGTCGCCATAAAGCACTCTATTATATCTATAGTTTCCGGGGATCTCAGTGTGAAGTTCAGAATAGAGGGTAGGCAGATCATTCATAAATGCCCAGCCGCCAAGATTGAAAAAATAAGGGGTTTCTATACGGTAGGTATATTCCAAAATACTGCCATCCTGCACATTTGCAAATGTAAATGTTTTAACGGACCAGTATTTCCCTTCCTTAGTATCAAAGACTGCATTGTCGCCCACATATACCTTTGATTTGCCATTGTGGGTAATTGCCTTGAAATCCTTTATGTTCTCCTGAACCTCGTTTTCGCGATAATACGGGATTTCAAAAGTGGCGTAATCAAAGTTTTTAGCGTCGAATACCTTAATTTTTCTGTGGACTTCCTTAAAGAGCCTGATGTAACCATCGGCGGCGTCCACCGTGTAATTTCCCCTTTCATAAAGCACCACACCTGTTGCTTCTGGATCTAAGGCATAGCCTGTCATTGTAAATTCCTGGCTCAATGGTTCGCCAAAGGTGTGTACTCCATTTGTTTGTGAATAGCAAATGGATATTAGAGAATAACAGCTTAGAAAAAGTAAGGTTTTTAGAGACATTTTATTTCTTTTTTAAAATAATGGTTTCCTCTTTCAGCATCGTTATCATGGTGCCGAAAAATTCTTTTAAGGATGGGTAGGCATCAGATGGAAAACGATAGGCATTGAGTTTCATATTGAAGCGGATGTTTATTTTGCTTCCTTCGGCAACATAGGTAACCAAACACTCGCCATCGTCGTTTGGAAGTTTGATGGTTCTGCTTTTTGGGAGTTGTTCAATTTCATACACTTCACCCAGATCTATTGAAATTAAATAGGTATTCGTAAACGGAAAACCAAAATCCATCGGGTAACTGCGCTCCTTCATTTTGAAGGGGTTTTCAGAAATATAGGTTTTGTTGAAAAATGGATAGAGAACCACTTTGTCGCCAACGGTTTCAGGTTCTATGCTAATGCTGTAACTTTCCTTGAGCGGTTTCTCAATTGCGTTGAGGTCTTCCATTTGGTAATCTTCAATTTCTATTCCTGCTTTGTCTTTTTCTTGCGTTTTTATGTACCCTTGCAGGGTTTCTTCTTCAATGCTACTTCTTTTTCCCAGCGCTATGTAGCCATAACTTGTTTGGGTTACTTTTCCCAAGAAATCTCCGTTGGCATCTGCCGTAATTTGGGCATTCACATAATCTACGTTTTGTTTAAAAGGTTCAATGGGCATCCAGTAGCTGCCTTTTCTGAAATCCATGACACGGGCTTGCACGTTCAAGGTTCTAAAAGGGATTATTCCGAAAGGGGCTTGTTTATCGGTAGCGTCTAGGAGAATTTTTTTATTATCGATGGTAAGTAAGGTGAGGACATAATTAAAATTGGACAGCACGGGGTACAGCTCTGTGGGCAGCCCATTTTGGCGGGTGGAAATCAGCACAGGCTTGGCATCCAGCTTTGCCGCTTCAAGGGCGTTTGCGAGCGAAAGGTTAATTGCCGTTACACTTCCCAATCTTTCATCATAGGCATCTTTCACTTTAATTTCATAGTTAAAATACCGGCCATTCCAAGTGTATCTGTCTTGAATAAATTTATATACCGCCTTCGCACGTTCCAGGTCGTCCTCTATTTTCAGGATTTCATTGGGCATCTGTCTTTTGAAATAATTTTTTTTGGTCAATTGCTCTCCAAAATCGTCATCGTATTCAAAACGTTTATCCACATCTTTCCACTCGCGGGTATAAGCTTGCCCACCACCAAAGAAACTTATAAAGGTCAAGGGTTCATAAACAATTCTGGAAATATAATTTTTCTTTGAAAGCATGTAATCCTCTTCTTGAAAAGAAGGGATATTGGTCATTGCATAAAATGCTACTTCAGTAGGGGTAAACCCAGAATCAGATGGCAGCCGGAAGCCTTCTTTGTTCACGGTCGCTGTTTCAATATAAAGCTTTTTTTCACCATAAAGTGCACGGTTGTATCTATAATGGAAGGGCAGTTCGGTTTTGAACTTACTGTAAATGGTGGGAACAGCATGCTGAAACTCCCAACCATCTAAATCATAGAAAAAAGGAGTAACTATCGTGTAACTATATTCTAAGATACTCCCGTCCTTCACATTGGGAAAGGTGAATTTCAAAACGTTTCCTCTTCCGGATTTTTCAATTTTGAAAAAGGATCCATCTGGCACAAAATCCTGAATTGAACCGTTATGGGTTACGGCTTTATAATCTTTTATTTCCTCTCCGTAATAACCTTCGGCGTCATAATAAGGTATTTCCACCGTAGCATAATCAAATTTTTTCGCATCAAATACTTTAATTTTTCGGTGTATTTCTTTAACGAGTTTTGCCGATGTTGTTCTTTTAAGGGGGATTGCGTAATAGTTTCCGGATTCATATAAAATTACACTCGTAGCGTCCGGTTCATCTTCATAACTTTTAAGATCGAATTCCTGTTGGGTGGGTTTTCCAAATTCATCAATACGCGCAGATTGGGAATAGGATAGGAAGAAAGAAGATACTAAAAATAGGAATGTAATTTTTTTGGAAAGCATATTTTGGAGCTGAGGCTTATGATATTGCAAAATAGAATAAATATTGCAATTACAAAATGATTAAACCTCTCCATACTTAAAAAGAAACTTTTTAAAACACCAATGGCTCAGTTTTAGTAAAAGCCCAACCAAAACAGTAAACAGCCAAGCGTCAATATTTGCAAATGGATGTATAACTATTGCAAAAACGTCTGTAAAAATATTTTGTGGATTATGAAGAATGTCCCAAGAGTTCCACCTCAAAACCCGTCCGAGATACATCCCAAAACTCGCTAAAAAAGGAAGGATTGCTATGAATTTTAAAACTATTTCTTTTTTGAAATTATTAAAAAGCACTGTTTCAATTTCTTTTATAGACAACACATAAAATGTTATTCCTGTAATGGCAAAAACGGCAATCATCAAACTGTCAAAAGCAATCCATTCCAAAGGGCTTAACCGCAGATGGATGAAGTCTGTCAACAAATAGGGTGCGTTTGGTAGAAACAGCAGCCAAAGGAGCAATAGAAAATAAAGTTTAGTTTTTTTCAGTTGTTTTGCTGCCGACAAGTAAATTGAAATTAAAAAAGGAATCATCGCCAAAAATAAATTCCACCCCAAAAAAGGTAGAAGAAAGAATATGTAATTTTTAGTCGCACTGCGAGCAGGAAAATGCTTAAAGCTGTTAACGCAAAAAGCGGAAATAATATGTTGAAACGATTAAAGAGAAATATTTTTACGGGATTCATTTTTAATGATAATTTTTTCGATTAATACTATGATTATAAATCCAATGAAATAAGCCAAAAGATCCCAAACATCAAACACGGAGCCAAGGATCGTCAACAGTATTTTATACTGGATATTCAGTATTTCCGCCAGTTTAAAAAACTGCAGTAATTCCACGAAAATGGCAAAAGCTAAAACCGAGACCGCAGTTTTGACAACATTGTTTTTGATGAAAATTTTAAGGAACGAATACAGCAACAGTACAACCAGCACATCACCAAAGAAACCTCTTATAAAAGCGTTGAAGTGGAAATAGGCGATGGCTGTTTCAACTGTAAAAAGAAGAAGTGTTGCCAAAAGGTATTTGGTTGAAAAGTGGGTTTTCATTGTATCGCAATTTTTTCTCCCAAGTATTTTGATTGTGAATTGAAAAGAATGTCCAGGCAGGCTTTGGTTCTTGCCAAATATTCCCGGAGCTCTGTTTTGACAGCGTATTTGCCAGATATATTTTCAGCATCAAAACCAATTGCATCGATGCCTTTTTGCTTTGCCAGGAAAATGGCGCGCTCATTATGGAATTTTTGCGAAATGACCGTGAAACGCTTCAGTCCAAATATCTTTTGGGCCCTTAAAACGGAATCCAAAGTGCTGAAACCTGCATAATCCAAAAATATTTTGTCCTCGGGCACTCCCAGTTTTATCAAATCTTTTTTGAAGAGCGCGGGCTCGTTATAATCCATTTTTCCGTTATCGCCACTTACCAAAAGGAAATCAATTTTGTTGGCGTTGAACAAAATAACAGCAGCTTCAAGTCTGTTCTGATAATAGGGATTTAAGGCTTCATTTTTCATAAACTTTGAAGTTCCCAAAAGCAGCCCAACCTTGTTATAAGGTATTTGCCGTGCATTTTGAAAAGTTTGGTTTTCAGTTTCAACAAGTATATAAGTGTCTAAACAAATTATTGCAAACAAGCCAAATGGACTTAGCAATAAAGCCCATTTGAAAAGTTTTACAGTTCTGCTGAAAAGCGTTTGCAGCATTTTGGTTCTATTCATTATTCCAATCAATTCTTCGGGAGGCAAACATTATAATCGCCAAAATCAAGAACAGGCCAATGCTGCCAACTAACAAAGCATAGTTTTCCAACTGAATAATCACATAAATAAACCCGTAAAGCGAAGCCAACGAAGCACAGATAAGCAGCGGAAACTTAAAGCCTTTCAAAATGGCACGGGAATAGACCGTTATCAAAGCGAGCACCGAAAAGGCAGCGATGGCATACGCCTTAAAAAAGTTACTGTGTTCCGAAATGGAGATGAGTAGGGAATAGAACATCACCAAGGCCAAACCGATCATCACATATTGAAACGGATGGATATAAATCTTGCTTACCAATTGTATCAACAAAAACACCAACAGCGTTAGCCCAATAACCATAAACCCGTATTTGGCGGTGCGTTCACTTTTTTGGTATTCGTCAACAGGAATGATAAGCTTGGTGCCAAAAGCGGAAGCAGAAAGATCAGGAAGGTGCCCAAAAAACGATTGCTCAAACTGTCGGTTTATTTGCAATACGCGCCAAGTAGCGGTAAAACCGTCTTTGCTGATTTCCTTGTTGGTGTCTTCCGGCAAAAAATTGCCGTCAAAACTGGGGGAGTGCCAGTTGGACTTCATAGTGGCGTCGGTTTCTTTCCCAATGGGTAAAAACTTGAGGCTTTCGCTGCCGTTAATCTTTAAATCGAAGGAAAAAACAAGCGGTGCCGCGAATATTTCTTTGGCGTTTGGAATGTAATTGCTTTGAATGGTGTTCAAATATTCCTTGGAATACTGTGGTGTCATCGAAAGGGCTTCGGAAGCCAAATGCACGACTGGAGTGGTTTTTATGCCTTTTAGATTGGAGGTTTTCAAAAGTACCGTCGCTTTTTCCCAAAGTATGTTTTCATCTGAAATGTCAGTATTTGAAAAATCAATTTTCGGGAAATTTCCTTTTACGTCTATGGCTGCCGAATAAACTACCGATTCGTATATACTTCGGTTCAGGGGTTTTGTGTCAACTTGTGAAGCGATTTTGAGTTTGTCAGGAAAGAAGTAAGCATTCTCTATGGTTTCCTTTGTTTTTGTGTAATAGGAATTACTTTTTTCGTTGAATATTTTTTCTTCGGAAATTACTTTATAGGGAATTTTCACGATAGGGCCGGAGAGCAATACCTCATTTCCCCATTTCTCGTTTATCTCTCGGACAACTTCTTCTTGCCTGTAGGCTCTTTCGTTGATAAGTGATTTTACGAATTCCAAAGGTATCAAGAGTACCAATAATAAAAACCCGACCACGAGCATCCTTGCGGTGATGGAGTTGCGCATCCAATTGCTGAATCTACTTTTTTTCTGTTCCATGATTTGTGTGTTTATTGTTTATTGTTAAAAGTTTATAGCTA
This sequence comes from Aequorivita sp., assembly GCA_026646335.1. Lineage (GTDB taxonomy): Bacteria > Bacteroidota > Bacteroidia > Flavobacteriales > Flavobacteriaceae > Aequorivita. Next base: position 10,606 of record JAPKFY010000036.1, on the reverse strand, counting down.
AAGCATTTTTATAAAGTACTTTGTTTTTCAAAGTGAATAAATAAAAAAATATTTTCGGTTTTAGAAATTCCCCCTTTGGGGGTTAGGGGGCTGAATCAGTTTTTCCAAAGCTTCAATATGTTTTTTGAATTCTTCCCTCCCAAGCTTTGTAGCACTGTAACTGGTATTCGGCTTTCTTCCCACAAAACTTTTTTCGACCAAAATATATTCGGCCTGTTCCAGCGCTTTTATGTGGCTGGCCAGATTGCCGTCGGTAACGTCCAGCAATTCCTTAAGGCGATTGAAATCGGCATCCTCGTTTACCGCGAGTATGCTCATAATCCCTAGCCTGATGCGGTGATCGAACAGTTTGTTTATGTTGTCAATTATCCCCACGCTTAGTTTTTTTGCTCTTTTAAATACATAATGCTTCCGTAAATAATGTGGAAAAGCCCAAAGCCCAAGAGCCAAAACCACAGGCCATAACCCGGTAGCGCGGCGCAGATGAGCCCAATGGTTATTTCGGCATAGCCTAAATATTTTACGTTGCCAATGGTATATTTTGAAGCGTTAACGAGTGCAAGTCCGTAGAAGATTAACATCAAGGAAGCGGTGAGCCCGTAATGTTGGCTATTCAACTTTATGATGATGTAAATTCCGCCAGTGACCAAGGGAATCAAAAAGTTGATCAGTAAACGGCGGGTGGTTGCATCCCAAATACTTTCCTTGTTCTTTTTTGCTTTTCTGGTGGTCAATAAATAGGCCGTAACAATGCTCAGCAAAGCTACGGAAGCCAAAAGCGCCAGTAAAAGTTTGAAGTTCCAGCTGTGTAGTGTAAGAAATTCACCAGGCGCTGGAAAAAGATATACATAAGCAATCGCTGCACCGATGATTGCATAGATTCCTGCAAAAATACCGGAAAGTCCGCTAAGTGAAATAAACCGAGAGGAGCGGTTCATTAGATTTTTGATTTCACTGATGTCTTTTAAATAATCTTGATCACTCATAATAAAGTACTTTGAAAAACAAAGTAAATCTAAAAATAGTTATCCTGCAAATTAATTATTAAAATAATTTTGTGCTGTTACGGCCGGTAAATGCTAAAATATAGGAAAAACCCTGTAAAAAAAAGGGGGATTTCCCTCTTGACCCGTGTTGTTTTATGCACCATCTTTGTACCACTAGGCATTAATTGGGGAGTTAATAAATAGTGATTTGCGAAGGTTGTCCGTAACGGGCAACCTTTTTCATTTAAGAGCAAATAATATCAGACTTTTATTAAAAAACAAAAAAAGGGGGAAATCCCCCATGAAAAACAGGGTTTTTCCTCTTGACTGGCATTATAGTTCTTCGCATCTTTACAACAGCAAATTAATTGGGGAGTTAATCGTGCCATGACAGTAGAAAAGCTGTTCCGTTTCGGAGCAGCTTTTTTCTTTTGTAATCTATTGAGAAACAGGAAAAACCCTGTAAAAAAATGGGGGATTTCCCTCTTGATTGGTATTGGTTTTTTGCCCGATATTTGAATACTTATTTAATTGGGGAGTTTTATGAGTATAGAGGTTAATGGCTGCTCCCCAAAAAGGAGCAGCCTTTTTTATTGAATGTTAACAGCTCTTATTTATATAATGATTTGTTATTAGCCGAAGAGCCCTGCCAGTAAAACACTGGCAGGGCTCTTGTTTTTGGAAAAAATTGCGGCTTATAACTGATTAATGGTTTTCCGGATTGCTACAAGATCTGTCAATAATTTTTCGAGCAGATTTAAATTGAGCATATTGGCGCCATCGCTTTTTGCGTTTGCTGGGTCGAAATGGGTTTCAATAAAAATCCCATCCGCGCCGGTTGCAATTCCCGCTCTTGCAATTGTAGAGATCATTTCGGGTCTTCCCCCCGTAACACCTACACTTTGATTGGGCTGTTGCAAACTGTGGGTTACGTCCAAAACAACTGGAGCATATTGCCTCATCGTTGGAATTCCGCGAAAATCCACAATCATATCTTGGTAGCCGAACATCGTTCCGCGGTCTGTAATCAGCACTTGCTCGTTGTTGCAATCGGTTACTTTGGTAACGGCGTGTTTCATACTTTCCGGGCTCATAAATTGTCCTTTTTTCAAGTTCACTACTTTTCCGGTTTTGGCGGCGGCAACTACCAAGTCGGTTTGGCGAACCAAAAATGCCGGTATTTGCAGCACATCCACATATTCCGCAGCCATTGCGGCGTCGCTTACTTCGTGAATGTCTGTAACTGTTGGAACATCAAAAGTTTCGGAAACTTTCCGAAGTATTTTTAATGCCTTTTCATCTCCAATTCCCGTGAAACTATCGATGCGGCTTCGGTTTGCTTTTTTGAAACTTCCTTTAAATATGTATGGAATTTCAAGGGTGTCGGTAATTTTCACAATCTTTTCAGCAATCCGCATGGCCATTTCCTCACTTTCAATAGCGCAGGGGCCAGAGAGTAGGAAAAAGTTGTTTGAAGATGTGTGTTTTATTTTTGGGATTTTGTTCAGTTGCATTTTTAAGTAATGTCTATAAATTTGTGAGTATTTTTTTTAACGTTTTTGGGTCTTTTTGGTTGTTCCAGAATAAAAGAAGTTCAATTTTATTAGCAGGAATTCTTTCGATATAAAACAATGTAGTCTGTTTAGAAATTACAAAGGATTGGATGGAAGTTTTTTCAGAATATTTACTGAAAATGGTACCTGATGATAACGTCAATAAATAATCATTAACTAGAAGTTCAAATTTATCAGCTTCAATAAATCCCCATTTATTATAGATGAAATCGATCTCTTCCCAATAAGATTTTAAAGCTAATACACTCCAAATGATCTTTTATCGTTTAAATCCATACCTTTCCCTAGTCATTTCCTTAACTTGTTCGTGGGAATATGTTTGGCCGTTTTCAATTTGTTTAGTGGATTCCATCAGTAATTCTTGGATTTCTGCAGGAAGAGAATCAAAAAAATCTTCTTGCTTGTAATCCAAATAATTCAATACTTGATCTACCACTAACAATGCCTTTTCATCGGCAGCGTTTATTCTGTATATTAGTTTCTTTTTTAATTCTGAAATTTCCATTTTCTGGATTATTTAAACAAAGATATGAATTAAAGCAATAAGGTTTTGAAGTATTGAGTTTCTCAACCTACTCCTTCACAATTTTATGGGTTTGGGAATTGCCGCTTGCATCTTCAAACTTTAATAGATAGACCCCCGCTTCGGCCTTGGAAAGGTCAATTTGATTGGTGTTTTGGTATCTTTCAATACTTTGCCCCAAAAGATTAAAAACAGAAATCTGCGAAATAGGTAGCTTTGATGCTATATAAAATACTCCGTTGGTTGGGTTTGGGTAAATCTGATAATTGGAAGTTTCATTTTCTGAAATGCCCAAAGTAGTGTTTTTATACCAGGCTAATTTGTTATCGCCAATAGATGCTGAAGTAACATCTAGCCATCCATCGCCATCAAGATCTGCGGCTGCGGCATCTCTGGGAAAATCCACCTCTGTGGTAACAGATTGACGAGGGCTAAAGGCGCCTAATCCGTCCTCATTTTTTTTCCAAGCAATGAGGTTTGAATTACTGTTCCACAGAAGTATGTCGTTGTCGCCATCGTTGTCAAAATCGTAAAATTTATACGATCCTGCATCATTCATGAGGAACTGTAACGGACCGAAATTTCCGGAATTATTTAAATTTTCGAGCCAGTCGGTACCATGGTTCGCATTGTCATTTACCCATGATATCACGATATCCTTTTTTCCGTCGGTATTCACGTCGGCATATTCAAAATTTGTGATGTTGGTGCCTCCCGAAACCCACATAAATTGATAAATAATCTGCATAGGCCCCAAAGTGCCGTTGCCCATATTTTTATACCAAAAAATCTTTCCTTGGCTGTAAACATATTCTGTTGCTAACACATCCAAAAGTCCGTCGCTATCGATATCTTCCAAAGCAATTTTTGAAAATTCATTATCATTTTCCAGCAATAAGTTTTCGGGTCCAAAAGCTCCCTGTCCATCCAGATTTTCAAACCAGGTCATCCATCCGGTGAATGTGTCGGTTACAGTAGTCAATAAATCCAAATCCCCGTCATTGTCAAGATCAATGGCTTTTACTGAAGAAGTATAGTCCGGTTGATCAATAATTTGCTTCGGTCCAAAATTTCCGGCTCCATCCAGATTTTCCATCCAGGCTATATAACTTGGGTTATTGCTTTGAAATAATATATCGTTGTCCCCGTCGCTGTCAATATCCGCAAAATCCACCGAGATATAGTAAATGGGTTCTTGGTTAACCTCTATTTCCGGCCCAAAATTTCCCAGCCCATCCAAGTTTCGGTACCATGTTAGGTTGTAATCCTGGGCGCCCATAGCAACTATATCCATATAACCGTCGCTGTCAACATCAGCGGGGATTGACCTATAGGGTTTTTCCGTAGTTGTTGAAATTATTTGCTGTGGCCCAAACTGGGCAATGCCAAAAAGAGTATGAAAAATTGCAATTGTAACGAGAAGTTTTGCTTTCATAATCGATCAGTTTGATATTAAAGATACTTCATTTTCAATTATTTCCCCATTTTTTCTGAAAAAATAAAACGCCAACTTTTATTCCAGTTTCCAAAGAAACACTACTTTTGCACCCTCTTAAAAAAAGGAGCAAGTTTATGAAAGTCAAAAACATCGCCATTATTGCCCACGTTGACCACGGTAAAACCACACTGGTTGATAAAATTATGCACCACTGTAGTATTTTTCGTGAAAACGAAAATACTGGAGATCTTATCTTGGATAACAACGATTTGGAGCGCGAACGCGGAATTACCATTACCGCAAAAAACGTTTCTGTAATATATAAGGATACAAAAATTAACATTATCGATACTCCTGGTCACGCCGATTTTGGTGGGGAAGTGGAACGTGTATTGAACATGGCCGATGGTGTTTTGCTTTTGGTTGATGCTTTTGAAGGCCCGATGCCACAAACACGTTTTGTGCTACAAAAAGCACTCGACCTCGGTTTGAAGCCATGCGTTGTTATTAATAAAGTTGACAAAGAAAACTGTACTCCAGAGGAAGTTCACGAAGCTGTTTTTGATTTGATGTTTGAATTGGGTGCCGAAGAATGGCAGCTTGATTTCCCAACCGTTTACGGTTCCGCCAAGCACAACTGGATGAGCGATGATTGGAAAAACCAAACTGATAACATTGAGCCTTTGCTCAACATGGTTTTGGAGCACATTCCTTCCCCAAAAATTGAAGAAGGAACTGTACAGATGTTGATTACTTCCTTGGACTTTTCGTCTTTTACCGGGCGTATCGCTATCGGTCGTTTGCAGAGAGGAGTTTTAAAAGAGGGAATGCAAATTGCTTTGGTGAAGCGCGATGGTACTAAAGTGAAATCGAAAATAAAGGAACTTCACACCTTTGAAGGATTAGGCCGTAAAAAAGTTGCTGAAGTAAAAGCAGGTGATATCTGCGCCTTGGTTGGCTTGGAAGGTTTTGAAATTGGCGATACCGTTGCCGATGCCGAAAACCCTGAAGCACTTAAAACTATTGCAATTGATGAGCCTACAATGAGTATGCTTTTCACCATCAACGATTCGCCTTTCTTCGGAAAAGACGGAAAGTTTGTAACTTCTCGCCACATTAGAGAGCGTCTTGAAAAGGAATTGGAAAAAAACCTTGCGTTGCGAATGGAGCCAACGGACAGTGCAGATAAATTTATGGTTTTCGGCCGTGGTGTTTTGCACCTTTCGGTTTTAATTGAAACAATGCGACGCGAAGGCTATGAACTTCAAATTGGACAACCACAGGTTATCATCAAGGAAATTGATGGGGTTAAATGTGAGCCAGTAGAAGAAATGACCATCGATTTGCCCGAAGATGTAAGCGGAACTGCCATCAATATGGTGACCATCCGTAAAGGCGAAATGATTAGTATGGAAGGCAAAGGAGATAGAATGATATGTAAATTCATCATTCCATCCCGTGGAATTATAGGGATGCGTAACCAATTGCTTACCGCAACTGCAGGGGAAGCAATTATGACGCACCGTTTTCTAGAATACCAGCCGTTGAAAGGTGGTATTCCAGAAAGACAAAACGGAAGCTTGGTTTCTATGGAAACGGGTAATGCAATTCCTTATTCAATTGATAAACTACAGGACCGCGGACGTTTCTTCGTGAATCCTAACGAAGATATTTACGAAGGTCAGGTTATTGGCGAAAACACACGTCAGGATGACATGGCGGTGAACATCACTAAAACGAAGAAGCTTTCAAACGTACGTTCTTCTGGCGCTGACGATAAAGCAAGGATTATTCCTGCCGTTAAATTCTCTCTGGAAGAAGCTTTGGAATACATCCAAAAAGACGAATATGTTGAGGTTACGCCAAAACATTTAAGACTTCGAAAAATATATTTGAAGGAAGTGGATCGCAAGCGAAACAAAATATAATTTAAGGAAGTAAGACTTTTAGACACAAGGCGCAGGACAAAGGAAGAATTGGAATAAAAAAATTTCTAAATAATCCTTTGTCTTATGTCTTAAGTCATTTAGTCCTAAGTTAATTTTTAAAATATAATCTGCGTTACATTCAATAAACTCGGCGTTTTTTAGTTAATTTGTGGAGGCTGAGCGAAGTCGAAGCCTTGTCGCCGAAAGGCAAACTTAGTATAAAACAATAAGTATGAATTTTCTTTATTTCGATCCAGGGCTGGGAGCAATGATAGTACAGGCGGTAGTGGCAGCAGCAGCTGGCATTTTGCTTTTTTCTAAAGGGGTTATGTATAAGGTGAAATCTTTTTTCGGATTGACAAAAGAGAAAGAAGATACTTACGATTCAATTGACGTTGAAGAGGAAGACACCGATACAGATGACAAAAAAAACTGACGCACACCAAGCCTCATTTCGCGATCCTTCGGGATATGTGTTTTACGATGGAAAAACCCTTCGCAGGGCCATCAAACCTATATACTTTCCACAGTACAATAAACTGAAGGACAGCGGTTTTTTCAAAAACCTAATTTCAAATGGTTTGCTGATTCAAATCATTATCACTCCGGAAGAGATTCCCTTCATCACAAACCCTTATGAATGGAGTTTTGAGCAATACAAACACGCTGCGCTCCACACCCTAAAAATCCAGAAATACGCACTTTCAAAAGGTTTTATTTTGAAGGATGCCTCTGCTTACAACATTACTTTCCACAAAGGAAAACCTGTTTTTATAGACACACTTTCTTTCGATTTTTATGAGGAAGGAACACCGTGGCGCGCTTATAAGCAATTCATCACCCATTTTTTTGGGCCGTTGGTTTTGGCAAAATATCACGGCACCGAAATCTTCAAAATGATGCAAACGCACATAGACGGCATTCCGGTAAAATTGATTTCTTCGTTACTGCCAACACGTACCAAGCTTAGTTCGGTAGTGTACCCGAACATTCACTTGCTCGCAAAAATGGAAAGCAAGCACAATCAAGACTATAAGGCCGAAACCAAAATTGCGACCCTTTCAAAAAAATCACAGGAGAATATTTTGGAAAGCCTTTACGATTATATAAAAGGTTTAACGCTGAAAGAAGCCAGTGAATGGGGCGATTACTATGACAAAACCAATTATGACGAAGCCGCTTTTGAAGCCAAGAAAACGCTGATAAAGGAGTGGATAAAACCGTTGACACCACAAAAATTGATTGATGTGGGGGGCAACGATGGCACTTTTGCACGAACCGTGATTGACACTGTGCCTCACATCATCGTTACGGATATAGATAGCAATGCGGTTGATTATAATTACAAACAGCTTCAAAAAAACAAGGAAACCAATATGCTTCCCTTTGTTTGTGATGTGCTGCAACCAGCTCCCGGCATCGGTTTTAACAATACGGAACGCAATTCCCTAATAGAGCGTTTGGCTGAATATGCGCCTGACGTTACTATGGCTTTGGCTTTGATTCACCACATTACCCTTTCCGGAAACGTTCCTTTTGAAAAATCGGCTTCTTTTTTCGCTTCCTTTTCAAAAAATCTTATCATCGAATTCCCGACTCGAGAGGATTCTTGGGCACAATCGTTATTGGTTCGCAAGCGGGAATTCATAAACCATTTCGATTTTTACAACGAAACCGAATTCGAAAAAGGCTTTCTGCAATACTTTACCCTCGAAAAAAAGGAAACGGTAAAAGGTACCAAAAGATTGCTGTATCTTTTGAAAAACAAAAATCATGCAGGCTAAAAAAAAACAGGGATTTTTCTCGTTTTTTTTTGAAAAGGATAACCTGTTCCCAATAATAACTGCCATTGCTGCGGGTTTATATCCACTGCTTTTTTATTACACCAACAATTATAAATTAATAAATTCCTGGGGCCATTTCGGGTATTTTGTTTCGATATTTATATTGGTTCCGATTGCTGTTTTTTTTATTGCCCATAAGGTTTCAAAAGGCACATTTTTTAAAAAGACACAAACTTTTGTGCTTCCTTTTTTAAACTTCCTCTTTTTCTTTTTCTTTCTGAATATTGCGCTTTATGCAGGATTTAGTTGGTTAAGGACATTTATAGTTCTTACAATTGCAGTGCTCCTCACTTTTTTGCTCAGGAAATATTTCAAAAAAATAATCGCCTTTCAATTTATACTCGCTGTAATTGGCATTTTCACGTTAACACCAGTGGTTTTTAAACAGTTGAATTATTCAAAGGAATGGATGAAACAACCCGATGATATTGAAACTGCGGTTTTCAAGAAGAAACCAAATTTCTATTTCATCCAGCCGGATGGTTATGTGAATTTCTCAGAATTGAAAAAAGGTAACTATAATATTGAAAATACAGCGTTCGAGGATTTTTTGAAAGAAAACAATTTCAAATCCTATCCCGATTTCCGAAGTAATTATGGCGCCACACTTCCTTCAAACAGTGCCACCTTTATGATGAAGCACCATTATTATAACAATGGCTCTGACTTCACGGAAACAATTGATGCCCGCAACGTAATAATTACTGAAAACAGTGTGCTCAAGGTATTAAAACAGAACGGTTACCGAACTTTCTTCCTTACTGAGCAGCCCTATTTATTGACAAATAAGCCTAGGATGGGCTATGATTTTTGCAATTTTTCAACAGAGGAAATCAGCTTTGTCACGACAGGCCTCGGAGACCCTCGAGATGTAATTGAGCCATTTAAAGATTATTTGGAAACCTATTCCGAAGGGCCCAATTTCTTTTTTGTGGAGATTTTCAATCCGGGACATATTATCAATAGAGAGACCGATTCAAAAGGCCTTGCGGGAGAACGGGAGCACTATATTGAAAGTTTAAAGGAGGCAAACAAAAAGCTCACAGAACTCACAAAAACAATCCTCAAAAACGATCCCGAGGCATTGATAGTTATTATGGCCGATCACGGTGGTTTTGTGGGAATGAAAAGTATGGAGGAATCCTATACCAAAAATACCGATCGGGATTTTGTAAACTCAATTTTCAGTTCCATTCTCGCCATCCATTGGCCCAACGGTGAAGCACCGGAATTTGATGATAAATTGAAAACATCGGTAAATTTGTTCCGCATTTTGACTACCTATTTAAGTGAAAATGATTTGTATCTTGCAAACTTGCAGCCCGATAAAAGTTACATAATCATCTACTTTGGCGCCACACAAGGAACCTATGAGTACTTGGATGCACAGGGAAATGTGGTCTTTAAAAAACATTGATGGAATCTAGACAATCAAAAAACGGTTTTAAAAAGTTCTTCGGAAATGCTTCAGAAAACCCTTTGTTGATAGCACTTGGCGTTGGACTTTATCCCTTGATTTTTTACTATTCCCGAAATTTTGGAATGATAAATTCCTGGGAGCAGTTCGGGTATTTTTTGTTGCTTTTTATAGTCTTACCTATTGTATTCTTTTCATTGTTGAAGTGGTTTTCAACCTTTTCCATTACCGCAAAATGGGGGAAATATCTGCTTCCATTTTTCAGCGTTTTTCTTTTCCTTTTTTTTATTAAAATCATTTTATACGCAGACATTCAGCGGAAAATTATCTTGGGAATTTTTATTGTTTCCGCATTAATAGCCTATTTTCTTCAAAAACATTTTAAAAAGTGGATTGCCATGCAGCTTATTTTGGCTGTGATTGGATTTATAGGTCTGGTGCCGATGCTGATGAAATATTTAAATTATTCCTCAGACTGGATGCAGCAACCGGACAATATTGAAGAGGTTGTATTTCAGAAAAAGCCAAACATCTACTATATCCAGCCCGATGGCTACCCGAGTTTTTCAGAACTGAAAAGTGATTTTTACAAAGTTGATAACTCAGGTTTTGATGCGTTTTTAGCGGAAAAGAATTTTAAAAACTATCCAGATTTTAGAAGCAATTACATCACTACCATCACGTCCAACAGTGCAACCTTTATGATGAAGCACCATTACTACAACAATGGCCGTGATTATTCTGAAATGCTAAACGCGCGCAAAAATATAATTTCTGAAAATCCTGTGCTTTCCATTTTCAGGAACAATGGCTACAAAACCCATTTTATTAGCGAGCACCCCTATTTAATGGTGAACCGTCCGAAAATTGGCTTTGATTATACCAATTTTAAATAC
>JAPKFY010000035.1 GCA_026646335.1 Aequorivita sp. | reverse complement strand
TCACAAACCTAAAGCATCCTTTTTAACGATTGCAAATACTGTCCATTTGCGAGACTGATTAAAAAATAAAGCCGCTTAAAGCGGCTTATATAAGTTCGGTTTTTAAAAATTATGGGGTTGTGCAACGGTTACCATTGTTGTGTTTTCGTTTTTTATTCAGTTTGTAATATATTCAATTCCTTTAGTTTTTCTACTTTTTCACGTCTTAAACTCTTGTGTTTATAGTTCGCTTTCTGTTGGTTTATCCATACATAAAGTTCTTTATCAAATTCAGATGTGATTTTTTTATTTCCATATTCCTCTCTGAACAGCTCTATAATTTCAATGTATTCCTCCCATTTTTTTCTTTTTTTACTTTTTGCTGGTAGTTTTACATTTAGTTTTTTTAACTCATTTATTTGTTCTTCTTTCAGTCTGCCGTATCTAAAAGTTCTTTTCTGATTATGCAACCATTTTGAAAGTTTAGGATACTGCTTATCGTCCTTTGCTAAATTTGGATTAGGCAATTTTTTTAGTTTTTCCAGATTGTTATACCAACTTTGAGTTATGTGACCTCCTTTTTCTTTTTTCTTCTTGGTACCAATTTCGTGGAATCCGATTTCTTGAAGTTTTTTCTTCTTCCAATCTTCTTTGACTCCCTTTGTTTTTAAACGATAAATGTAATTTCCTAAACTTGGGTTCGGCTTATAGTTAGAAGGAATATCGAAATTTCCATTTGATTTTTTAAATTCTAATAATTGGGTAATTCTTTTTTCAAAATTGAAAACATCCATATCCCAAACTACACCAAGGTCCTCAAGAAGTTCAATTCTCTCCTTTGTCAGGATTTTTCTTTTTTTCTTATAGTTGAACCTTTGGTCATTAAGCCACTTTCCGAGTCCTTTATATTTTGGATTTTTATTGTTTTGAGAAACATTACAATCTCCGAATTCTTTTTTATAGTCCTCTAGTAATGCAAGTTTATCTAACCAATCATCTACAATCCTGTAATTATTTGGTGTACGTGTCATTACCCATTTAAAACCAATACTTTCCAATTTTTCAATTTGCCAATCTTTTAGCTTGCCCTTTTTATATTTTCCTCTTTCGAGTGCAACCCAATTAGAAATGTAAAAAAGAGGATGAGCATTATCTTTATATCTTTTTATATTGCTATCTCCAGTCTCCTTATATATTTCTAAAAGTTGGTTGTAGCTATTCATCCATTTTCTATCCCAAAGAATTGTGTGTCCATCTCCAAAGTAGAAATCAATACTTTTTAACTTTTTGAAATGTTCTTCAGGTAACAATTCGGCTTGGTGTAGTAATTTCTGTTTTCTATACCACCCATAAAGTGTCCTGTCTTTATAATCTCTTGGAATAGTACAATGTTTGTTTTCCTTATAAAAGCGTTCCATTTTTTGGAACATAAAATCCCATTTTTCTAAATATTCATCTGTAATTTTCAATATTGATTTATATTGTTTTACAGGTCTTTTTTCTGTGATTTCAATATTCCCTAAATCGGTGATTTCTGGATTTTTGCCTTTCCTTTTTGATTTGTCGTGAATATTTGAATTATATTCAGAGCCATCAGAGAAAGCTTCTGTTGAAACTTTTTGCTCCTCTATTAATTTTTCTAAATATTCATTTGTTAAAAGTTCAATATTTGGGTCGGTAAAATCTAATAATGTAGAATAGAATTCCTTTAGTTGTTTCAAAACTTTTAATCCACTCTTATCACTATTTGTAAAATCCAAAAGAATTGAAGATTCAACATTGTAGAAAAGTCCTGATTTTGTCAGATTAGAAGAGCCAGTTATAATTCTATTTTTTTCTCCCTCAAACAAATAAACTTTTGGATGATAGATAAACCTTTCAGAAAAGTAGATATAGGTTTCAATTTCTAGTTCGAGTAATAATTGTAGAGCTTCTTTGGATGTTACTCTTTCGTCAATTCCGACATAAAAGGTTATGTTTCTATTTTCATTCTTTGCTTTTTCTAAAAAAGGTTTTAAATAGTCTAAACCAGGTTTTCTTAAAAAAGCAATAAAAAAGGTTATTTGTGTGAATGACTTTTCTTGAATAGCAGAACAAACGTGATTTCCGCACGTTTCATCTTCTTCGAAATGTAAACCTTGTCCAAGAAATTCTACTATCATTCTTTCACGTATCTTTTTTTAAAATGAAACACAACATAGTTATATACGAATGTGCTCGTGAGGTTATGGCTGATATATTAACCTTGTGCGCCACTTATCACTTCGTATTGCTACTACCAAATGTAACCGTTTCAAATAAAGTATCCAAAGGACTCTTTAAAGTTTTGTTGCTGATACCCAAAACACGGGTGTAAACCTCCGTTGTTTTACTGCTGGTATGCCCTAAGGCACTCTGTATATACCTAATGTTCACGCCCTGTTGCATTAAATGGGTGGCAAAGCTGTGGCGCAGGGTGTGTGGCGTACTCCACGGGTTGCTCTTTGTTTCCCTAACAGCCCTTCTGTAAATATTCTGTATGCTCTTGGCGGAATATTGCCCGCCGTCCTGCCCCTCAAAAAGCCAATAACTCGGGCGGTGTTGGCGGTAATACTCACGGAGTAGCTCTAAAAGTATCGGACTTAACACCGTGTGCCTGTCCTTTTTTCCCTTACTGTCCTTTACAAAAATGTAACCATCATCGCTGCGAATGTCCTTTACACGTAGCCGGACCACTTCACCTATTCGTAAACCAGCAGCATAAATAATATTAAGTATGGCTCTGTGCTTAATATTGCTAGGGTGGCTCAATAGTGCACGCACCTCTTCAACACTCAACACATTGGGCAGATCTTGGCTCTTTTTAGGGCGGGTAACATTGTAGTACTCCCTGGGCAACTCCAAAGTGTGTTCGTAATAACACTTTATCGCATTGATAAGCAGGTTTTGCCTTTGCTCGCTTATTTTATACTTGCCAATAAGCTGAAACACAAAGCCCTCTATCTGTTCCTTGCTAACGGCCTTGTAATCGGCCGTTTCAAAATAACTGAAAAACTGGCTCAAAGCGTGCTGATAATTCCGAATGGTAGAAGCACTGAACCCCTTCAACACCATCTTTTGGTGATTCCGGTCCAGTTCAGCCTGTATTTTTTCTGAAACAACAACTTTGGGTATTTTGGCCAAAAGGTTCAAATCCGCAATTTGCATTTTATTTCCAAAGAGACCCTTCACCAAATCAACATTGGCCTGGGTGTTCACCAAGCTCCATAGCTTTTGGTTGGGGTGGTAAAAAGAACCGTTCAGCTTTTTAAAAGCATCCCTTTCAGCTTTGAGCACAAATGGGATTAAAAATTTGATCCGTCCGGCAGTTGCAGGAGGTCGGTACATAATAATGGTGTGTTCTTCCTTGTTGTCCATAGCTATGGCGAAATTGATTATTCAAAAATAAATATTAAAAAACCAACTGGTCGCCGAAAACCGTTAGTAAGTGTTTATAGCCGTTAAGAACGAATAAGTTATATTTGTAGGTATAGTAGGGAATGCTATGGAAAGAAAATGCAAGATTTGCCAAAAATTACTCCACGGCCGAACCGATATGATCTTCTGCTCCGTCGGCTGTAAAAACCACTACCACAAAAATGTGCGCTACATCAGCAAGATCGCTGCAATAGAAATAAACGGCTATTTAAAAAGGAATTATGCCATACTTTGGGAACTGTTGGGCGAAAATAAGACGCAGGTAAAAATATATAGAAATCAACTGGAGAAGAAAAAATTCCGATTCAAATACCACACCCATTTCCATATTAACTCCCAAAACAAAATGTTCCATTATATCTATGATCTAGCCTGGATGGAATTTTCTGATGATGAAGTCCTCATTATCAGAAAAAGAGACTAAATTAAACCAACTGTCGTGCCCAAAAATCCTCCCCCATAGATACTCCATACCAAAGCCATACCAAAGCCATAGCAAAGCCATAGCAAAGTCCTTAAAATGTAGGAAAACAGCCCTTTTTTCCTACAATTCAAAATTTGGCTTGCAAAACTGCTTGACTATCGCCCTGAAAGCAGCTGTAATAGCCTATTGAAGCCCAATTAAATAGGACATCACAATTCTTGATCAATAATTTATTTTTCTTAGCTAGCCTCTCTCACCTTGATCCTTCGTTTTTACAGTTCTTGCAAAACCCACCCCGTTTAAGTACCTTCATCTTTTCAAAACCAATCCTATGAATAAATTTTTCCTTTCGGCGCTCTGCCTGGCTACAACAGTAGTTTTCTCGCAGCAGACCGCTACTCCCGCAGCAGCTTTAGAGACTGGTCTGCAACAAAAAACACAATTGGCACAGGCTTCTCCAGTAAAAAACCTTCCCTTTAAAAGCATTGGCCCCAGCATTATGAGCGGCCGCGTGGTAGATTTTGCGGTAAACCCCAACAACCCCATAGAGTTTTACGTGGGCTATGCCAGTGGCGGGCTATGGCACACCAACAATAACGGTACTTCCTTTACACCGGTTATGGACAATAGCCCTACCCAAAACGTGGGCTGTGTGGCGGTAGATTGGCAAAAAGGTACCATCTGGGTGGGCACGGGCGAGGTTAATGCTTCCCGTTCTTCCTATGCAGGAATTGGTTTGCTGAAAAGCGAAGACAAAGGCAAAACTTGGCAAAACGTGGGGCTAACGGACAGCCACCATATTAGCAGTATTCTTATAAACCCTTCCAACCCCAATGAAGTGATTGTGGGCGCGGTGGGGCATTTGTATTCCACCAATGAAGAGCGCGGGGTTTTTAAAACCGTCGATGGCGGGAAAACCTGGAGTAAAACCCTTTTTATAAATGATGAAACGGGCATTATTGAAATTTCCACAGACCCGAAAAACTTCAATACGATGTACGCCACCGCGTGGGACAAAGACCGCAAAGCCTGGAATTTTGAGGGCAGTGGTGAGGGCAGCGGCGTTTATAAAAGTACAGATGCGGGAAGTACGTGGACCAAAGTTTCCACTGAAAATAGCGGTCTGCCAGTGGGCAAGGGGATGGGCCGTATGGGCACTGCCGTGGTGGATGACAACACGGTTTATTTGATTGTGGACAACCAATTCCACAGAAAAGAAGAGCCTAAAAAGGAGAAAACAGACATACTTACAAAAGACGATTTTAGGGGAATGGACCTAACTGCCTTCCTTGCCTTGGACGATAAAAAACTGGACCAGTTTCTTAAAATGAACGGGTTCCAGGAAAAATACCGCGCCGAAAACGTTAAACAAATGGTACGTGTAGGTACCGTAAAACCTGAAGATCTTGCGAAATACCTGGAAGATGCCAACAGCGCACTTTTTAACACGCCTGTTATTGGCGCTGAGGTTTACAAAAGCACCGACGGCGGAAAAAGTTGGAAGAAAACCCACGAAGGTTACTTGGATGATCTGTATTATTCGTACGGGTATTACTTTGGAAAAATACACGTGGACCCAAGCAATGCCAACAAAATATATGTGTACGGCGTGCCAATCCTAAAATCTGCCGATGGGGGGGAAACCTTTTCAAGTATAGATGCTGATAATGTGCATGTTGACCATCACGCACTTTGGATAAACCCCAAAATGCCGGGCCATTTGATTGATGGCAACGATGGCGGCGTAAACATAAGTTATGACGATGGCAAAACGTGGATAAAGAACAACACTCCTGCCGTGGGTCAATTTTATGCGGTGAATGTGGATCGCGAAAAAAACTACAACGTTTACGGAGGTCTTCAGGACAATGGGGTTTGGGTTGGCCCGCACGATTATGAGGCGAACTCTGGTTGGCTTCAAAATGGCAAGTATCCTTACGATTTCCTTTTTGGGGGCGATGGGATGCAAGTAGAAATTGACAATAGAAACAATAAAATTGTTTTCACAGGCTTTCAGTTTGGCAATTATTACAGACTGAATAGAAATGACGACAAGTCTGTTTACATTCAGCCGAAACACGAATTGGGCGACAGTCCGTACCGTTTCAACTGGCAAACCCCCATTTTACTGAGCAAGCACAATCAGGACATTCTCTATTTAGGCGGAAACAAACTGATGCGAAGCATGAACCAAGGGGATGATTGGACGGCAATTTCAGAAGATTTAACACAGGGCGGAAAACCTGGTAATGTGGCTTATGGTACGTTATCCAGTATCAGCGAATCTCCTTTTCAGTTTGGTTTGCTTTATACAGGTAGTGACGATGGCTTGTTATATGTCTCAAAAGATGCGGGCGGAAGCTGGATGAAAATTTCAGAAACTTTTCCGAAAGATCTTTGGGTGAGCCGCGTGATTGCTTCTTCCCATAAAAAGGAAAGGGTATTTGCAACCTTAAACGGCTACCGTTGGGATGATTTTAAGCCTTACGTTTATGTGAGCGATAATTATGGTGCTACCTGGAAGGACATCAGCAGTAATCTGCCAACTTCGCCAATTAATGTAATAAAGGAAGATCCTGTGAATGAAGATTTGCTGTATTTGGGAACGGATAATGGGGCCTATGTTTCTTTCAATCGCGGCGATAGCTGGGAAGTGTTTTCAAAAGAATTGCCAAATGTTGCCGTGCACGATCTGGTGATACAGCCAGAAGCCAAGCATTTGGTTTTGGGAACCCACGGCAGATCTATTTATGTGGCAGACATTGCCTTGCTCCAAAAATTGAATTCAAATAGTATGAATGAGGTGGTTCTTGCTGAAATAGATTCTTTGAATTTTTCCCCTCGTTGGGGAAGAAAATGGAGCACTTGGGGTGAAGTTTATGAACCGAAAACAAAAATCCAATTTTACAGCCCGCAACTTGGAAAAGCAACTATTGCCATCAAAACCGAAGATGGAAAGGAACTGCAAGTACTCACTTTGGAAGCCACAAAAGGCATAAACCTAATGGATTATGATTTTTCTATTTCAGAAAAAGGAATGAAGGCACTTGAAAAAGCAGGTGAAAAATCAACCACAGCTAAAGCTAAGGTTGACAATAAAAAAGCCGAAAATGGAAAAATCTATCTCCCGAAGGGAAAATATAAAGCGAGTGTTTCGGTAAACGGCAAGGCTGCAACTTCTAAATTTGAGGTTAAGTAGGGCAATGTATTTAAACCGATTCTAAATAGATTTCAAAGAACCAAGAATGTTTGGCAACAAGCCTCTTGAAGTGTATTTTTGTGTAACTATTCTTGAAATAAAACCATAATGGCAATACTAACCTCTTCAATTGCGCGAAAAGTAGCGATGGCTCTTTCGGGCTTGTTTCTCGTCTTCTTTTTGGCGCAACACTTTACCATTAACATTACTTCGGTCATAGACCCTGAAACCTTTAACAGTTTGTCTCATTTTATGGGGCACAATTTTGTGGTGCAATTTATCGCCCAGCCTATTCTAATTATTGGCGTTATTTTCCACTTTGTAATGGGAGTGGTTCTTGAATTGAGAAACCGCAGCGCAAGACAAATCAGTTACAAATCCTTCAAAGGCAACAAAAACTCATCTTGGGCTTCGCGAAATATGATTATTAGCGGTGCTGTTATTTTGGCGTTTTTAGGACTTCACTTTTACGATTTCTGGTTTCCGGAAATAGTTCACAAATACGTTGAAAGCAATCCGCTGGATGCCACTCGCTATTACCCGGAGCTGCTCCACAAATTTGAAAGCCCAGTGCGTACAGGCTTGTATTGCTTGGCTTTTGTATTGTTGGCGCTTCACCTTTGGCACGGCTTTTCTTCGTCTTTCCAAAGTATGGGCTGGAACAATAAATATTCAAAAGGGTTGAGAGGGTTTACAAAGTTTTATGCAATATTTATTCCGTTAGGCTTTATTTTCATTGCCCTTTACCTTCACTTTAATCAAATCCACTAAAAGAAAAAGCAATGTCGAAATTAGATTCCAAAATCCCAAAAGGACCCTTAGCCGATAAGTGGACAAACCATAAAAACGAGATAAACCTCGTTAACCCTGCCAACAAACGTAATATAGACGTAATTATGGTGGGAACAGGTCTTGCCGGTGGAAGCGCCGCAGCAACGCTTGCAGAATTGGGCTATAACGTAAAAACATTTTGCTATCAAGATTCTCCGCGCCGTGCGCACTCTATTGCTGCACAAGGAGGTATCAACGCTGCCAAAAACTATCAAGGCGATGGCGATTCAAATTACAGATTGTTTTATGACACCGTAAAAGGTGGCGATTACCGTTCCCGCGAAGGCAACGTGTACCGTCTCGCTGAGGTTTCGGCAAACATCATTGACCAATGCGTGGCGCAGGGTGTTCCCTTTGCCCGTGAATACGGGGGTTATTTGGACAATCGTTCCTTTGGAGGGGTTTTGGTTTCACGTACTTTTTATGCGAAAGGTCAGACTGGTCAACAATTGCTTTTGGGAGCTTACTCCGCAATGAACCGCCAAATAAACCGTGGAAAAATCACGCCTTACAACCGTCACGAAATGCTGGATCTAGTGATCGTGGATGGCAAAGCAAGAGGAATTATTGCACGCGATTTGGTTACAGGAAAAATTGAAAGACATTCCGCCCATGCCGTGGTTATCGCTTCGGGAGGTTACGGAAATGCTTTCTTTCTTTCTACGAACGCAATGGGAAGTAACGCAACAGCTGCATGGAAAATCCATAAAAGAGGGGCGTATTTCGCTAACCCTTGTTACACGCAAATTCACCCAACTTGTATTCCCGTTTCTGGAGAGCATCAAAGTAAATTGACCTTGATGTCAGAGTCTTTGAGAAACGACGGAAGAATCTGGGTTCCGAAGAAAAAGGAAGATGCTATTGCAATCCGGGAAGGAAAGAAAAAAGCGATAGATCTTTCAGCAGAAGAAAGAGATTATTACTTGGAAAGAAGATATCCTTCTTTTGGAAACTTAGTGCCGCGTGATGTTGCTTCTAGAGCAGCTAAAGAACGTTGTGATGCTGGTTTTGGCGTAAACAAAACAGGACAGGCTGTTTTCCTAGACTTTGCTACAGCAATTGAGCGCTACGGAAAAGAGCAAGCTGCAATGCACGGAAACCACAACCCTTCCAAAGAAGAAGTAACAAAACTTGGGAAAGAGGTTATTGAGAATAAATACGGAAACCTTTTTCAGATGTACGAGAAAATCGTAGATGAAAATCCGTACGAAAGCCCAATGATGATATACCCTGCAGTACATTATACTATGGGTGGTATTTGGGTAGATTACAACTTGCAATCTACAATTCCAGGCTGCTATGTAACGGGTGAAGCCAACTTTAGTGACCACGGTGCAAACCGTTTGGGGGCCTCGGCCTTGATGCAAGGATTGGCAGATGGATACTTTGTATTGCCATACACTATTGGCGATTACCTAGCTTCAGATATTAAAACAGGAAAAATACCAACAGACTCTAAAGAATTCGATGAAGCCGAAAACAAGGTTCGCGAACAATTGGATATGTTGATAAATAATAAAGGAACTCACTCTGTAGATCATTTCCACAAAAAATTGGGACATATTATGTGGAACAAATGTGGAATGGCCCGTAATGCAAAAGATCTAGAGTCGGCAATGACTGAAATTAGAGCATTGCGCGAAGAATTCTGGAGAGACGTTAAAGTTCCCGGAGAAATGAACGAAATGAATGCCGAGCTTGAAAAAGCGATGCGCGTTGCAGACTTCCTTGAATTGGGTGAATTGTTTGCGAAAGATGCCCTACACAGAAATGAATCTTGTGGTGGTCACTTCCGCGAAGAATACCAAACAGAAGAAGGAGAAGCCCTTCGCGATGATGAAAACTTTATGTACGTTGCCGCCTGGGAATACACCGGAGATCCCGGAAAGGAAGTGCTTCACAAAGAAGAATTGGAATACGAAAATATTGAAGTTAAATCGAGAAGCTATAAATAGGGTTAAAGGTTAGGGGTTAGATGTTAAGGGTGAAAACTTAAAAAGTAAATTAATGTGGCTCAAATAAATTATTTTGAAGATTTGGAGTGTTGGAATTCGGCAACTGATTTAAGGCGCTATGTTTCCAAAAGAATTTTGCCTAAATTTCCGGCGGACGAGAAATTTGCCTTGACAAACCAATTAAGACGATTTTCCCGATCAATTTCCGACAATATTCCGGAAGGTTATGGAAGGTATCATTTTCAAGAAAATATTCAGGCGTGCAGAGTGGCACGTGGTTCACTTTGTGAATCATTAAATCAAGTTATTATCGCAAGGGATGAAGATTATATTGATGACGAGATTATGTTGGAATTCCGACAGATGTATGAAAAAACCAAAGCTATTTTAAATGGATATATTAATTATTTAAAAAATGCCAAGAAGCAATAATTAGAGAAATATAAAGTGTTCAGGGCTTAACGCTTAACGCTTAACACATAACTTTTAACAACATGAAGTTAACACTAAAAATCTGGCGTCAGAAAAACGCAAATACAAAGGGAGAATTAAAAACATATCCTATTGACGGAATAGAAGGTGACATGTCTTTTTTAGAGATGCTCGACGTTCTCAACGAAGGTTTGATAAACAAAGGCGATGAGCCCGTAGTTTTTGATCACGATTGCCGCGAAGGAATTTGTGGTGCATGCTCCTTACAAATAAACGGAGAACCTCACGGACCCGATAGATTGGTTACAACTTGCCAATTGCATATGCGTATGTTCAACGATGGTGATACTATTGTTATTGAACCATTCCGCGCAAAGGCATTTCCGGTAATAAAGGATTTGGTGGTGGACAGAAGTGCTTTTGACAGAATTCAGCAGGCTGGCGGGTATATTTCAGTGAATACCTCTGGAAATACTATTGATGCCAACACTATTCCAATAAACAAACACGATGCAGATGAATCTTTTGAAGCGGCTACTTGTATTGGTTGCGGCGCTTGTGTGGCTGCCTGTAAAAACGCAAGTGCAATGTTGTTTACTTCAGCTAAAGTAAGTCAGTTTGCTTTGCTGCCACAGGGAAGAATTGAAGCTACGGAACGCGTGTTGAATATGGTAGCTCAAATGGACAAAGAAGGTTTTGGAAACTGTACAAATACCGGTGCTTGCGAAATCGAGTGTCCAAAGGGAATTTCCCTGGAAAACATTGCCCGTATGAACCGCGAGTATTTAAGCGCGAGCTTGAAAGGATAGTCTTTCCTTTTTAATGAATTATATAACCCCACAGCTTGTGGGGTTTTTTGTGAATTTTCAGAAAATCTGCAAGTACATTTTATGAAAATTAGAATTATCTTTAAATTCATAAAATCTATTATTATGAAATGCCCATTAACAAATTACAAACCAATCGAAGATATATTGGGGCATTTCATACCTGTGCAGAGCGCAGTAGAAGCATTCCTTTTTCTCAAATATTTTATACAGATGAAACCTATTATTCTTTTTCTTTCACTCATTTCAATCTTTACTATGAATGCACAGAACACTAAACCAAACGATCCTTTGGCGCATACCTTCTCCATAGTTGCCCGTGATGCCAAAACAGGCGAAATGGCAGTGGCGGTGCAAAGCCATTGGTTCAGTGTTGGCACTGGTGTTTCCTGGGGCGAAGCTGGGGTGGGTGTTGTTGCAACGCAATCATTTACCAACAGATCATTCGGGATTCGCGGGCTGGAATTATTA
This sequence comes from Aequorivita sp., assembly GCA_026646335.1. Classification (GTDB taxonomy): domain Bacteria; phylum Bacteroidota; class Bacteroidia; order Flavobacteriales; family Flavobacteriaceae; genus Aequorivita. Next base: position 14,350 of record JAPKFY010000035.1, on the reverse strand, counting down.
AAACAAGGAAAAACACCCCAAGAGGCACTGGATATTTTATTGAGTGATGACGAAGGCAGGGATTTCCGGCAAGTCGCAATTCTAGACAAGCTGGGGAGGGCTGCAACACATACGGGCAAAAGTTGTATTGATTACGCAGGCCATACCAATGGCGAAAACTTTTCGGTACAGGCAAATATGATGCTCAATGATAAAGTTGTGCCAGCAATGGAGAAAGCTTGGAAAGAAAATAATATATTGCCGTTGGCTGAAAGGATGGTGGCAGTTTTGCTAGCAGCACAGAATGCGGGAGGGGATATTCGCGGAAAACAATCTGCGGCCTTAATGATTGTTGCTCCTGAAGCTACCAAAGAACCCTGGAACGACAGGACTTTGGACTTAAGAGTAGACGATTCTGAAAATCCCATAAAGGAGATTGATAGGCTTTTAAAAGTATTTCGAGCCTATGAACATATGAACCAAGGCGATTTGTTTGTTGAAAAGAATGAAATGAAAAGCGCAATGGAGGAATACAATGCTGCCATGAAAATGTTTCCCGAAAACTTAGAAATGCAATATTGGACAGCGATAACGCTTGCAAACGATAAACAGATAGAGCAGGCTTCAGACATGCTTCAAAACATCTATAAAAAGGATGAAAACTGGAGAAAACTAACTGCGCGTTTACCGAAAGTGGGCTTGCTAAATGTTTCGGAAGAAGGTTTAAAATTGCTGCTTCGTTAACTTTCAATTGTAGTTTAATCAAAAAAACCTTCACAGTACTGTGAAGGTTTTTTAAATATTGGACAAGATAGTCTTTACTATGCTTCGGCGTTTGGAACGATGGAAACGTAGCTCTTGTTGTCTTTCTTTTTGGTGAATTTTACCAGGCCATCAACTTGCGCATGCAAGGTATGGTCTTTTCCACCATATACGTTTTCACCTGGATGGTGCGTATATCCTCTTTGTCTTACAATGATATTTCCAGCAATAGCGGCCTGCCCTCCGAAAATCTTAACGCCTAGACGTTTTGATTCTGATTCGCGACCGTTTTTGGAACTACCAACTCCTTTTTTGTGAGCCATTTTGTTTCGGTTTTAAATATTATACTTTAGCAGGATTATTTTTCGATCCCACCGTCTAATTTGTCTTGCAATTCTTTTAGCTCATCCCACTTTCCGTCAGCAGCTAATTGCGCTTGCTTTGGCCAAGTGTCTGTAACTAAATGTGCCAAGTTTGAACTTGCATCAGAAAGAAGAGTTGCGATAGCTTCTGGTTTTGTTTTTGCTACTTTAGCAAAAGTGTCCAATCCAGCAGCAACCATAGCTTCAGCAGCTTTTGGCCCAACACCTTCAATCTTTTTAAGATCATCGGCTTTGGCGGCTTTTTTTGGCGCAGCTTTCTTGGCAGGTGCCTTAGTTTCAGCTTTTGCTTTTGGAGCAGCAGCTTTTGTTTCTTTTTTAGGGGTTGAAGCTTTCACCTTTGCGGGCTTTGCTTTAGGCTCCTCTTTTTTGGCAGGTGTAGCTCCTGAAGCTACAATGCTCTCGATTACGATTTCAGAAAGATACTGACGGTGACCGTTTTTCTTGCGGAAACCTTTTCTTCTTTTCTTTTTGAATACAATAACCTTGTCACCTTTAAGGTGTTTTACGACTTTGGCTCCTATTTGAGCTCCGTCTATAGCGGGGGCGCCAATGGTAATATTGTCTCCGTCACCAATAAGAAGTACATTGTCAAAAGACACTTTTTTTCCTTCTTCAACTGGCAAACGATTGACAAAAACCTTTTGGTCTTTCGCAACTTTTACTTGCTGCCCTGCTATCTCTACAATTGCGTACATAGCGAATCGTTTATAAATTAGTTAAACTTAATTTTCCCTAACATTTTCGAGGGCCTTGGCCTCCGAAGCAAACATGGTTTGCGTAGGGGGCTGCAAATATAATTTTTAAAACTTAAACAACAAAGTGTTTTTTGTTTAATCTTTTCAGGACCAATTATCCAACGGAATAGCTTCATTTTTTTTTGAAACTTAAAACCGTTCATAAGATTTGGAATTTGGCACTTCGACAGGCTCAGGGTGACGGATTTGGAATTTTCTTCAAAGGGTGTTCCTGTTTCCATCCTTGGTGTTCCACGATTTTTTGAGAAGTTGCATAAAAGCAAGTGTCAAAATCAAGGTGGTGGCGAAGCCCATGATCAAAATAGTCAAAAGCAGCATAAAAGTTCCCAGGTCATATTCAAGACCCCATGTCTTCAAGATTCCAGCAGCAAATTCGCTGTCTATCTGGTACATATAGATGGCCATAAAAACGGTAAAAAGCAGGGAAGCTATTCCGCCGGAAAAAAGGCCTACCTCAAATCCTTTTTCAAATTTGAAATTATTTTTTTGGGACTTGTATTTTTTGAGAGCGAGGTAAATGCCAAGCCCAAAAATCAACCCATTGAACGCGCTCAATATAGGATATTGATGAAGTCCTACTAATTTTAAGATAAGAAAATAAATAATAAGGATTGCTGCTATCCAGATACCGTAACGGGAATATACTTTGAACATAGCTGAAGTTTTTGTAGCCAAAAGTTACAAAAACTTGACTTACCATTTGTGAAGGGTTTGTTAACTTTTTAAAAAATAGCTATTTAGCGATTATTCCCAAGTAATGGTTTCCATCAATTTACGGATATCTTCACGAAGATAAATAACGGCCGGATAGATGGAGTCAAAATTCGGTTTGGCGTCAAAGTACAATGCGCCGTTCAAGAAATGGTTGATGCTGTCTGTGGCGTAAAACTCGGCTTGGGTAGCGGCGTTTCCGTTAATCATATAAAACATTCCGTACACTTTTTTGTCAGGATTCACAAAAGGTTGCTCGGGAATGCTGTTTGCCTTTCTGGTGTGGTCATAAGCCAGATTTTGGGCATCCCGCAACAAGGAATCCAGATTGTTGTTCCGAACGTCATTATAGGTCAAATACAAAGTGGCCTTCATATTTGGATATGTTATGTTTATGTTGCAGTCTTTTTTGCGGACGATTGTTGTATTTTCATTCACTGAAAAGGAATAAGGACAGTCCGTTTTTATTGTTCGGTATTCAGGTTTTGGATAGTCCAGACGCAACATTGCCGAAGGTTTTACCAAAAAATCGTCTTCACAGGAAGTAAGGAAGAAAAAACTGGCAAGTATTAGGAAAACGAGACTATAAATTTTCAATGGTAAGTTTTATTTGTTTGATGCGCTTGCCCTCAAACGCTTCAATGGTAAACGCATAATTGTTGAAAGATATTACTTCGTTTTTCTTCGGAAAGCCTTTTGAAATTTCTAAAAGGAATCCAGCCAGCGTTTCTGCTTCGCCTTTTTCGCATTCAAAAACTTCGGGGTCTTCGGGTTTTATCACTTTATAAAAATCTTTCAGGGGTGTTTTTCCCTCAAAAACAAAAGTTTTGTCATCCAACTTTGAAAAAATCAAATCTTCATCGTCAAACTCATCGCTTATTTCGCCCACGATTTCTTCAATAATGTCTTCCAAAGAAATCAATCCGCTCGTGCCACCGTATTCATCAACAACAATGGCGAGGTGCATCTTCATTTCCTTGAATTCATTGAGCAAATCATCCAGTTTTTTGTTTTCGGGAACAAAATAGGCTTCGCGTTTCAGGGTTTTCCAATCTAGGATTTTTCGGTCTGTGTAGGGAATCAAATCTTTCACATAAAGAATTCCGGTGATGTTGTCTATATTGTCTTTGTAAACAGGAATCCGTGAGTAGCCGCGCTGGATAATTTCTGGCAGAATTTCTTTAAAGGATTGCTCTTCATTAAGTGCAAAAATGTCCATTCGGTTTTTCATCACCTGTTTGGTGTCTGTATTTCCGAAGGTAACAATGCCTTGGAGTATTTTCTGCTCCTCGGAGGTAGTGTCTTGATTAGAAAGTTCAAGTGCCTGCGAAAGGTGGTCCACGCTAATGTTTGATTTCTGTTTTCCATAGCGATCGTGAAGATAGATAGTGGCAGAGCGCATCGGCAAGCTGATTGGCGACAGCAATGTGTCCAAAACATTTAGTGGCTGTGCCATAAAAGCGGCAAACGAAATACGGTTGCGGTTTGCATATATCTTTGGAAGAATTTCACCAAAAAGCAGAATAAAAAAAGTAACCACGCCAACTTCAACAATAAAACGAACATCAATTCCGTAAAAGTTCGATTGTATTCCCGAAAAAAGTTCATCAGTCAAAGAGTCGAAAATAAGTACGATAGCAATGTTTATAAAATTATTCGCCACCAAAATAGTGGCCAATAGTTTTTTTGGCCTTACCAATAAGCGCTGAACAATTCCAAGCTTCTTTGCGATTGCTTTTTCTTCATTGGTCTCAAAATCAGAGGGAGTCAATGAAAAGAAAGCCACTTCGGCACCCGAAATGAGGGCAGAACAGGCTAAAAGAACAAACAGTAATACACCACTTGTTATTTGGGTAACATCCAAAACATTAAAAAAGAAAAGTAAACCAGGGGGCTCTGTGTCCAAGTTATTGGTTTTAGTTAAAAATTAAAAAGGAAGATCGTCCTCCTCTTCAGAAACTGAATTGTTGTTTTGCGGTTCCGCTGTGGGCTGAGGTTTCTGGATGTTTTGTCCAGCATTGCTATTTGCAGTACTGCTGCTTTCGCCTTTTGGAGTCAAAAAGGTAAAATCAGTACAGTGAATCTCGGTGCTATATCTATCTAGTCCTTTATCATCCTGCCATTTGCGGGTCTTTAGGCGGCCTTCAATATAGACCATGTCGCCTTTTTTCAGATATTTCTCACAGATTTCCGCGGCTTTATTGCGAACCACGATGTTGTGCCATTCGGTGTTGGTTACACGTTCGTTGGTCGTTTTGTTTGTATAGGTTTCATTGGTTGCAAGCGGGAAACGGCCCAAACTGTTTCCGCCTTCAAAATAATGCATTTTTACATCATCGCCAGTATGCCCAATCAACATTACTTTGTTCAGTGTTCCACTCATAATTGTATATCTTTAATATTGTGCAAAGGTAGATTTTGCGTTTTAAATATAATCAATTTTTAAATTTTTATATGAATTGATTTCTTGCCGCGCTATTTAAAATGCGGAAAATCAATAATTCTCAAAAAACTCCGAAACAAAATCCGCAATCAGAACGGGAACCGCATAACCTCCTATTTCTGAAATAGGGACAGCGTTTTCAGTTTCTTCCGTCTGCCCGCTGCGGCGCGAAGTTTCAACAATCCAAAAACGCGTATTCAAATGCTGGTGCGAAAGTTTGTGCACTATGGGTTTTTCATTGAAAAGCGATATATTTTCAATATCCAGTTCTTCTGAAAAAATTTGAAATTGCGGAAGTTTTTTTAAAGCTGAGAGATTTATTTCTTCCGAAGTTTCAATCAGAGGAAATTCATATAAGTTCTGCCAAATTCCTTTTCCCGTGCGCTGCTGCAGGATGGTGTGTTCGTTTTCAGAAAGGATTACCAAATAGTTGAAGAATCTTTTTTTCACTGGCTTGGCCTTTATTTTCACAGGAAGCTCCGATACTTTTTTCTGCTGAAAAGCCACGCAGCTGTCATTGAAAATACAATTTCCACAATCAGGGTTTTGCGGCACACAATAACGTGCGCCAAATTCCATAATAGCTTGGTTGAAGGTGCCGGGTTGCTTTTTGTCGATCAATTGCTGGGCAAGCTGTTTAAATTCTTTTTGGCCAGCGGTTGTATTAATAGGAGTGGAAATTCCAAAAACACGCGAAAGCACGCGATACACATTTCCATCAACAACTGCTTCGGGTTTATTGAAGCAGATACTGGCTATTGCACTTGCGGTGTAATCACCCACGCCTTTCAACTTTAATAAATCGCTGTATTGGTTGGGAAAGATGCCATTTCTTTCTTCGGAAACCATTTTAGCGGTGGCGTGCAAGTTTCGGGCGCGCGAATAATAGCCCAAACCCTGCCAGAGTTTTAAAACTTCATCTTCTGGGGCTTTGGCCAAATCCTCCACTTTCGGGTAGGCTTCAACAAATTTCAGGTAGTAGGGCAAGCCCTGTAAAACCCGTGTTTGCTGGAGCATAATTTCTGAAAGCCATATGTGGTAGGGATTTACCGTATTTCGCCACGGCAATTCACGCTTGTTTTGTAAATACCACGCAATGAGTTTATTGGAAAAATACAGGGTTGTTTTTGGCATTGGGCAAAATTAATCTATATCCCTTTAAATTTTAAAGGATTAAGGTTTGAATTATTGATTTTAAAATATGTATATTTGCGGTCTCTAAAAAAAATCTAGTAAAAGAATAATCATTTAAAATTAAAAGTAATGACGAAAGCAGATATCGTAGCGAAGATTTCAGAAAAATTAGGAATGGAAAAGAATGAAGTTCAAGCTACAGTTGAGACCTTTATGGAAGAAGTAAAAAATTCTTTAGAAGGTGGTGACAATGTTTATTTAAGAGGTTTTGGAAGCTTTATTATCAAGACAAGAGCTGAAAAAACTGGTAGAAACATTTCAAAAAACACAACCATTAAAATACCAGCCCACAATATTCCGGCTTTTAAACCTGCAAAAGTTTTTGTAGAGGGTGTAAAAACCAACGTGGACGTAAAATAATAATAACCCGCCCCGAAGTAAATTCGGGACATTAAAAAAGACTTTAGTATGCCAAGTGGTAAAAAAAGAAAAAGACATAAGGTAGCGACTCACAAGCGCAAGAAGAGACGTCGCGCTAACCGCCACAAAAAGAAAAAGTAGTTTCTAAACTACTTTTTCTGTTTTAAAAGTGTTTCGGAAATTGCATCTTTTTGGTGCTATTTCCGAATAAAACAAACGAAATATCGTTCTTTGAAAATGAAATTACTGCCGCCAGCTTTTGGTTTGGTATAATTTCGCCGGATTTTTATATAAAATCTGTGAAAAATATTGTTTAATTAGTTCCGATTTTACGTCGGGACAACAAAATTAATGTAACGTGAACTACGAATTATTTATTAGGTCCGGTTCACAAGAAGTTGATTTTGCCCTATTAAAGGATGGAAAACTTATAGAGCTCCACAAAGAAGAGGAGGAAAACAATTTTACGGTAGGCGACATATTTCTCGCCAAAATCCGTAAGACCGTTCCCGGGCTTAACGCCGCCTTTGTGAATGTGGGCTACGAGAAAGATGGTTTTTTACACTATCACGATCTCGGGCCAAAAGTGCTTTCACAACTGAAATTTGTGAAAAGCGTAAGCTCAGGTAAGTTAAAAGATTATACCTTAAATAATTTTCCATTCGAAAAAGAGATTGATAAGCACGGCAACTTAAACGATGCCCTAAAAAGCAATCAATCCATCTTGGTTCAAATTGTAAAAGAACCCATTTCCACAAAAGGACCCCGTATAAGTTCCGAGCTTTCCATAGCCGGAAGATATATTGTACTGGTTCCGTTTTCTGACCGTGTTTCTGTTTCACAAAAAATAGAAAGCAACGAAGAAAAAGACAGGTTAAAACGCTTGATAACAAGCATTAAACCAAAAGGATTTGGCGTTATTATACGCACCGTGGCCGAGGGCAAAAAAGTAGCAGAACTGGACAAAGATTTACAGAACCTTACCGAACGCTGGACAGCGATGTGTAAGAAGCTACAAGGGGCGCACCACCCTTCAAAAGTGCTGAGCGAGCTAAACAGGGGAGCCTCTATCATCCGTGATATGTTTAACGATTCATTCTCTGCAATACATATTGACGATGAGACCCTCTACTTGCAAATAAAAGATTATGTGCAGGAAATTGCACCAAAAAAAGACAATATCGTAAAGTTTTATGATAGCAATGTTCCGATGTTTGAAAAATTCGGCATCGATCGGCAGATTAAAACTTCCTTCGGAAAAACAGTATCAGGTAGCAAAGGAGCCTACTTGGTTATAGAACACACTGAAGCAATGCACGTAATAGACGTGAACAGCGGTAACCGAAGCAACAAGCAAAAAACACAGGAAGGCACAGCGCTGGAAGTGAATATGATTGCAGCCACCGAGGTGGCAAGACAGCTGAGGTTGCGCGATATGGGAGGGATTATTGTGATAGACTTTATTGATTTGGCAAATGCCAATCACCGCAAACAGCTCTACAATCACCTTCGTGATGAAATGAAGGATGACAGAGCAAAGCACAAGATTCTGCCCCCAAGCAAATTTGGGTTAATACAGATTACCCGCCAACGGGTTAGGCCAGAGATGAATATCAAGACCCGTGAAGAAGATCCCAGCAATGTGATCGACGGAGAAATTGAAGCGCCTATCATTGTTGTAAATAGAATAAACGAAGAGGTGAAACGCCTCTTCACAAAAGACTATAAAAAGATAACACTCAATACACATCCTTTTATAGCGGCCTTTCTGACCAAAGGCTTCCCAAGTGTTAGAACCAAATGGTTTTTGGAGCACAAAAAATGGGTAAAGATTCAACCTCGCGATGCTTATACGTATCTCGAATATCACTTTCACGATAAAGATGGTGAATTGATAAAATAACCAAAACCCCCTCTCCCGATAGCTATCGGGATTGAAGGGGTTTTTTTTTGTCCCACCCCCAACTCCCGCAAAAAGTACGGGCAAGCTCTCTAAAGGGAAGTGATAATAATCCAGAGGTTTTTTCAAAACCGTCTTGAGTCTTGTATCGTAGCGGTCTTGGTTCTTGGTTCTTTTCTGCGGAAGTAAAAAGTTTTATCTTCACATAAAAATTTGAACCAGGCGTGAATACTCCCAAAACATACACCGTTGATGAAGCCACCAAAAGAATGGAACGCTACTGCGCCTACCAAGAGCGTTGCCACAAGGAAGTGCATCAAAAGCTCTATGAAATGCGGATGATCCCTGTGGCGGTAGATCAAATAATTGATCACTTGCTGCGACACAATTTTTTAAATGAAACACGGTTTGCGCAAGCCTTTGCTCGCGGAAAATTTAGAACCAAAAAATGGGGAAGAAATAGGATTGTGAATGAGTTGAAAATGCGTCAAATTTCAAAATTCAACATCAAAATTGCTTTAAAGGAAATTCCCGATTCTGAATACTACAAAACCTTTGAAGCCTTGGCAGAAAAGCGAATGCAACAATTGACCTTAGAGAAGAATCTTCAGAAAAAACGAAAGAAACTGGCGGATTATCTTTTTTATCGTGGGTGGGAGAGTGAGTTGGTTTATGGGAAGGTTGGGGAGATTTCTAAATGAAACTCTTGTGTGGGAACGAATTGTAAATTTGTGGCAGCGTAGCGTGCGACTCGGAATAGCAACCAAAAGGAGCAACGTATTCAAGTTGGAACCTATTCTTCGTCTTGCTTTTTATAATTGTGGGTAACGTTTGGTATAAACGCAGTAGCGGGATTTACGTATTAAACTTCGGTTTATAACTGACTTTAAATTTATAAAATTACTATTGGATTAAGCACTAATCCGCTATTGTGTTTATACTCGTGTTGTGACCAGTTATTCATTCTTCACTATTATTGAACCGACATATTCAAATGGAATTTTTAAAATAATTTCAGATTCTTCTCGCCATTTTTTTTCGTTCATTCCTGAGATACTTTGTTTAATCTCGGATTCTTTAATCCAACCAGTATTTTTGTCAATCTTGAAAGTCGAAGTCATATTTCCGATAGAGTTAAATCTTAATAATTCACCTTTTATTTTTATAAATGAGTTATTGTCATCTGAGATTGTTTTCGATTGGCTATTAATGATAGCAAAGTCTTTGTTTAGTTCCTTTAATACAAATTCATTTTCCATTGTTACGCCAGATACAGTTTCAAGTCTTATTTTATTTTTCCACCTATCTCCTTCTTTAACAGGTGCTTTTGGATAGATTGCTGTTAGCATTTCCATTGATCCTTTCATTGCTTTTTCTCCGAAAGATTGTTTTAACATATATATCATTCTTGCTTTTTCAAGCTTAGGTATATCAGGATTGAAACTAAATAGGTTATCAAAGATTTTCTCCATTTTGACTTCTTTAACGATTCCATATTTCATAATAGAAATATAAAAGGGTGATTTCGTCAATTCGTTTAGAAGCATACTAAGAATATCTGTAGAATCAACTTTTTGAGAGTTCGCTGAGATATCATTTCCGTTAGTATTCACTTTCAAATACATTGTCTGAAATCTTACTTCTAAATGATAAACGGAATCTATTTTTTCTTTAACCAAGAAACTCATTTTACCCCCATAAGATATATCCGAAATAAATGATTCACCGTGGAGTTCCTGAGTCATAGTAACCTGGGATTCAGTATCGTGATAATATGATTCTCCTACGGTTAAATTTAACTCTAAAACCTGTGAGAAGGAAAAGCTTATTGTAAATAGTAAAAAAGCTAATAAAAGTATAAGTTTCTTCAAATGTATATTCTTTAATTGGCCATAACATGTGTATATACAACATAGTAATAACCAAGTCTTACATTCTATAATTCATTATTTCTTCTTCAAATCTACATCATTAGTTTCATCACTTCCATCCTCAACCTTCTTCCCCTTCAAATACTCCGGCAATTCCATTCCAGCCATATTGAACATTTCCTGAAGCGGCGGCACAGAGCCATACATTCCCGAAATAAAGTTGGAAGTTGCGGTTTTGCCGTCTTTTGAAGAGCCGTTTTCCCAAACGGTAACTTTGTCAATCTTGATGTTTTTAATCGCTTCGGCCTGAAGTTTAACCAATTCCGGCAGTTTGTCGGCTATTATAAGTAGCACCGCATCTTTGGAGTTGTTTCCCGCTGCTTTTACAATTCTGTCAAAACCTTCTGCCTGTTTGGTAAGTATTTCAAGCATACCCTGCGCTTCGGCCTGCGCCTTGAACAGGATTGCGTCTGCTTCCCCTTTGGCCTGGCGCCTTATTTTTTCGGCCACTGCTTCGGCATCTATCTCTACTTTTCGTTTGTCAATTTCGGCAGGAACAATAATATCGGCCAATTGGCTGCTTCGGTCTCTTTCCGCACGGGTTATTTCAGCTTCTTTTTCAGCGATATACGATTCTTCCAATGCTTTTGCGGTCTGAACTTTTTCAGAGGCTATTGCAACCCTTTCGGCTTCGGCTTCCCGTTGGCGGCGCAACGAATCTGAATTTGCAACGTTGATCTTCGCTATGTTTTCGCCTTCCACAGCCTGTGCATTTGCTGCGGCAACCTGTGTGCGCTCATCTTGTTTCGCGTTTGCCTCCCCAATGGAACCATCCCTATTTTTTTCGGCTACCGATTTACGGGCGGCGTTGATTGCGTGGGCAGCGGCTTCTTTTCCCAGAGCTTCAATATAGCCTGATTCGTCAACAATATCCGTGATGTTTACGTTGATGAGTTTTAAACCTACTTTTTTTAATTCGGACTCAACACTGTTTGAAATATTGGTCAAAAATTTATCCCTATCGTTGTTAATTTCCTCAATATCCATAGAGGCCACGACCAAACGCAGCTGCCCAAAAATGATTTCTTTTGCGAGCTCCTGAATTTGCTCCAAACCTTGGCCCAACAAACGCTCGGCGGCATTTTGCATAATGCCCGGTTCGGTGGAAATACCAATGGTGAAACGGGAAGGCACGTTAACACGAATGTTCTGCTTACTCAGAGCGTTAACCAAGTTCACTTCAATGGAAATAGGCGTCAAATCAAGATACTGATAATCTTGGATTACCGGCCAGATAAAGGCAGCACCCCCGTGAATACAGCGAGCCGAATTTCCTGTACCGACTTTTCCATAAATAACCAAAATACGGTCTGAAGGGCAACGTCTATACCTTCTGATAAAGGTGACAAGGATGATAAAAACGAATAAAATGGCGAATCCGATAGCCAACAAAGGCGCAAATGATTCTGCTTGTAGTGGTAAAAAAGTCATGATTAGGAAGTGTGTTTGTTTACTATTAAAATCCCGGTGCCCGTTATTTGGGTTACGGTTATGATATCGCCTTGGTGAAGGTCTGAAGTTTCGTCGGTCAATGCATCCAGCTCGCGAAGACCTCCTTGAATATTGATGTGTACTTTCCCTATTCTGGAGCGGTTGGCGCCGATGGTGAGGTAAACTTCGCCAACTTGGTTTAATGCGTTCTTAATTTTTAATGAGCCGCTGCTGTTTAGTTTTCCTAGGTAATAGAAAAGTGAAGCCATTATGGCCATCATCAGCAATCCACATACAGTGGAGATGAGTATTACCATTCCTTTTGAAAGGCCTTCGCCTATACAGGCAATGCCCGTCCATCCAAAAAGGGTGAAGAAACCGATTAGATTTTTAAAGGAAAGAAATTGGAAGTGGATTCCTGTGTCGCCTTCTATTTCTGCATCTACATCGCCTGTGTCTTCTAAATCACCACTTACAAAGGTTAGAATTATAAGGACGATAAAAATTCCCGATGCGATTAAAGCGATAGACCAGTAAACCTTTTCAAAAGGTTCAAATGCTGCAAACCATTCGTTCATTGGGTGGGTTGTTTTGAATTATCTTGGTAAGATATGAACTTTATGAAAAGGATGCAATACGATAAAAAATTATTATTGTAATGTAGAAATTTTTAAATATTGAAAGAAGCTCCCAAATTCACAGAGAATTGGTTGTGAAGTTTTTCGGCAGGGGTTAAAGTATCTGTATTGTATTTTGCAAAAGGCACGCTGAATTCTGTAAAAACACCAAAGCCACTTGTGAAAAAATAACGCGCTCCCAAATGTCCTCCAAAATTTTTCATGCTAATGTAAAGCCCAGGATATACGTCGAAATTTTCATCAACATTTATAACATTGCCGAGGTTTGCATTGAAACGGGCCCTAAGGTCAAAACGGTCTTCAAAATCTGCAAATGGCTCTTCGTTGCCATCCAAATCCCTCACTTTATCAACTCCTAAAAGATAGGCTGAAGCTATTCCTACAGATATGTTTTCGCCTAAACCAAAATCAAGGCTGCCCATAATTCCAGTGCCATTGTTTTGAAAATTAGCTCCAACTTGGAATTTCACATCGCCTTTTCCCGAGTAGGCCTGCGCAAAAGTTAGTTGTATAAAGAAAAATAATAGTAGAGTTACGAGTGTTTTCATCTTTGAAAAAATTAAAAGGAAAGATACTGAATTCCTGAGAGATTACAGTGCTTTATTGGTGCGAACAATAGCTTGTTGGTTTTTCCAGTCAATCCATTTTTGGCCTTTCAGTTTTCGCATAAATTGATCAAAATAGCGCATAAAGGCAATGTTGTAAACCGCTTTTGCCAAGTTTTTCGGGTTTCTTGGAATTGCGCGAAGACTCATTGAAAAACCAGGGGTGAGGTAGCGCATATAGTGCCAATAGCCTTCGGGCATATACAAAACATTCCCGTGTTCCAAATGAGCAGTATAGCCTTCTGCCTTTTTTAATGCAGGCCATTTTTCAAAATCTGGATTGACAAAATCAATGTCTTCCCGCGTGATTAATGAATGTGGAATTTTGTAGAGATAATCGTTTTGCTTTTGGTCAAAAAGAATCACTTCTTTTTTTCCATGGAAGTGAAAATGGAAGATGTTCGCCAAATCGATATCGTAGTGCATAAAAGTGTACGACTCTTTTCCGCCGAAGAAGAGCATCGGTAAACCTTTCATTAATTTCAGGCCGAAATCGGGATAGTCAAAATCCTTTTGAAGCTGAGGCACTTCCTTTAAAATATTCCAAAGAAAGATGCGGTATTTAGTGGGTTCATTTTTTAGAAGCTCCACATAGTCGCGCATTTTCATTTTGGAGTGTGGTTCATTAAAACCGTCTTTATGACTTACTGGGCGGTTGTCATAAAGGGGAACCATTTTATCCCCCGCCACATCAGCCATATAATCGAGATTCCATTTTGTAAATGCAGGCCAATCCTCAACAAACCTTTCAATAACAACAGGTTTTTGGGGCTTGAAATAATTTTTTAGAAAATCTTCTTTGGTAATGGTTTTTACCCTGTCTATCTTCTGTAATTGCATAACTTTTTGATTGAAACAAATCTACGAATCTCTTTCAATTGATGGAAGGGGTGTTAATATAACTTTAAGGATTTAAAATATCAACCCATTTTGAGTTGTGGGGATCTGTGGCATCGTATAATTCAATTTCCAACTTTTTCGCCAATTCTTTGCCTATAATAAGAGCAGTATCAGCCTTATTTTGAATAGCAAGATTGAAGTGCCTATTTCGGTCATACCACAGATTTATTTCAAAGAAATTTTTTTTGTTTTTGTAAACTGAAATATACTCTAGATTTTTAAATTTTTTCCAGCTGCCAATTTTCACTGGACCTACACAAAATAAAATCTTATATTTCTTTTCTTTAAAATTGAAGTGATAATCACGAACAATGGAAAAACTAATTCCTCCTCCGAACAAAAAAATAGCTATTTCCAA
>JAPKFY010000034.1 GCA_026646335.1 Aequorivita sp. | reverse complement strand
GCGGACGCACGCGGCGGGGAAGTTCCCCGGGGGGTTCATCAAGCGTGAGAACCGTCCTTCGACGAAGGAGATAATAACAACGCAACGCAGCGGACTTTCCGTTGTTTCTGTTGCTACAAAAATGAGCGTGGTGATTCCTATTCTCTTTGGGCTGCTATATTATAAGGAGAGCCTCGGAATTTTTAAAATTCTTGGAATTATTTTGGCATTGGTAGCAGTTTATCTGGCTTCCATAAAAACACAGGACGGTTTAAAAATTAAACCTTCAAATTTCATCTTTCCTATTTTGGTTTTTTTGGGAAGTGGCGTCATTGATACGACCATTAAATATCTGGAAGGTGAATTTATAGCTAAAGACGATATCCCTATTTTCTCAGCAACCATATATGCAATGGCGGCCGTGATTGGATTTTTCATTTTAATTTTTCAAGCGAGTAAGGGGAATTTTAAGTTTCAATTTAAGAATGCGCTTGGAGGAATCGCTTTGGGAATCCCAAATTACTTTTCAGTTTATTTTTTAGTACAGGCGCTGCGAAGCGGTATCTTTGATAGTTCAGGTATTTTTACGGTCAATAATGTGGCGATTGTAATGGTTTCAACCTTATTGGGAATTTTGCTTTTTAAAGAAAAATTATTGTTGAAGAATTGGATAGGAATTGGCCTGGCAATCATCGGCATTCTATTGATAACCATAGCGGTATAGCAATGGAGAAAGACACCTATAAGACTATTTTGAAGGCTTCGGAAGAGGTTCTCTTTAAAGAGAAAGGAAGTAAATTCTTTGGCTATGCTTTTCCGGTTTCTTCGGATGAAGAAGTTAAAGAGCATATTGAAACCCTAAAAAAACAACACCACAGCGCACGCCATTGGTGCTACGCTTGGCAGCTCGGCAAAAACTACGAACATTATCGCGCAAATGATGATGGCGAACCTTCAAACAGTGCGGGAATGCCTATTTATGGGCAATTGCAATCCTTTGATGTCACAGATATTTTGGTGGTGGTAGTTCGCTACTTTGGTGGGACGAAACTGGGCGTGGGCGGTTTGATACAGGCATACAAAGCCACTGCGCAGATGGCTTTGGAAACCTGCAAGATTGTAAAAAGGACCATTGATGAAACTTTTCTCTTAAAATTTGAGTATCCTGAAATGAACACCGTGATGCGGATAATAAAAGATGAAGACATAAAACTCATTGACCAAAAAATGGAACTGAATTGTGAGTTCAAAATCGCGGTTCGGAAAAAAGAAGCTGAACGGGTTTTTGAGGTGTTTGAAAGCACTTACAAAGTGACTGTCAAACGAATAGAAGACTAATTATTCTTCTTTCAGCTTTTCAATTAAATAATCTGGCGCCTTCATCAACTTTTTTGTAGTACTATTTACAAAAACCAAAATAGTGGTCGCCGTGACCAAAAGTTGTTTGGACTCATTATAAATTTCATAGTAAAATTCAATTTTTACATTGGGAATTTGCTTCAAAGTTGTCTTTACGGTAAGCAAATCGTCGTAAAAAGCAGGTAGCTTATAATCTATACTGAAATGGACCACTGGCAGCTGTACATTGTTGGCTTCCATCCATTTATAGGAAAAACCGAGCTCCCGGAGCCATTCAGTCCTGCCCTGTTCCAAATACTGTGCATAGTTGCCGTAATAGACCACACCCATTTGGTCTGTTTCGCCATAACGCACTCTAATCTGTGTAAGTGTATTCTTCAAAGTTTTTTGTTTATTAAAGAAAGTTTTTTTGTAGTTTTATCGAAAGGGAAGTATCGCGAAAAAAAACTAATAATTCAACCCCAATCAGGTTTTTTTTATAACTTTTTTGTTCACATATTTGCATTGTTAAGAAATAGCACGGAAATACTCCATCCCCTATTTTTTGGCCATACCTTTTTAAAATAAAAAACACAACTTTTAACTATGAGCAAAACTGCGGAATCGGTTTGGAACAATTGTTTGGCTTTTATCGAAGATAACATCACTTCGCAGGCATACAAAACTTGGTTCGAGCCTATCAAAGCGGTAAAGCTAACTGATAATGCGCTGAGCATTCAGGTTCCCAGCAAGTTTTTTTACGAATGGCTTGAGGAACACTACGTTAAGATTTTGAAAGTTGCACTTACCAAGGAATTGGGAACATCTGCCAAACTGGTGTATATCATTAGAATGGAAAACACTTACGGCAACAAACAACCTTTTACTGAAAAAATTCCGAGTGCTAACCGAAGCAACCTTCAATCCCAGGAAGTTGACGTGCCCTTGAAAAATAAAAGTCCGGAACTAAAAAACCCGTTCGTTATCCCAGGAATTCGCAACGTAAAGATCGAGTCGCAACTCAACCCAAATTATAATTTCGAAAGTTTTCTTGAAGGCGAATCAAATCGATTGGCACGTTCAGCAGGCTTAGCAGTAGCCAACAAGCCTGGTGGAACTTCCTTCAACCCACTGCTCATTTTTGGCGGTGTTGGTTTGGGAAAAACCCACTTGGGCCACGCAATTGGCGTTGATATAAAGGACAAGTATCCCGAAAAAACCGTACTGTATATTTCTGCGGAAAAGTTTACACAGCAATACATTGAATCGGTAAAGAAGAACAACCGCAACGACTTTATCCACTTCTATCAAATTATAGACGTGTTGATTGTTGACGATATACAGTTGTTATCTGGCAAGGCCGGCACACAGGACGTTTTCTTCCACATATTCAACCATTTGCACCAAAACGGCAAGCAGGTTATTTTAACCAGCGACAAGGCTCCTGTTGACATGATTGACATCGAACAACGTTTGCTTTCCCGTTTTAAATGGGGACTTTCTGCCGAATTAAACCACCCAGATTACGATACCCGCGTCGCTATCATAAAAAACAAGCTGTACCGTGATGGTGTTGAAATGCCAGATGATATTGTAGAGTTTTTGGCAAACAACATCAAGACGAATATTCGCGAGCTGGAAGGCGCTATCATTTCATTGATTGCTCATTCCTCTTTCAACAAAAAGGAAATAACGATAGAACTTGCCCGCAAGATTGTTGATAACTACGTGAAACACACCAAACGCGAAGTTTCCATAGACTACATTCAAAAGGTGGTTAGTGATTATTTCCAAATGGACGTAGACACTTTACAGTCAAAGACACGAAAAAGACATATTGTTCAGGCACGCCAATTGGCAATGTTCTTTGCGAAGAAGTTTACCAAAGCTTCTCTTGCATCCATCGGTTCACAAATTGGGCAACGCGATCACGCAACGGTACTTCACGCTTGCAAAACCGTCGATAACCTTTCCAGTACCGACAAGCAGTTCCGCAAGTACGTGGAAGATCTTAGTAAAAAGTTGACACTCTAAAAATTTAAAACTTCAAATTTCAAGGTTGCAGGTTTTTAACAACCTACTAACTTTGCAATTTAAAAATTAATCCCAAACGTTTTGCAACAGTACAAAATCCTTATGGTCTGCCTTGGCAATATTTGCCGTTCGCCTTTGGCGGAAGGTATCTTAAAATCTAAGGTTGACACTTCAAAAATATTTGTTGATTCCGCTGGAACCGGCCATTGGCACGTTGGCGATGAACCCGACAAAAGAAGCATTGCCGTTGGTAAAAAATACAATATAGACATTACCCAACAACGCGGAAGGCAGTTCAGTGCAAGAGATTTTGAAAATTTCGATTTGATTTATGTAATGGACAACAGCAATAAGGAAAACGTTTTGGCTTTGGCCGAAAATGATTTCCAAAGAGAAAAGGTAAAACTGATTCTCGATGAAATTTTCCCGGGCGAAAACGTGGATGTCCCCGACCCTTACTTTGGCGGAGATATTGGTTTTGAAAACGTTTTCAAGATGATCGATGAAGCATGTGACCAAATTGCCCAAAGGCTTTAACTAATAAATCCGGCTGATTTACCTACTTTAGTACTTTCCCAAAAAAATCAGCTATGAAAAAATTAATCCCTTCACTATTATTTCTATTTCTGTCAGGACTTGTTTTTGCCCAGGAAGTTACTATTGAGCTTTATAAGAGTGGTTTTTCCGACCCTTTAAATTTGCAGCACGCCAACGATGACCGCCTTTTTGTAGTAGAGCAAGGCGGAAAAATAAAAATAATCCAGGCAGACGGAACGGTTAACACAACACCTTTTCTAGATATTTCAGGCCAAATTTCAAGTGGTGGCGAAAGAGGGTTGCTTGGCTTGGCATTTCACCCAGATTATATAAATACCGGTTATTTCTTTGTTAATTACACCAAACCAAATGGAGATACACAAGTTTCACGATTTTCAGTAGATTCTGGAGATCCAGATATAGCCGATGAAAATTCTGAGCTACCAATTATTGGTTTTTCCCAGCCTTTTTCCAATCACAACGGTGGGTGTTTGGCCTTTGGCCCAGATGGTTATCTGTACATTGCCTCTGGTGATGGCGGCAGCAGCGGCGATCCGGGAAACCGCGCCCAAAATATTAATTTATTACTTGGAAAATTATTGCGTATAGATGTGGACAATCCTTCTGGTGGAAATAATTATGGTATTCCTGCAGACAACCCTTTTGTTGGAAACCCAAATGCTCGTGAAGAAATCTGGGCCTACGGCTTGCGAAACCCTTGGCGTTTTTCATTTGATTTTACAGAAAATAACCTTTGGATAGCCGATGTGGGCCAAACCAGCAGAGAAGAAATAAACAGAGTCAACGTTGGTGAAGCTGGATTAAATTACGGATGGAGATGCTACGAAGGCACACAACCATTTAATACACAGAATTGCCCCCCACAGTCCGAGCTAACATTTCCTATTGCAGAATATACTCACAACAGCGGCAATTGTTCCATAACAGGCGGTTATGTCTATAGAGGCTCAATGTATCCTGCTATAAACAACCTTTACTTTTTTGGGGATTATTGCAGCGGAATTATTGGTACAGTGGACAGTTCGGGAAATTTGATTAATCACGGCCAATTTTCCGGTAACTGGGTTTCATTTGGAGAAGACATCAATAAAGAGCTTTACATAGTTGATAAAGGCGGTTCCATTTATAAAATAACCGGAGATCCAATAATAGGCACTGAAGATTTTTCAATTGAAAATAGTCTTACCATGCTTCCAAACCCCACTTCGGGAAAAGTTACTTTCAATTTAAAAAACGATACCCTTCAAACAATTCAGCTTTTTGATGTTAGAGGCAGTTTGGTTTCTTTCGAAGAAAACATTTCCAGCAATGAAAAAACAATTCCGGTTTCAAGTTTGAACCCAGGAATTTATTTCGCCAAAATCACTTCTACCAAAGGGCAAACGACTGTGAAAAAGCTAATAGTCCAATAACATTTCAATGAATTCAAAAAAAGGAGATTTATACCTAATTCCATGTCCATTGGGTGATGTGCCCCCTTTGGCAGTGCTTCCCATTTCTGTAAAAAATGCGGTTGAAAAAATAGACCACTACATTGTGGAACACGAAAAAAATGCGCGACGGTTTATAAAAAGTATTGTTCCTGAAAAACAACAACCCACGCTAAAAATTCAAGAAATAAACAAATTCACCAAACCTGAAGAAATATATCCAATGCTCAATCCCTGTCTTGAAGGTTTTGACGTTGGTGTGATAAGCGATGCAGGATGCCCCGGGATTGCTGACCCTGGGGCAAGAGCGGTGCATTATGCACACGAACTTGGTATTAAAGTAATCCCGTTGGTTGGTCCTTCATCCATTTTATTGGCAATGATGGCCAGTGGTTTCAACGGGCAAAATTTTGCTTTCAATGGGTATTTGCCCATTGAGAAAGGGGAACGAAAAGCAGAGTTGAAGCGTCTGGAAAAAACTTCCAAGGATTTTGATCAATCACAACTCTTTATTGAAACCCCTTACCGCAACAATCAAATGTTACAAAGCCTGATTGAAAGCCTCAACCCACAAACAAGAATTTGCGTGGCCTGCGATATCACCTTGCCATCTGAATACATAAAAACTGCACCGGTGAGTTTGTGGAAAAAAATAAAGGTGGACCTTCATAAAAGACCCACCTTATTTATCATTCAAGGATAACGATTACATTATCCTCGGTTTCTTATTTGGCACAATGTGCGAAGTATCATAGCCCGAAAACATTCTTAAATAGTAACGAATTGAAGTACCATTGGCATCTTCAAATCCATTAGCACCTCCGCTTCTTAAAAACTTTTGAACATTGCCAGCACCAGCAAGATGTGCTGCAGCCAAAATTCCGGATTCGGTAATTTTCACGCCGCCAATGGTTTTTCCAACAGAGCGCTTAATATCATTTCTAAGTACCCATTTGTTCAGAGAAGTATAGGCCAAAAAAGCCGCTTCCTGTTGACGGGTATTGGATAAAAAATTATCCGTATCCTTAAGCCCCATCATTCGCAACGTGGCTCTTGAAAACTGATATTTCCCCATATATCCGTAATCATTTACAATATGGTAATTTCCTCTCGATTCTTTAAAACCAAGGGCTTCTTTAAATCCAACATAGGATTTTCCCAAAAACAAATAAAATCTTGGGGTCACAGGAGCTATCAATGGTGTGAATTCTGCCTCTGTGGGAACATTATAGTTTAACTCCAATCCTTCAGTACTAAATACTGAAAAATCATAGCCATCTTTTGAAATGAAACCTGTCCCTACCATTACGGTAACAACAAGTAAAACTGCAATTAGATATATTCTTTTTTTCATTAATTTTTAAAATTCGGTTGTATAATTACATCCTAGTTTCAGCGGGCAAAGATAGCGCTTTTTTTAAAAATCTGATTTATAAGCTGTTAAAGTAATGTGAAAAGAAAAAACGCCCCTATTTTAAAGGGCTTTCGGAAGCATTAGAGAAATTTAAAAACTTCAACGGTTCAATCCTTGGCTATTAACCCAACGCACATATTCCACTTTGTTAGCGTTATGTTGGGCCAAGTTTTTTGCAAACTTGTGATACCCAAAGTTGGTAACATCTGCTACAAAGTAGTAATAATCGTGCTTTTCAGGATTTAACACTGCGTCTATTGAAGAAATATCAGGCATCGTGATTGGTCCTGGTGGAACTCCTGCATATTTATAGGTATTATAAGGTGAGTCGAGTTCCAAATCTTTATAAAGCACTCTTTTGATAATCTGGTTGTAATCGCCACTCTCGCGTTTCAAGGCATAAATAACCGTCGGATCTGCCTGAAGCAACATCCCCACTTTTAAACGGTTAATATAAATCCCCGCCACTCTTGGCCTTTCGTCTACTTTGGCAGTTTCTTTTTGAACTATTGCAGCCAATGCCATAACCTGTTCTTTGGAAAGATTTAGGTTTTTTGCCTTTTGTGTTCTGGATTCGTTCCAAAACCGTTCGTATTCGGTTTTCATTCGGTTGCGAAAAGTCTCTGCAGAGCTGTTCCAATAAAATTCATATGTATTCGGAATATAAAGCGATAGCGCGGTTTCTTTGTCTAAGCCCACCTCCTTCAAAAATTGTGGGTCGCGCATGGATTCTAATAGAGAAATGCTGTCCGCTTCAATTTGTTTTGAAATATGTCCCGCAAGATCTTCCAAACGTTCTTGATTATTGAATTTTACGCTAATAGGAATATTTCTGCTTCGCAGTGTGTTTACAATATCGTTATTTGTCATTCCTTTGGTAATAATGAAATGGCCCGGTTTGATATTTGAGGAATATTTCTTTTGATTGGCTATAGTTAAGAACGATTCACTGTCTTTCAAAAGTGGCTCCAATTCTTCAACAACATCATCTATAGTTGCATTGCTGGGAATATACACATGTGCCTCCTTATTATTGAAAGCAGTATTTCCCGTAAAAGCAGTATTGTATACATACCAAGCAAAAGCACCCATTCCAACAGCGCCAAGCAATACAATAACTACTAATATTTTTTTTATATACATCTTTAAAAGGGGATTAGGGATTTGGGATTAGTTGATAAAAATATTCACTTATGTATTTCCCTTCGGAAAAGATCCAGTTTTTTTTAACGCCGCCCTTCTCGAAGCCAGCTTTTTCAAATAATTTTATACTTCCCTTGTTTTCTTCAGTGATTCCAGCAAAGATTTGATGCACATTTAAATGTGAAAACGCGTAATCGCATGTAAGTCTTAGCGCTTCCGAAGCATAACCTTTCCGCTTATCATCTTCGGAAAAAATTACTATTCCAATCCCTACTCTGCTGTGTTTCGGATCAAAATCAAAAAGGTCAATAAGCCCAACAGCTGCTTCGTTATCGCTTAAACAGATCACCAAGCGCAATTGTTTTACCTCATAAATATCGCGATGGCTATTTTCAAGATATTGTTGCAGGATATATTTTGAATAGGGTGTTGTGGTGTTGCTCACTTCCCAAAGGGATTCGTCGTTTTCCAAATTATACAGAAAGTCCAGATCTGAAAGTTCCAAAGCGCGTAGGAATATGCTCTCTCCTTTAAGTGTTTTCATTTCCATATTCCTTTAAAAACCTGTATCGCGGGTCCTTCCAAATATACATTTTTATAAACTGCATCAACTTTTTCAAAACGCACTTGCAATTGGCCGCCCGGTGTTTTTAGTATTACTTTATTTTTAGCAGTTTTACCTGTTTCAAACATAGCAATTGCAACAGCCGTAACACCTGTGCCGCACGAAAGGGTTTCACCTTCCACGCCGCGTTCGTATGTTCGTACTGAAAAAATGGCAGCGTCATTTTGTTCAACGAAATTTATATTGGAACCTTCGTTTCCGTAGGTTTTATTGCGAATAGTCCTTCCGTTTGTAAAAACATCATAATCCTGAAGTTCTGTAACCATTTCAACGTGATGTGGCGAGCCTGTGTTCAAAAAAACATGATTTTTAGAAACGTTTACTTTTTCTACATTGTTCATTTTTAAGGAAACCCAATCGTCTTTAACGCTAGCTTCGTGCATGCCATCAACCGCTTCAAAGGTTGCTTTCTCAGAAATGATTCCCAAAAAGTTTGCAAAATGTGAAATACATCTTCCGCCATTGCCGCACATAGAGCTTAGGTTTCCATCACTGTTATAATACACCATCTTGAAATCTGCCGAAGGATGTTTCTCAAGCAAAAGCAAGCCGTCTGCGCCCACGCCAAAACGGCGGTCGCAGATTTTGGCCACGAGTTCGGTATTCTTCTTAGGAAAAAAATCTTCCCGATTGTCTATTATCACGAAATCGTTGCCGGTGCCTTGATATTTATAAAAAGTAAATTCCATAACTGCGCAAAGATATAAAAAGCCCTCACAGGTTTCGGGAAAGTTTTCACGTTAAATAGAAGTTAAATACCGCTTTGTGGCATACTTTTTTCTAATCATCATTGTTAAATTTGTGGAAGTGTTTAAATAATGTTTCTTCAAAAAAGGAGTTTTCTTCCACTGTTCTTTTTAAGAACAGAAACACATAAAAACGTTTAAGATGAAAGTCTTGAAAAAGAAAATTTTGAACAATAAATTTTTATTAATCATAAAATTCAATTCAAAATGAAACAGACATTCCGTTTATTTCTAGTGGCGTTGTTCGCAGGCGCCATTACACTTGGAGGTTATAAATTCTTCGAAAAAAAGGAATTCATTTCCTTCACCCCGCAACCAATATCTAACTTTATTCCCACCAACTTTTCAGCTACAGCTGCAGAAATGAATACCGATTTCACTGAAGCTGCAGAAAAAACAGTTCACGCAGTCGTTCACGTTAAAAACACGACCGTGAGCAGGCAACCCACAAATATTATGGAATATTTTCAGGGCGGTGGACAACCCCGAGCAATGGTTGGGAGCGGTAGCGGCGTTATCATTTCGCCGGACGGATATATTGTTACCAATAATCACGTAATCGCGAATGCTTCAAATCTTGAGGTTACCTTAAACAACAACAAAACATACACCGCAAAATTGATCGGCACAGACCCGAACACTGATATTGCTTTAATTAAAGTTGACGGTGATGATGATTTTCCTTTTGTTCCCTTCGGAGATTCAAACAATGTGAAACTTGGGGAATGGGTTTTGGCAGTTGGAAATCCTTTCAACTTAACTTCAACCGTTACCGCTGGGATAATAAGTGCAAAAGCGCGCGATTTGAACCAGTTTGACGGCAACCCACAATCTTTTATTCAAACTGACGCAGCCGTAAACCGAGGAAACAGTGGTGGTGCTTTGGTAAACACCCGTGGCGAGTTGATAGGAATTAATACTGCGATTACTTCGGAAACTGGAAGTTATGTGGGTTATTCATTTGCGGTTCCTTCAAATAATGCCCGAAAAGTGATTGAGGATATTTTGGAATATGGCAATGTCCAGCGTGGAATTTTGGGAATTCAAGTTGGAAATTTGAATTCCGATTTAGCAAAAAAATTAGGTGTTGATGAAACCCAAGGCGTTTACGTGGGCGGGATTGAAAAAGGAAGTGGGGCCGATAAAGGCGGTATTAAGGAAGGCGATATCATCAAACAATTGGATGGCGTTCGTGTTACAAAATTTGCTGATTTGGCAGGTTATCTGGGTTCCAAAAGACCGAATGACGTTGTTGAAGTAACAGTTTTGCGAAATGGCAACGAAAAAATAATTCCTGTAACGCTTATAAAACTAGAGACTTTCTCAATAGATGATCTTGGCTTGGAAGTGAAAAATACTACTTCGGCGGAATTGAAAGAGCGCGGTTTAAAAAATGGCGTTACCGTAACTCGTGCGTTAACGCCAGATGTAGCCAGATATAAATTGGAAGGCATTATAATTACAAAATTGAACGATGAAGATGTGAATGATATAAACGATGTAAAGCGAATCATGTCGCAACGCGATCATCGCACCCCCATAAAAATGACTTTTATGGACACTGCAGGAAATTTGAATTCATTTATTTTTAGATAGAATTGTTTTATAGAACAATCAAAACACCGCTGAGAATCAAAACCTTCAGCGGTATTTTTATTTTCAGTTTTTATTTCCGCACAACGATTGAAATAAGTATTTTTGCACCAAATTTAAACCCTTAAAAAATCCATCCTTATGAGTTTTGATGACGTTTATGAAAAAGAGCTGTCTTTTCAAACTGACCGCCGAAAAGCTTCAGTAGAATTTATTAAAATCATTAGCGACCTTTGGTACGATAAGTCCATTGAGTTGGTACTTTTTCGCAACCAACTTATAGATCGCAACGTAAGTGAAATTTTGAACCTTCACGAATATGCGGGCGAATTCGTAAATAAGCCAATCTCAATTTTCGACTCTGTTGAAATTGCGCAGGCCATCAAAACTTTGGATCTTCCACCTGCTAAATTGGACATCGGTAAACTTACCTATGAATTCCACTTGGAAGACGATAAATATTCAAACGCTTTGGCTTTCGTTTCAGATAAATTGAAAGATGCCAAAGAAGCAAAAACAGTAGTTCCAAAAGATGTTGTGCTTTACGGTTTTGGCCGAATTGGACGCTTATTGGCTCGCGAACTTATGACCAGAACTGGGCAAGGCAATCAACTTCGCCTTCGCGCGATTGTGGTTCGCGGAAAAATGGATCAAACTATTTTGGACAAAAGAGCTTCATTGCTTCAGTATGATTCTGTTCATGGGGATTTTTCTGGAACTGTGCGTACCGATCTTGAAAACAGCGCGCTGGTTATTAATGGAACCACCGTTCATATCATTTCTGCAAACAACCCAGAAGACATTGATTATACAAAATACGGCATCGAGGATGCATTGGTGATTGACAACACAGGTGCTTTCCGTGACGACAAAGAATTGAGCCGTCACTTAAAATCGAAAGGGGCTTCAAAAGTATTGCTTACCGCTCCCGGAAAAGGTGTGCCGAATATTGTTCACGGAGTAAACCAAAACGAATATGACCCAAACAAAGTAGATATCTTTTCAGCCGCCTCTTGTACCACAAACGCCATCACTCCTATTCTGAAAGCCGTTGAGGATTCTTATGGGGTAGTACGTGGGCATTTGGAAACCATTCACGCATACACCAATGACCAGAATTTGGTTGATAATATGCACAGCAAATACCGCCGTGGCCGCGCCGCAGCCTTGAATATGGTGATTACCGAAACCGGTGCTGGAAGTGCCGTTGCAAAAGCGTTGCCTGTTTTGGCTGGAAAGCTTACTTCAAATGCTATCCGTGTTCCCGTTCCAAATGGTTCCTTGGTGGTTTTGAATCTTGAATTGGCCACTCCTACTTCTTTGGACGGAATTAATTCCACAATGAAAAAATATGCTTTGGAAGGCGATTTAGTAGAGCAAATAAAATATTCGTTGAGCAACGAGTTGGTGTCCAGCGATATTGTTGGTTCTTCCTCTCCCGCTATTTACGACAGCAACGCTACTATAGTTACCGAAGACGGTAAAAACGTGGTGCTTTATGTATGGTATGACAACGAATATGGCTATAGCCACCAAGTAATTCGTTTGGCTAAGTATATTGCTCAGGTTAGAAGATTTACTTATTATTAGTAGAATCTATTGATTAATGATAAAGAAGGTTTGACTATGGTCAAACCTTCTTTATTTTTATGACTTCATTAACTGAAAATCTCCCCAGTTTCAATCAAATTTGTTAAAATTATTTAGCTTAAAAAATGTCTGAATTAAAAAAGCAAAGAGGCTTCAAAAAGAAACGCTACACCATTCCAGTTGTAATTTTAATCCTGCTTATCGCATTTCGCTTATACCTTCCCACCCTCGTAAAAAATAAAATAAACAAAGTTTTGGCAGACATTCCAGGCTATTACGGACAGGTGGAGGATATTGACATCGCCCTTTTCCGCGGTGCTTATGTGATCAATGGAATGTACTTAAACAAAGGAAATGCAACGTCGCAAGTACCTTTTCTCAACTTTCCAAAAAGCGATATTTCCATCGAGTGGAAATCCCTTTTTAAAGGTAGAATTGTGAGCGAAATAATAATGAACAGCCCCGAGCTTATCTACGTTTTTGAAGACCAAAAAGAAGAAAGCGGAGATGCTAATGCGAATGACTGGACCAAAGCACTCACAGATATTGTGCCCATAGACATTAACCATTTTGAGGTTCACGATGGCAAATTGGCTTTCGTGCAGCTTTCTGCCGAACCAAATATAGATTTACAAATAAACAAGTTGGAACTAACCGCAGACAACCTTAGGAATGTGGTTGAAAAAGAGCGCATTCTCCCCTCGCCCATCCGCGCCAGTGGCGTTTCAATAGGTAAGGGAAAAGTTTCCTTGGAAGGTTATATGAACCTGGTAAAGGAAATTCCAGATATGGATCTTTCCTTTTCACTGGAAAATGCGGAAGCAACGGCTTTAAATGATTTCACGAA
Organism: Aequorivita sp.; assembly: GCA_026646335.1. GTDB lineage: Bacteria > Bacteroidota > Bacteroidia > Flavobacteriales > Flavobacteriaceae > Aequorivita. The sequence goes on along the minus strand of JAPKFY010000034.1, from coordinate 12,688 downwards.
TTATTACGCCGGCCTCGATTTTGACAAAGGTACCTTCGGTATTTACAGCGAAGTGGCGATTGCCGATGGTCATTTGATTGGCTACGTAAAACCGCTATTGACCAATACCGTCTTGATTGGAAAAGAAGATAGCTTCCTCGAAGTTTTATGGGAAGGTTTTGTTGGATTCTTCAAATTTGTGCTGAAAAACCAAGGCACAGATACTTTAGCTACCAAAGTTCCCTTTGAGGGCGATCTGAACAATGTGGAAGCAGGCGTTTGGCCCACGGTGATAAATATTTTTGAAAATGCCTGGATTGAAGCTTTCAAAGGTGAAGTTGATAATGATATTGATTATAAAGATGCCTTCAAAGAAGGTGAAATTACCCGTGAGCAAAAACAGGAGCTCCGTAAAAAAGAACGCGAACAACAAAAAAAGGAACGCCAAGTCAAGAAAGGTTAATTTTTAAATTATTTCTTTATGAAAGTAATTACGGCATCTATTTCATATCTTGAACAGCTCGTCCCTTTGTTTGATGGCTACCGTGTTTTTTACAATCAACCGTCAAACTCTGAAGCGGCTAGAAATTTTTTGAAAGAAAGATTAGCAAAACAAGATTCAGTAATATTCCTATATCTGGATGGTTCCGAAAAAGGATTGGGTTTTACACAGTTATATCCTAGTTTTTCCTCAGTTTCAATGCAACGCATCTATATTTTGAACGACCTATTTGTAACTTCGGAAGCTAGAAAACAAGGTGTTGGCGAAGCGCTAATGGAACACGCAAAACAATTCGCAATAGATAGCGGCAGTAAAGGGCTTACGCTTGAAACCGACGTTAACAATCCCGCACAAACACTCTACAAAAAATTGGGTTGGAAAAAAGATATACTTGTAAATCATTATACCTGGGAAGTGTAATTTGTGCCAATAAACGTATTTTTACATTTTAAATTTCAGTATAATGGACCATCTAACCAAACTTGAAGAGCTTCTTAATGGAGCAAACACAGACATTAAAAACGGGGCTTACGATGAAGCTACCAACAAGCTTGAAAAAATAATCGATATGGACCCAAACTTCGGGAAAGCCTATAATCACTTGGGATATCTGTACGAAGTGAAGTTTAAGGAATTTGAAAAGGGCGAAACCCTTTACAAGCTTTGTTTGGAAAAAAGCCCTATGTACCCGCCAGTTTATTACAACTATTCCGTACTTCTTTCTACCCTCGGAAAATATGACGAATTAAAAGAATTGCTAGACACAGCCATCAATATTCCAGGCATTACCAAGTCCACCATTTACAACGAATACGCAATAATGTACGAACAACAGGGAAAATTGGACGAAGCAATTGAACACTACAAAAAATGTGCTTTGGACACCTTGGACAAAGGCGTTTTGGAAAGTGCAAAAGGTTCCATTGACCGTTGCAAAATGAAAAAAGAACTGCTATAATGCGAATTGACATAATTACCGTGCTCCCCGAGTTGCTTCAAAGTCCGTTTGAGGTTTCCATCCTTAAACGCGCCATTGAAAAAGGCCACGTGGAAGTGCACACACACAACCTTCGCGATTATTCCACCAACGCCTACAAACAAATAGACGATTACCAATTTGGTGGCGGCGCGGGAATGGTTATGATGATTGAACCCATAGACAAATGTATTTCAAAATTAAAAGCCGAAAGAGATTACGACGAAATAATCTACATGACGCCCGACGGCAAAACTTTCAATCAACACACGGCCAACGAACTCTCCCTTAAAGAAAACATTATTATTCTTTGTGGACATTACAAAGGCGTGGACCAGCGTGTTCGTGATCATTTTATAACCCGTGAGATCTCGGTTGGCGACTTTGTTTTAAGCGGTGGCGAACTTGCCGCGGCTTTAGTTTGCGATGCCATAATCCGTCTGATTCCAGGAGTTTTGGGCAATGAAACCAGCGCACTTACAGATTCTTTTCAAGATAATTTATTGGCCCCTCCCATTTATACACGCCCTGCGGAATATAAAGGATGGTCCGTTCCTGAAATACTAACAAGCGGAAACACCGGGAAAATTGAAGAATGGCGGGAAGATCAAGCCTACAAGCGCACCAAGGAACGCAGACCTGATTTGTTAGAATAAATCGTCATTGGCGACCACCGCAAATAAAAAAATCAACTAAAACCAATATAAAATGAGAACCAACCAAATTGTAGCGATGCTGCTCGCAGTAATCCTTTTTGTTTCTTGCAAAAATGAATCGAAGAAAAAAGAAGATTCTAAAACCGACAATAACGTGAGCGCAAATTTCAACAAAATGCTGGACAATTATTATGAAGAGGGTTTAAAGCAAAATCCGCTGAACGCAACATTTTCAGGAGATACGCGCTACAACGACAGTTTTCCAAATTTTCTTTCGGACGAATATGTTTCTGAATTGAAAAGTTATTTCACAAATTACAAAGAACAAGTTTCAAAGTTTGAAGATGAAGATTTAAGCGAAACCGAAAAAATGAGCAAGGATATTTTGCTTTGGGAGTGTAACATCAATCTAGAAACACTTTCTTTCAAAAACAGCCTTTATTTCCCCATTGACCAAATGTGGACGGTAAACTTAATGATGGGCCAATTGGCTAGCGGAAGCAGCGCGCAACCCTTCAAAACGGCTGAAGATTACAACAACTGGCTAAAACGTTTGGACGGATATGTAGTTTGGTTAAATTCTGCCGAAAGCAGGATGAAGGAAGGAATGGCGGCAGGTTATGTACTTCCGAAATCGTTGATTGTAAAGGTGGTTCCACAGTTGAAGGCAATGACAGAGCCAAATTTGGATCAAAACCTGTTCTTTTTGCCTGTAAAAAACTTTCCCGATACCTTTTCTGATTTAGAAAAACAGGAATTTGCGAAAGCTTATTCAAAAATGGTTTCTGAAAAAGTGATTCCTGCCTACCAAAGTCTTCACGATTTTATGGCTGGTGATTATTTAAAGGCAGGAAGAACGAGCACCGGGATTGCAGAAACACCCGAAGGCGAAGCGTATTACAAACACCAGATAAAACTGTACACAACTACCGAAATGACCGCTGATGAAATCCACCAATTGGGTTTAAGCGAAGTGGCACGTATTTCTTCGGAAATGGAAAAAGTGAAGGAGCAGATTGGCTTTAAAGGTGATTTGAAAGCTTTTTTTAATTCTGTACGCACCAACAATGAGTTGATGCCGTACAAAAAACCGCAGCAAATTATCGATCACTTTTATGCTATTTATGACACTATGAAACCAAAGTTGGAAGAACTTTTCGACAAAAAACCGAAAACGGCTTTTGAGGTAAAACAGACTGAAAAATTCCGTGAAAACTCAGCAAGTGCCGAGTACAATCCCGGCAGTTTGGACGGCACGCGTCCGGGAATTTTCTATGTTCCCATTCCAAATGCTTCGGAATATAATGTTTACAGCGATGAGTCTTTGTTTTTACATGAAGCCATCCCTGGCCACCATTATCAAATTTCTTTAACACAGGAAAATGACGAATTACCAATGTTCCGCAAGACCCTTTTCTACAGTGGTTATGGCGAAGGCTGGGCACTTTACAGCGAATCGCTGGGGAAAGAGCTTGGTCTTTATACCGATCCGTATCAGTATTTCGGAACGCTGGGTGCCGAAATGCACCGCGCTGTGCGTTTGGTTGTTGATACTGGAATGCATTCCAAAGGATGGACCCGTGAGCAAGCCATTAAGTATTGTCTGGAAAACGAAGCAGAACCAGAAGCCGGAATCATTTCAGAAATAGAACGCTATATGGCAAATCCCGGGCAAGCTTTGGCATACAAAATAGGACAGTTAAAGATTTTGGAACTCCGCCAAAAAGCAGAGAAAGAGTTGGGTGACAAATTCAAAATTGGCGAATTCCACAATCAGGTTTTGGAAACGGGTTGTGTTCCTTTGCAATTGCTTGAGGACAAGATTAATAAATGGATAATGGTTTCCAAATAATATTAAAATTTTACACCGCAAAAAAAGGGATTAAATCTTGCTTCATAAGATTAATTCCTTACTTTTGCACCCACTTAATCCAACCTCTGGCGAAAACCGCGAACGTTGTTTTATTTTAAACCTTATCAAATTAACAAAATGGAAGAGTTAATTAAATTTGTACAAGACGAATTTGTTACAAAAAAAGAATTTCCTGATTTCGGAGCCGGTGATACTATTACAGTTTACTACGAAATCCGTGAAGGTGAAAAAACAAGAACCCAGTTCTTTAGAGGAGTTGTAATCCAAGTGAAAGGAACAGGCATTACCAAAACTTTTACAATTCGCAAAATGAGCGGTACTGTAGGTGTGGAACGTATTTTCCCACTAAACATGCCTGCGCTTCAAAAAATTGAGATCAACAAGAAAGGTAGCGTACGCAGAGCTCGTATCTATTACTTTAGAGGTCTTACCGGGAAGAAAGCCCGTATCAAAGAAAAACGTTCATAGTTCATTCTTTGTTGAAAACCCTCAAAAGCCCTGTTTTTACAGGGCTTTTTTTATGAACAATTGTTGATAAACGATGTTTGTAAACTGTGGATTTTTAATGGGTTAGAAATTCTTGCATATTAAGTTTTGTGTTCTATATTAGCAGTATCAAAATGGCCTAACAGCCAAATTGATAAACTAAAGTAACGTTCTTTTACACTATTTTTTTCCTAATTGTTGACGAAGCTAACGCTCGTAAGAATGTTAGTCTCTAGATTTGAAAAAAATAAAAAGAAAACACTTTATAAGCTTTTTTTGATTGCTTGAGGTACTCACGATCTTTAGATTATTAGTACTTAGATCTGAAAAAGTTTTTGGGTCAGTTTTTGAAAATGGCATTAACCTCACGGAAGATGGGAATTGCAAAAACGAAACCCGTGTAAGTAAACCACAACCGCAAGGATATAATAAACTTGCCTAGAATAAGTCTTCGGGCAGATTGGTTGGCAAAAGTTTACTTTACAAGGAGCCATATCACAATGTATTTATACAGTGATATGGCTTTTCTTGTTTTTGGGAAATAAGGTATCGCCATTTGTCAAGAAATTTCGTTCATTTCAACTTCTAAATCCCTTAACTTTTAAACCTTCTAAACTTATAAACTCCTTTCAGAAGCACTTCCAAATCGCTATATTTGCATTCCTTAAAATTTCAAAAATAAGTCAACCATCATTTTCCAAAAAACATTTCAATGGCAAAATCTTCCAAAATTATATACACCAAAACCGATGAAGCTCCGGCTTTGGCAACACATTCTTTTTTACCTATTGTAAAAGCTTTCACTTCCACTGCAAACATCAAACTTGAAAGTCGTGATATTTCACTCGCTGCCAGAATCCTGGCAGTTTTTCCAGAATTTCTTAAAGAAGACCAGCGCGTAAAAGATGATTTGGCTGAACTGGGCGAGCTTGCAAAAACCCCTGAAGCAAATATTATTAAGCTGCCGAATATTAGTGCTTCCCTGCCACAACTTCTCGAGGCCATTGAAGAGCTTCAAAAGAAAGGTTTCAACATTCCTGATTATCCTGAATCTACTGCCACTGCCCAAGAAAAAGAAATTAAAACAAAATACGACAAAATTAAAGGAAGCGCCGTAAACCCTGTGCTTCGCGAAGGAAACAGCGACCGTCGCGCCCCTAAAGCCGTGAAAAATTACGCAAAAAAGCATCCGCACAGCATGGGCGCATGGAGCAGCGATAGCAAAAGTCATGTGGCCACAATGCAGCAGGGCGATTTCTTTCACAATGAAAAATCATTGACAATGCCTGCTGATGATACTTTGAGTATCGTTTTGGTTGGAAATGATGGCGATAATACTGTTTTAAAAGACAGTCTAAAAGTATTGAAAGGCGAAATCATTGACGCAACAGTGATGAGCAAAAAAGCATTGGTTACCTTTTTGGAAGAACAAGTTAAGGATGCCAAAGAAAAGAAAGTGCTTTTCTCTGTGCATTTGAAAGCTACGATGATGAAAGTGAGCGATCCAATTATTTTCGGATACGTAGTCAAGGTTTATTTTAAGGATTTGTTCAAAAAATATGCGGATACTTTCAAAAAATTGGGCGTTGATGCCAACAACGGTTTGGGTGATTTGGAGAATAAACTTTACGAATTGAACGAATATGAAAGAGACGCTATACTTCAGGACATTAAAAAAATAATGGCCGAAAACCCAGATTTGGCAATGGTAAACAGCGACAAAGGCATCAGCAATCTTCACGTTCCAAGTGACGTTATTGTGGATGCGTCCATGCCCGCTATGATTCGTAATTCTGGACAAATGTGGGGACCGAACGGAAAAAGCCATGATACTAAAGCCGTCATCCCAGACAGCAGTTACGCAGGTATTTACGAAACCACGATTGAATTCTGCAAAAAACACGGAGCCTTTGATCCCACAACCATGGGAACCGTTCCAAACGTAGGATTGATGGCGCAAAAAGCCGAAGAGTACGGAAGCCACGATAAAACCTTTGAAATTTCAGCAGATGGAATAGTCCAGGTTTTGGATGCTTCCGGAAAAGTGATGATTGAACACACTGTTGAAAAAGGGGATATTTGGAGAATGTGCCAAGTGAAGGATTTACCCATTCAAGATTGGGTAAAACTGGCTGTAGAACGAGCACGAGCGACTGGGAGTCCGGCTATTTTTTGGTTAGATGAAAACCGGGCCCACGATGCGGAACTCATTAAAAAAGTAAAAAAATACCTTCCAAATCACAACACAGAAGGTTTGGATATAAAAATTCTTTCTCCAGAAAAAGCTACCGAATATACACTGGAACGCGTTAAGGCTGGAAAAGACACCATTTCAGTAACAGGAAATGTGCTGCGTGATTATTTGACCGACCTCTTCCCTATTTTGGAATTGGGAACCAGTGCAAAAATGCTTTCCATTGTTCCATTGATGAATGGGGGCGGACTTTTTGAAACCGGAGCTGGAGGTTCTGCGCCAAAACACGTTGAACAGTTTTTGGAAGAAAATCACTTGCGTTGGGATTCATTGGGTGAGTTTTTGGCTTTGGCAGTTTCATTAGAACATTTGGGAGCCAAATATGACAATCCGAAAGCACTTGTTTTAGCTGACGCCTTGGATGAAGCCACCGAGAAATATCTCGATAATAGCAAGTCGCCTTCACGAAACGTGAACGAAATTGACAATCGCGGAAGCCATTTTTATTTGGCAATGTATTGGGCCGAAGCACTTTCAAAGCAGGACAAAGACCAAGATTTGAAAAAAATCTTTTTACCAATAGCAAAAGAACTGAAAGTGAACGAATCCAAAATAAATGATGAATTGATAGCTGCGCAAGGTCATTCAGTAAATATTGGCGGCTATTATGAGCCAACAGAAAAACTGGTCTTTGAAGCCATGCGACCGAGCAAAACTTTTAATAGCATACTTTCAGACCTGTCCGCCGTGGCGGAAATAAAATAAAAACCAAAACGTTTTAAAACCTTCAGTCTTCCTGAAGGTTTTTTTATATAAGCATAACGCACTTGAAAAAGATACTCACATTCCTACTTTTCTTCGGAAGCATATCTAGCTTTGCTCAAGAAAAATTTACAATCAGCGGGACCATTTCCGAAGCAGATACCGGGGAAACCCTTTTCGGCGTTAACATTATCATTCCATCGTTGCAAACGGGAACGGTAACCAACCAATACGGTTATTATTCCATCACACTGCCAAAAGGCGATTATGAAGTTTACTATAGCAGTATCGGTTTCGCAACCCAAAAATTTGAAATCTCTCTTTTTGAAAACATAAAAAAAAATCTGGCCCTAGCCACCGATACCGAAAGTTTGGATGAGGTGGTCATACAAGCCGATGGTGAAAAGCTAAATATTAGAAGTTCGCAGATGAGCACCAATACGCTTTCCACAAGCACCATTAAAAAAATTCCAGTGGTTTTGGGCGAAGTGGATGTAATCAAAGCCATTACTTTACTACCTGGTGTTACAAGTGCTGGAGAAGGCGCCAGTGGTTTCAACGTGCGCGGCGGTGCAGCAGACCAAAACTTGATTTTATTGGATGAGGCCACACTGTATAATTCTTCGCATTTGTTTGGGTTCTTTTCGGTTTTCAATCCAGATGCCATCAAGGATTTAACGCTTTACAAAGGTGGAATTCCGGCACGTTACGGGGGACGAATTTCTTCTGTTTTGGACATTTACCAAAAAGACGGAAACAAGCGGGAATATCACGCCAGCGGTGGCATTGGCTTGGTGGCGAGCCGCCTGCTTTTGGAAGGGCCAATTAAAAAAGATGCCGCCTCATTTTTGGTTGGTGGTAGAAGCAGTTACGCACATTTATTTCTTCCGTTATTTGACAATGACAACATTGCCTATTTTTATGATTTAAATGCAAAAGTGAGCTATAATCTTAACAAAAACAACCGTCTTTTTCTGTCAGGGTATTTCGGAAGGGATGTTTTTGAAATCTCTGACAGCTTCGCGAATAGCTTCGGCAACACTACTTTAAACCTTCGCTGGAACCATTTGTTTTCAGATAAATTGTTTTCAAATCTATCCTTGATCTATTCAGATTACTACTACGGTTTGGAACTGAAATTTGTGGAATTTGATTTTGACAGCGGCATCCGTAATTTTAATGTGAAGTATGATTTCACGCATTACATTTCAAACAACGTCGATTTGCGTTATGGAATCAACAGTATTTATTACAAATTCAATCCTGGAGATGTAACGCCAACTACCGAAAATTCTGGAATCAATCCCTTTAAACTAACCGATAAGTACGCATGGGAAAACGCGGTTTATCTGGATGCTGAAATTGACGTTTCTGATAAAATCTCAGTTCAAGCTGGGCTTCGACTGTCTACTTTTAACCGTTTGGGGCAGGATCAATTGTTTTTATATGAAAACGACAATCCGATAATCTACAATCCAAGTTTAGATATTTACCAAAAAGCGAAACCCACTGATACGGTTTCCTTTGGAAGAAGTGAGACCATAAAATCCTTCGGTCATTTGGAGCCGCGTTTTGCAATTTCCTATTTGCTGAATGACGATTCATCCATCAAAGCCAGTTACAACAGAATGGTACAATACATTCACTTAATCAGCAATACCACTTCTCCCACGCCTTTTGACATTTATGCACCCAGTGGAAAGTACATCGAGCCACAATTGGCAGATCAAGTAGCTTTGGGTTATTTCAGGAATTTTATAAACTATTCCCTGGAAGTGGAAACCTTTTACAAGGAAGTGAAAAACCGTTTGGATTATGTGGATGACGCAGATTTAATTGCCAATGACGCCGTGGAACAAATTCTTTTAAACGGTGAGGCAAGGGCTTACGGACTGGAAGTGCTTTTCAGAAAAAACACAGGAAAATTTCAAGGTTGGATGGCTTATACCCTTTCAAAAAGCGAGCAACGCACACCAGGAAGAACACCGATTGAAAGTGGAATAAACAATGGCCAGTGGTATAATTCGCCATGGGACAAAACACACGATATTTCAATAACCGGACAATATGAGCTCACAAACAAATGGTCTTTTGGAGCAAATTTCATCTTCCAAACTGGGATACCCACTACCTACCCCGAAGGGCAATACGAATACAACGGTGTGGTAGTGCCCGTTTATGAAGCGCGCAACAGCAGCAGGCTTTCTTCCTATAACCGTTTGGATTTTTCAGCCACTTGGACTCCAAAACCCGAAAGCGCCAAGCGTTGGAAAGGCGAATGGGTCTTCAGCATTTACAACGCCTACAACCGTAAAAATGCTGCTTCAATTAGTTTCAGTGAAAATACTGATACCGGACAAAACGAAGCAGTACGGCTTTCAATTTTTGGGATAATCCCTTCAATAACCTATAACTTTAAATTTTAAGAATATGCAAAAGTTATTTTTAATGGTGATTTTCTTCGGAATTTTTTCTTCTTGTGAAGATGTAATTGATGTTGAACTTAACGACGCCCTACCAAGGCTAGTGGTAGAAGCAAATCTAAACGTTTGGGAGAACGGCAGTACTAGTGCAGCAGTCAGGTTAACCACTACAGCACCATTTTTTGATAATAACGTACCTTTCGTTACTGATGCAATTATCACCGTCACAGACGAAAACGGTGTGGTTTATCTTTTTAATTACACCCAAGACGGAGTTTACGTGTCAAACATAGCTGTTCAATTAAACGTAGATTATACTTTGAACATTGAATATAAAAATGAAACCTATACCGCTACGGAAAAGCTTTACACAGTTTCTCCTTTGGAATATATTGAACAGCGCGATGACGGAGGTTTTTCAGGAGAAGATATTGAACTGAAAGCATTTTTTACAGATCCAGCTGGGGAAAGAAATTTTTACTTTTTTGAGGGACTTTCAGAAAGGGGAGACGAGTTAGATGTTTATAACGATGAATTTTTTGACGGTAATACCATTTTTGGATATTATTTAGTTGAAGATTTAGCTCCCGGTGACGAAGTGCAATTCAATATCTATGGCGTAAGCGAAGCATATTACAACTTTATGTTTATCCTTTTGCAACAAACCGGTGGCGGTGGTGGTCCATTTGAAACACAACCCGCAACGGTACGTGGAAACATTATAAATGAAACAACTCCTGATAATTATCCGTTGGGATATTTCAGGGTTTCAGAAGTTTCGACGCTTAATTATACTGTTCAGTAAATCACTATTCAAAAACCGTTCATCGTCAATCGTAAATCGTAAATTTGTTTATGTCTTTTATCAAAACCACAGAATCGGATTCAAAACACAATCATTTAGAAAAGATGAGCGTTCCTGAATTGCTTCAAAACATCAACAACGAAGACAAGACCGTTGCTTATTCTGTTGAAAAATCACTTCCGCAGATAGAAAAACTTACCGAAAAAATTGTTGAAAAACTGAACGCAGGCGGAAGGTTGTTTTACATAGGCGCAGGCACCAGCGGCCGTTTGGGAATAGTGGACGCTAGCGAATGCCCACCAACCTTTGGTGTGCCGCACGATTTGGTTATCGGTTTGATAGCTGGAGGCGATACCGCAATCCGCAAAGCCGTAGAGTTTGCTGAAGATTCCGAAAACCAAGGCTGGAAAGATCTTCAGAAAGAAAACATCTCAGAAAAGGATATTGTTATTGGCATTGCAGCTTCGGGAACTACTCCCTACGTAATTGGCGCGCTAAAAAAATGCAATGAAAACAATATTTCCACAGGCTGTATAACTTGTAATGAGGGAAGCCCCTTGGCGCTTACCGCACAATTTCCTATTGTTGTAATCGTTGGACCTGAATTCGTAACAGGCAGTTCACGTATGAAAGCTGGTACGGCCCAAAAGCTAGTCCTCAATATGATTTCGACTACAGCAATGATCCAACTTGGAAGGGTGAAAGGAAACAAAATGGTAGATATGCAATTGAGCAACAATAAGCTGGTTGACCGCGGCGTAAGAATGATTATGACCGAATTGAATGTTTCAGAAAAAGAAGCACAAACACTTTTGGAAAAATATAAAAATGTTCGTGCGGCTATAAATAATTTTAAAAATGGGTAAAGAACACACAGATTTCGACATTTTGAAAAAAGGCTTAAAGTTCTTGGCTTTCGCTTTGCCATTACTTTTTTTAAGCCCTTATTTACTTACTTTATCATTTCTTAATAAAGAGAACTTTATGTTCTTCGTATTCTTTTTCTTTGGAATAGTTGCAGGAACAGGTGCTATTTATCTTTGTTTTAAGGGGATCAATACCATTATGAAGTCCATCTTTTAATTTTCTCAGAATCTTTCCCTGCCGTTCGGGACTACCCAGAAAATTTCAGTTTACGCCATAAAAAGACCCAGCGCTTTTCAATGGGGGGCTCAAAGGAAGACAGGGTAAGCAGTAGAAACTGCAGGCGCGGCATCAAAGACCCCGCACATATCCAAGAGTTTTTTCCCACCGCCCCTGGCACCACGATGTGGAGGAGCGGTATTTGAGTTTGCCCCATAAAAAAAGACCCAACCAAAAAATTGATTGAGTCTTTAAAGGAAGGCGGTGACCTACTCTCCCACATAACTGCAGTACCATCGGCGCAAACGGGCTTAACTTCTCTGTTCGGAAAGGTAAGAGGTGAGCCCCGTCGCTATAACCACCTTAGTTTTAAGTTAGGAGCTATGAGTTGGGGTTATGAAAGCCATAACCCAGCACTCTGGGCTCTTAACTTCTAGCCACAGGCTAGAGAATATCTTGACATAGGGAAACAAAGTATAGGGGAAAAGCGAACTTACCTTCTTAAAAGAGTTGCGCTCCCGCCCTTGCGGGCGGGAAGGCGTCGTACATAAGCTTACGGGCTATTAGTACCGCTCGGCTGGGACATTGCTGCCCTTGCACCTACGGCCTATCAACGTGGTAGTCTCCCACGGCCCTTTAAAGAAATCTCATCTTGTGGTGGGTTTCGCGCTTATATGCTTTCAGCGCTTATCCCTTCCCGACGTAGCTACCCAGCGGTGCCCCTGGCGGGACAACTGGTGCACCAGCGGTCGGTCCAATCCGGTCCTCTCGTACTAGGATCAGATCCACTCAAATTTCTTGCGCCCACTGTAGATAGAGACCGAACTGTCTCACGACGTTCTGAACCCAGCTCGCGTGCCACTTTAATGGGCGAACAGCCCAACCCTTGGGACCTTCTCCAGCCCCAGGATGTGACGAGCCGACATCGAGGTGCCAAACCCCCCCGTCG
>JAPKFY010000033.1 GCA_026646335.1 Aequorivita sp. | reverse complement strand
GTGCAGGCAAGTGCGGCGGGCAGGCCACCGGCGGCTGCTGGTGCGACTCCGCAGTTGGACTAACGGCATTCGGAGTTTGGTTTGGGTTGGTAAGCGAGATGCCCCCTAGCCAATCAAATGATCCAACGCATTCAAACCATTTATTTAATTGTTTCTACCCTCATTATGGGAGTCTTATTTGCTTGGTTTCCAGTAGTTTTGGGCAAAGATGGTTCTGTAATTATGGAGCGCAATGAGCCCTTGCTATTAGGGTTGATATTTGTTTCTATCGCGTTGGCAATAATTTCAATTTTAAGTTTCAAAAAACGGCAGTTACAGTTTGTGCTCAACCGTTTGAACATCATATCAAACTTTGTATTACTGGGAGTTTTCGTTTACAGGTTGCTAACTCTATCCGGAGAGACTATTGTTTCAGAGAAGGGTATTGGGGTGCTTTTTCCCATCATTTCTATCGTATTTTTAGTGCTGGCCAACAAGGCCATAAAAAGGGATGAGGACCTCGTAAAATCTGTTGATCGTTTGCGATAAACCGATCTTGGTATATTAGTGCAGGACCCCTAAAGGATGCCATCTTTAGGGGTTTTTTTGTTTCGAAAAGTTCAAAGTTTACAGCTTAAAGCTAAATTTCACTAATCCCAAATTCCTTTTCGCTCTTCGCTATTTCCCCTTTGCCAATAATTATTTCTCAAACTCTATTACCTCCAAATTCTGGATTTTTTCTCCATCAATCTCAAACCTTAACATCGTGCGCACTTTTTGAAAACCGTGTTTTCCAACGGCACCGGGGTTCATATGAAGCAGGCCGGTGGTTTTATCTGGCATCACTTTTAAAATGTGTGAATGCCCGCAGATAAATATTTTTGGAGGATTGGCATAAATTTCCTGCCGAATAGAAGGATTGTACCTTCCGGGATAGCCGCCAATGTGCGTTATCCAAACGTCAACCCCTTCACACATAAAACGGTTGTGCAGCGGGAATTCCATTCTGGCTTCGGTATTGTCAATGTTGCCATAAACAGCGCGTAATGGCTTCAGCTTTTTTATAGTGTCGGTAACCGAAAGGTCACCTATATCACCTGCATGCCAAACTTCATCCGCCTGCTTTACGTATTTCAGGATTTTTTCGTCTATATAACTGTGGGTGTCGCTTAAGAGCAGGATTTTTTTCAAAATGGGCAGAATTATCGTTTGGCGAAGGTATTAAGTTTTTCAAAGTTATAACATAAATGCTGACTTGTAAATTGTAATTTTGTCGCTTCTGAAAAAAACCAATTGCGATATTTTATTGAAATAGCCTACGACGGAAAAAACTATTTTGGGTGGCAGCGCCAGCCAGAGCAGATTAGCGTGCAACAGGTTTTGGAGGAAACCCTTTCCACCTTGCTTCGGAAAGAAATAAAACTTACCGGAGCCGGTAGAACCGATGCTGGCGTACATGCCAAACAGCTTTTTGCGCACTTCGATTTTGATGAAATTGAAAATTTTGACGAATTTATTTTCAGAATGAACTCCTTTCTCCCAAGGGATATTTCAGTAAAAAATATTTTTAAAGTAAGGGAAGATGCACACGCCCGTTTTGACGCAGTTGAAAGGGAATACGAATATGTTATCTCGCTTGGGAAAGACCCTTTTAATCAGGATTTTGCGTTTCAAATAAATAACATGCCGAATGTAGATTTGATGAACCAAGCCGCTAAAATACTATTGACCCATAGAGATTTTCAATGCTTTTCCCGCTCCAAAACCGATGTAAAAACGTACAATTGTACAATTGTGAAAGCGCATTGGCAGACTATAGATAATAGGCTTATTTTTACCATTGCCGCAGATCGTTTTTTGCGGAATATGGTCCGCGCAATCGTCGGAACACTATTGGATGTGGGTTATGGAAAGACCTCCTTGGAAGATTTTAAAGCAATATTGAACAGTAAAAGTAGAGAAGAAGCTGGCGCTTCGGCACCCGCCCACGGGTTGTATTTGACGAAGGTTGTTTATCTTGAATCCGTTTTTTTTAATAGAGAAAGAAAATAGAATAAAGGAAAAAGACAAATTTTAAGATTGCTTCGCTCTGCATGCTATGACAGATATGGACGAAACAATAAACATAAAACACGAATTAACGAATCACAAATTAACGAATTAACGAATAACCGTGTCAGAAACCACAGGCAACGCATTTGATTTTAAGCTTTTTAAGCGCTTATTGGCTTTCACCAAGCCCTATAGCCTGATATTCTATTTTGTGGCTTTTGCGGCAATCATAATGTCAGGACTTGCTGTCTTGCGCCCTTATCTTTTGAAATTGGCCATAGATAAATCGATGGTTCCAAAAGATGGTGAAGGGTTTATGAAGTACATCATTTTGATGGTTGTTGTACTAATGCTGGAGGTAATTTTTCAATTCGCCTTTATTTTTTACACCAACTATCTTGGCCAAAGCGTAATTCGCGATATGCGCCAGAAACTCTTCCGGTTGATGATGAGTTTCAAGATGAAATATTTTGATAAAAGCGCCGTCGGAAGATTGACAACCCGAGCTGTAAACGATGTGGAAACCATTTCCAGTATTTTCAGTGAAGGACTTTTTATGATAATTAGTGACCTATTGAAAATGGCTGTTATTGCTGGGTTTATGCTTTATCAAAGCTGGCAATTGTCACTGATCGTGTTTATAGTTTTGCCGTTCATTTTATATGCAACCCGCGTTTTTCAAAAATCGATGAAAGTTGCTTTTGAAGACGTGCGTAACCAGGTTGCAAATTTAAATACCTTCGTTCAGGAACGAATAACAGGAATGAAAATCGTACAGATCTTCACTCGCGAAAAAACCGAATACGAACGTTTTCAGGAAATAAATAAGAGTCATAGAAAAGCTTGGATAAAAACCGTTTGGTACAACTCTATTTTCTTCCCCATTGCGGAAACGGCTGGAGCTGTGGCTACAGGTTTGGTAGTCTGGTACGGAGGCTTAAATGTAATTAGCGGGGGAGCGGTAACCCTAGGTCTTGTTGTTGCATTTATTCAATATTCCGAAATGCTTTTCAGACCACTTCGGCAGATTGCTGATAAGTTCAACACACTACAAATGGGGATGGTTGCAGCTAACAGAGTCTTCGGAATTCTCGATACCAAATCACATATTGCGGACACGGGAACCATTAATTACACTAGTACTAAAGGTGAGATTGAGTTCGAAAACGTTCACTTTGGCTATAATGAAGACGAAGAGGTAATCAAAGGGATTTCTTTTAAAGCGAATCCAGGTGAAACCGTTGCCATTGTTGGTGCTACGGGTGCTGGAAAAAGTACAATCATAAATCTCTTAAACCGTTTTTACGAAATAAATAGCGGCGATATTTTGATTGACGGTATTTCTTTAAAAGATTACAAATTAGCTTCACTTCGCGGTCAAATAGCTGTGGTTTTGCAAGATGTTTTTCTTTTTGCAGATTCAATTTTGAACAATATTACGCTCAACAACCCAAATATTTCGGAAGAAGAAGTAATTGCAGCCGCAAAGGAAATTGGCGTCCACAAATTTATTGAAACACTTCCGGATGGCTATCATTATAATGTAAAGGAACGCGGTAGCATGTTATCTTCAGGACAACGACAGCTCATTTCATTCTTGCGCGCCTATGTTAGCAAACCCAGCATTCTGGTATTGGACGAAGCCACTTCTTCCGTAGATACCTATTCGGAGGAGTTGATACAGACCGCAACCGATAAGATAACCAAGGGCCGAACTTCAATTGTAATTGCACACCGTTTGGCAACCATCAAAAAAGCTGATAAAATTATTGTGATGGATGCTGGAAAAATCGTGGAGGAAGGCACCCACAAAGAATTGCTTAAGCTTGAAAATGGTTTTTACAGGAATCTTTACGAAGTACAGTTTATGGCTGAGGAAGCTATTTAGGTTTAGCTTAAATCCTTTTTCAGAATCTTCATAAGTTCATCCGTATTTTCAAAAAGCACAAAATCACCATCCCTTAAATAGGAGATTTGTCCGTTTTCTTCGGAAACCACCAAACACACCGCATCTGTTTTTTCAGTGATACCAACGGCTGCACGGTGCCTAAGACCAAAACGCAACGGTATTTTTTTATCATTTGAAATTGGTAAAATAACACGGGTTGCGGTAATTCTATTTTCCTCAATAATCATTGCGCCATCGTGTAATGGGCTGTTTTTAAAAAAGATACTTTCAATAATTGGCTGGTTTACTTCAAGATTCATTTCGTCTCCAGTATTTTTCACAAAATCGAGACTATTGTTGCGTTGAAGAACAATTAAGGCCCCTGTGTGTGAAGCAGACATCTTTTTGCAGGCAGCTATTATTCCTTCTATGTTGATATTTAAGTTTCCATCATTTCCGGAAAATTTAAACTGTTTCAAAAATCTTCGCCGCGCATTGAAATTTGTAGACCCCAGCATTAAAAGAAACTTTCTGATTTCCGGTTGAAAGACTACAACCAAAGCGAACATTCCAACGCCTAAAAAGCCCCCGAGAATCTTACTCAAAAGTTCCATTTCCAAAAGTTGGGTAACTACATAAATGGCGTAAATAATAATAATTCCAACCAAAATGTTAATGGCCACGGTACCTTTTACCAAATTATAGAGATAGTATAGCAGGAATGCCACGAGCACAATGTCCACAATATCTAAAATCCGAATGTCTAGAAAATCCAAAGGTGTGCGTTTTTTGTAAAAGTACTTTAAAAAATCAAGGTTCAAAATTCAAAATTCAAAATTGAATGTTCAATTTTTAAATGCCAAACTCTCTAATTCCAAAACCCTAATCCCTAATCCCTCTAACCTCGCGCCATAATTTCACACATTCCACGGCTTCTTTTACATCGTGTACCCGAAGTATGGAGGCGCCTTTTAAAAGTGCGATTGTATTCAACGAGGTTGTTCCGTTTAAAGCATTGTCCGCAGAAGTATTCAGCGTTTTATAAATCATCGATTTTCGTGAAACACCTGCTAAAATTGGAACTTCCAAATTTTGAAAAAGTTCCAGATTGTTCAAAATCTGAAAACTTTGCTCACGTGTTTTTGCAAATCCGAAGCCTGGGTCGCCTATTATATCATTAATGCCTTCAGCTCGGGCCAGTGCAATTTTTTTAGATAAATCGTTTAAAACTTCAACGGTTACGTTTTTGTAATCCGTTAGTTTCGTCATTGTTTTTGGGGTGCCACGCATGTGCATCAAAATATAAGGAACTTTTAGCTTTGCAACTGTTTTGTACATTTCATCATCCAAAGTTCCACCGGAAACATCATTCACGATTGCTGCTCCGGCTTCCACGGCTTTTTTTGCAACTTCACTTCGGAAGGTGTCCACAGAAATCAACGCCTCGGGAAAATTTTTCAGAATGATTTCAACAGCTTCAGTAACCCTTCTAATTTCTTCAGTTCCTGAAATTTCATCAGCTCCCGGTCGTGTGCTGTAACCGCCAATATCCAGAAACGCCGCACCTTCCGAAAGCATTTTTTCGGCTTGCTTCAAAATTTCTTTTTCTGAAAAGGTTTTTCCACCGTCGTAAAACGAATCGGGCGTAACGTTGATGATGCCCATCACTTTGGGTACAGAGAGGTCTATGGGTTTGCCGTGGCAATTAAGGGTCTGCAATTTTTTAAACTTTTTTTAAGCTTTCAAAATTCATAAATTTTTAGTCAATATGCTGATTGGCGAATAACTTTAAGCATTCAACTTTGAACTTTGAACTATTTAAGCGAAATTTACGCAAAATCTTACAAACCACTGATGGCCGATACTTCAAATCAATATAACGACCAGATTGAAAAATGCAGGGAGCTGTTTATCAAGAAAATGCATGATTACGGAAGTGCGTGGCGTATTCTTCGACTTCCATCGTTGACCGACCAAATTTTTATAAAAGCGCAACGCATCCGCGGTTTGCAGAAAAATAAGGAACAAAAAATTGCCGAAGGCCAAGCCAGCGAGTTTATCGGGATTGTGAATTATTCCGTAATGGCCTTAATTCAAATTGAAAAAGGAGTAGTGGAGCAGCCAGATCTTTCTGTGGAAGAGGCAACCCAACTTTACGATGGGCAAGTTGCAAAAACGAAGCAATTAATGATGGACAAAAACCACGATTACGGCGAGGCTTGGCGCGATATGAGGGTAAGTTCATTGACAGATTTGATTCTTCAGAAATTGCTGCGGGTAAAACAAATTGAAAATAACAGCGGAAAAACCTTGGTTTCAGAAGGGATTGACGCGAATTATCAGGATATGATCAATTATGCGGTGTTTGCGTTGATACATTTGGAAGAAAGAAAAGAGAATAAAGAATAAAGAAAAAAGAGAGATGAAAATATTAGTAGGAATATCTAGAATTATAGTTGGAGTACTTTTTATAATCAGCGGATTGATAAAGCTGAACGATCCCGTTGGGTTTTCGTTTAAACTGAAAGACTACTTCGCTCCCGAAGTTTTGGATCTAGGGTTTTTGGTTCCTTATGCATTATTGATTGCAATATTTGTTGTGATTTTTGAAGTATTGCTAGGCGTTGCACTGCTTTTAGGTTATTTAAAAAAGTTTACACTTTGGGCACTATTGCTGATGATTGTGTTTTTCACATTTCTCACATTTTATTCGGCATATTTCAACAAAGTGACTGATTGCGGTTGTTTTGGCGATGCCATAAAACTTACGCCTTGGGAATCTTTCAGCAAAGACATTGTTTTATTGGTCTTGATATTGATTCTTTTTATTGGAAGAAAATACATTCAGCCATTATTCACAAAAGGAACGCGAAGCATTCTCATTTTTGCGTCATTCGTAGCTTGTCTCGGAATCACTTATTATGTTTTGCTGCATCTGCCAATTATAGATTTCCGCCCGTATAAAATTGGCGCGAATATAAAAGAAGGAATGACAGTTCCCGAAGATGCGCCTGGACCTATTTATGAATATAAGTGGAAGTTCAATATAAACGGCGAAGAAAAAATTATCACTACAATGGGCGACTATCCGCAAGTTGATGGCGAGTTGATAAGTACCGAAACCGAAATGATCCAAGAAGGCTACACCCCGCCAATCCACGATTTCACAATGGAACGCGACGGAGAGGATTATACCGAGCATTTTTTAAATGAAGAAAATCTGGTAGTCATTATTGCATACAGTTTGGGCAATACCGAAAAGGACGGCTTCATTCCAGTAAAGGAAATTACCGATAAGGCCCTGAAAAACGGCTATAATGTGATTGGTCTTTCGGCTTCTTCGCAAGAAATGACTGAAGCGCTGGTTGAGGAATATAAATTGAATTTCAAGTTTTATTTCTGTGATGAAACTACGCTGAAAACGATTGTGCGAAGCAATCCAGGGATTTTAGAAATTGATAAAGGAACCATAAAACAAAAAATCCATTGGAACGATGCAAAAAAATTGCAGCTTCCTGTGGTTGAAAATGCAAAACCGAAGTTGGATCTTTCGTTAAAGCAACGATTGGACAGCATCGCGGTGCTCGATCAGAAATACCGCATTTTAATGCAGGCTAGGTCTTTGGAAGAAAGAAAGAAATTGGGCGAAAAAATGGGTCTTTCCGAAGCAGAATATAGTGGTGGCCTGGCAAATATGCAAAGCGTTTTGGACAGTGTAAATATGGTTTTTGTTGAAAAGTATTTTATTGAGAAAGGATACCCCGGAAAATCTGTGGTAGGTGAAGAATCAAGCCTTGTGGCGTGGAATGTTTTACAGCACAACCCAGATAAAATCCCGCTTTATTTACCATTGATTAAAAGGGCCGCTGCTGCTGGGGAGATTCCAAAAACCTCGGCCGCAATGATGGAAGACCGTTATTTGATGATGGAAGGAAAACCTCAGATTTACGGCACTCAGGGAATGAGTTATGACGATGCTCGAGGCTCGTTCATTTGGCCCATAGAAAATCCTGAAAAAGTAAACGAAAGAAGAAAAGAGGTTGGTTTTGATGAAACTATCGAGGCATACTCCAAAATACTTTTTGGAGAGGACTTTGTATATGAGCCCCGCACTATGGAACAAATAAACCAACAATAGAGTGGCGGGCTACATACTTCAAAAATTGGGTTATGCTTTGCTCACCTTGTTTGGGGTTGTAACCGTAATTTTTTTGCTGTTCACAATTCTTCCCGGCGATCCGGCGCGGATGATGCTGGGCCAAAACGAAACTGCCGAACAACTTGCCGTGGTAAAAAAGAAATATGGGTTTGACCAACCAGTTTCAGTGCAATATTTGCGGTATTTGAACGATTTGTCGCCTATTTCATTTCACAGTAAAAATTCTGAAGATTATACGTTTCTTTCCGAAGAAAAATATTCAGCAACTGAGCTGTTTTCCGTCGGAAACACTAATGTAGTTTTAAAAACACCGTACTTGAGGGAGTCCTTTCAAAAGAATGGAAAAGAAGTAAGTGAAGTAATAGCGGAAACCCTCCCGAATACTTTTATTCTGGCGGTTTCGGCAATCATCATTGCAATGATCATAGGAGTTTTCTTGGGAATTATTTCCGTGCTTTTCAAAGATGGATTTATTGATAAAACAATTCAATTGGTTAGCACGCTAGGAATGAGCGTTCCTTCGTTTTTCAGCGCGATTATCTTTGCGTGGATTTTCGGGTTTTTGCTTCACGAATACACAAATTTGAATATGACCGGAAGCCTTTATGAAGTTGATGATTTCGGCAACGGAAAATACATTCAATGGAAAAATTTGATACTTCCAGCAATTGTTTTGGGAATTCGCCCGCTGGCTGTTGTCAGTCAATTGATGCGAAACTCCCTGCTCGAGGTTTTGAGCCAAGATTACATCCGCACCGCAAAGGCAAAAGGGCTTTCTTTTTATCAAATTATAAAAAAACACGCCCTTAAAAACTCGCTAAACCCTGTGGTTACGGCAATTTCAGGCTGGTTTGCAAGTATGCTTGCAGGTGCTGTTTTTGTGGAATACATCTTCGGGTGGAACGGTTTGGGAAAGGAAATTGTGAACGCATTGAACACATTAGATTTACCCGTAATTATGGGTGCCGTAATAGTAATTGCCACATTGTTCATTATAATCAATATTTTTGTAGATATTATTTACGGATGGCTGGACCCTAAAATAAGTCGTCAGTAATCACAGTATTCGGTAAATTTGCAATATTATCAACAGTCTCAATTTATAGCCAATTATGAAATCATTTATTGTATTGCTCTTGTTTATTTCTTTCGCGCAAGCGCAGAATAAAACTTTCACCGAAGCTGCGCTGAACGAGAAATTTCTTTCGGAAGACAATGCAGAAATCAACTTTTCAGAAATACTACAGCAATACAAAGGCAAGACCATTTTTATAGACATCTGGGCCAGTTGGTGCAAGGATTGTATTGTAGGGATGCCCAAGGTGCAAAAGCTTCGCGAAGAAAATCCCGAAATTGTATTTTTGTTCCTTTCCTTGGATAAGGAAACGAAAAGTTGGAAGTACGGAATTGAAAAATATGGAGTTTTAGGTGAAAATTATTTTATACCTGCAGGTTGGGCAGGTGCTTTTTGCTCTTCCATAGATTTAGACTGGGTCCCGAGATATATGATTGTTAATCCTGAAGGCGAGATTAGCCTGTATAAAGCCATTGAAGCGAACGATGAAAACCTTTTAAAAGCATTGAAATGAGAAAGAAAATAGTAGCAGGAAACTGGAAAATGAACAATGATTTGGCCGAAACCGAAATGTTTTTGGTTGAATTGAAAAAGCAGGTATTTCCAGAGAATGTAGTAGTAATGATAGCTCCGTCCTTTACCAATTTAAACCATGCGTTCAGATCTTTGCGCGAGCATCCTGTGAAGATTGTCGCCCAGAATATGCACCAAAGTAACGAAGGCGCTTTTACGGGAGAAATCTCTGCAAAAATGCTAAAAAGCGTAGGGACAAACACTGTTATCATAGGCCACAGCGAGCGACGCGCCTATTTTAAGGAAGACAGCGCAATTCTTGCAGATAAAGTGAATACGGCGCTTGAAAATGAAATGACGGCTATTTTCTGTATTGGTGAAGAATTGGAAGACAGAAAGAAAGAAAACCATTTCCAGTTGATAAAAACACAACTTTCCGAAGGACTTTTCCATATTTCAGACGCTGCTTGGGAAAATATAATTATTGCTTATGAACCTGTTTGGGCAATTGGCACTGGCGAAACGGCAAGTCCAAAGCAAGCACAGGAAATGCATAAATTCATTAGAAAAACTGTTGCTGAAAACTATACGGAAGAAATAGCCAATAATGTTTCAATCCTTTACGGCGGAAGCGTGAAACCGGACAATGCTTCGGAAATCTTCGGGCAGGAGGATGTTGATGGAGGATTGATTGGCGGGGCTTCGCTAAAGGTAAATAGCTTTATGGAAATTGTAAATGCTTTTGAAAAAGAAACAGGAAACAGGACCTAATGGAAACAGGATAGCGCATGCGTCATGGTTCTTGATTTTCATTTGTCTTGGTTCTAATAATTAAATACAATGTCACAAATATATATAGAATACATTTTTAAAGTAACTCCGCTTCAGCCAGGAACAGAAATCCTGATTGCCGAACTGGGTTATGCAGGCTTTGAAAGCTTTGTGGAAACCGAGGAAGGCGTCACGGCTTATATCCAGAAGAATGAATGGGATGAACATATTCTGGAAGACATAAATATTCTCGATTCTGAAGAATTCAATATTCAACATACTTTTTCAGAAATAGAACAAATCAACTGGAATGAGGAATGGGAAAAAAACTTCGACTCAATTGAAGTTGACGGAAAATGTACCGTTCGCGCGCCATTTCATCCACATAAAAATTTTGAATACGAAATAGTAATCGAGCCGAAAATGTCTTTCGGAACGGGCCACCACGAGACTACATTTATGATGCTTCAGTTTATTTTGGAGAATGATTTTGAAGGAAAATCTGTGCTCGATATGGGCTGTGGGACGGCTGTTTTGGCAATTTTGGCTGAAATGCGCGGGGCTTCAAAGCTTGATGCCATTGACATTGACGAGTGGTGTTTTGAAAATTCGCTGGAAAATATTGAAAGAAACCATTGTAAAAATATTTCTGTTTTTCAAGGCGATGCTTCGTTGCTTTCAGGAAAAAAATATGATGTCATCATTGCCAACATTAACAGAAACATTCTTTTGAATGATATGGACACCTATAGAAAATGTTTAGATAAAGACGGAGTGCTTTACTTGAGCGGGTTTTATGTGGAAGATTTACCAATTATCACAGAAGCTTGCAATAATCAGGGATTCACTTTCGTTGAAAATAAAGAGAAAAACAAATGGGTTGCCGCAAAATTTGTAATTTAGTAAAATCGAATTGACGAATCCCATATTAACGAATTAACAATTAACGCGTTTTGAGTACCAAAGAAAAAACCCAGGAAGATGTATCGGTTGCCGAAAAGGAAAGCAACCAAAATGAAATCGTGCTTTACAATGATGATGTAAACACGTTTGACCACGTAATAAACAGTTTAATCTTTGCTTGTGAGCACACCCCGGAACAAGCCGAACAGTGTTCCATCATCGTTCATTACAAAGGAAAATGCACAGTAAAAACGGGGGAATTTGAAGAATTAAAACCACGATGTTCAATGCTTTTGGAAGCTGGTTTGAGCGCTGAGATTATTTAAAACCACTCAAAGTACAATCCGGAAATAATTGCGGCTAAAAATAGAATAATCAGTTCAGTAATAATGAAACCTGTGTCAAAGCGGGTTTTTTTATTGTCCTTAAAAATGTAGTCTCTTTGAACCTTTTGCGATTTTAGTCATCTCGATGGTTTTAAAGAGTCCAATAAACTTAAATGAATTGAAGTTTTTTAAAAATTAAGCATAAAAAAACCACGTTTTTAAAAACGTGGTTTTTTGTTTGTGACCTTGCCAGGATTCAAACCTGGAACCTCCTGAGCCGTAATCAGGTGCGCTATTCAGTTGCGCCACAAGGCCAAATATATTTCGCTTTAAGCGGGTGCAAATATATTTCTTTTTAAATTGCAAGGCAAATTAATACCTGTAAAAAATGAATTTATCTGAATATATACGGAATATTGAAGATTTTCCAAAAGTTGGTGTGCACTTTAAGGATATTACTCCGTTGCTTGCAAACAGTGATGCAATGGAAAGTTGCTTGCAGCAACTGATGGCCTTGGTAGATGGCCAAAAAATAGACAAGGTAGCTGCTATAGAATCTCGCGGGTTTTTCTTTGGAACTCTTTTGGCACAAAAGCTCAATGCGGGATTCGTGCCAATCAGAAAACCTGGAAAACTTCCTTATAATACGATAAAAGAACCATACCAATTGGAGTATGGAATGGATGCCCTTGAAATTCATGAAGATGCAATTAAAAAAGGGGAGCGGGTTCTATTGCATGACGACGTTTTGGCCACTGGCGGCACCGCAAGGGCAGCGTGTAATTTAATTGAAAGTTTGGGTGGAGAAATTGTGCAGTGTAATTTTTTGCTCGAACTTGAATTTTTAAACGGGATTAAAAAATTGCGGAACCATTCAGTCCAATCATTGTTGAAATATTAATCCAAAGCATTCTTGGTAACCCATAATCTATAGGCAAATAGCATCATTTGAAGTTTTGATGCTTTTGCTAGATCCACCTTTTTTTGTAAAACTCGGCAGGAGTTTCTTGTTGAGTTTTGCCAAAAATTTAAAGAATTTCTTTTTCATCTCAATTTAAATTTCTCTTGAAATTAAGCATTGTGATATGTTTTTTTTAAATGAAGTTAAAGCCTATTCAGTACTTTTCATAATTGTATGCTGTTTATCCACTGCCAAGGTAATATTTTTTATGGCCTCTTTGCCATTGCCAAAACCTGAGGTGGAAATCGATCCGTTCCGATTGTCTATGGTAATGGAAATATGAGTTATTTCATTGTTGTCATTCCGTTCAAGATTTTTGTAATAAAATGAAATATTTTCCGCGTCATAATTATTTTGAAGCTCAATCAATTCAGAATGGGAAGTGTTCTTGGTTATCAAGCGAGAGCGTCCATTAAAGTTTGAGGCGCTTGTCGCTTTATTTTGATTTAATTTATTGATACTATCTCTGCGTTGTTGCATGCGATTTATCATTTCAGCTTGTCTTTGATCCATTTCGTTCATTTGGCTCTCCATTTCCTTTTCCATTTGCTCGCTTCTTTGCCTCATAGCTTCGCTGCGGTCATTATAAGTTTTTTCAGTGTCATTTGAAACTTGCCCTTTATTTCCTTGGCTTATAAAGGATTGATTTGAACTGCCTGTGCTTGTGACGGAGATCCTACTTCCTTCGGAAACAATTACAATATCATTTATGGGGTTCTTGCTGCTTACGCTATAGTTTCCGGAGTTATTGTTTGCATCCTTATAACGGATGGAGATGGAAATGATCTCATTTTTTTCATTATAAACTACGTCTGAATAGTCAAAACCCAATCCTTCATCCTCCATCTGTTTTTTGATCTTTTGAAGTTCTTCAAGAGTTGTTTTTTTTGTAATCACGACGGTAATTTCTTTTCCAGAGACGGAATTGTTTTCTAAAGTTGTGCTGATCACTCTTTTTGTGCTGAATGAAAGGAGCGAAAAGGTGAAAAGAATCAAGAAAGAAAAAAATGAAAGATATTGAATCGCTCTCTTAATATTGGTTTCCATAATACGTTTAAATTAAAAATTAGTCCAAAAAAATAGAATTAGGGACTTTTAATCAGATTAAAACTTTTGGGGATAGTAACAAATATACAACTAAATTCTTTTTGGCATTTAGTATCTTCGCGGGCATTAGTATTTCAATGGATTATTTACAGCTTTTTCTCGGTTTGGTTTTATTGGTAGTTGGAGGTGAGTTTTTAGTGCGGTCTTCCGTAGCGCTTTCGTTCAAACTTCACCTTTCAAAAATGGTTATCGGGCTTACGGTGGTTTCTTTTGCCACTTCTGCACCCGAGCTTTTGGTGAGCCTGCAGGCCGCGCTCAATGGTTTTTCTGATATATCCTTGGGAAACGTTATAGGGTCAAACATCGCTAATATTGGATTGGTGCTTGGTATTACGGCGGTAATAGCTCCATTGTCCATCGATAAAGATTTTTATAAGCTGAATTGGCCGGTGATGATGGTTCTTTCCATTGCGCTATATTTTATTCTGAAAAGCGGTCTGCAAATTTCCCGCTCAGAAGGAATGGCATTGTTGCTGATGCTCTTTGTCTATCTCTGGATATTAATAAAAAGAGCTAAAAAGGCAAGGGGTTCCGAACCGACAGTCGACAGTATAGACGAAGGTCTGTCCAAAGCTTCCAATTTTAAGATAACGGTTTGGTTATTAATAGGTGGAGTAGGGTTGTATGCGGGAAGTGAGTTTTTAGTGAATGGTGCGGTATCAATAGCGGAAGGCTTTGGCATTAGCGAGCGCGTAATAGCCGTAACAGTGATAGCCGTTGGCACGAGCATTCCAGAACTTGCGGCTTCCGTGATTGCCGCTCTCAAAAAGGAAAGGGCCATTTCCCTCGGAAACCTTATTGGTTCAAACATATTTAACATTTCATCAGTTTTGGGCATTACGGCCATTATACAGCCTATAGCGCTGAAAAGTAAAGAGGTGCTTACCAATGACATTTTTTGGATGATCGGTTTCGCCGCGATTTTACTTCCGTTAGCATTTCTTCCGAAATCATTTCAACTTGGCCGAAAAAGAGGGATTGTATTGGTTGTGGCTTATGCAATTTTCATAGGGATGACTGTTTTGAAATAATCTTTAAAAATTGAATCTCACCTAATTTTAGGGGGGTGTTTATAAGTTTTTCATATATTATGTAAATTAATTGTCATGATTTAGGGGGTGTGTCTGTGTTTTTTATATTTTTGCTCTGTCAAACCATAAAAAAAATAATATGCCCACTTTGCGATTTCATGCCATTAAGGAAACTTTTAACAGGGTTCCCGTGCCAGTTACCGAACCAGAAAGACGTTCCGAGATCTTCGGAAAAAACGTTTTTAATGAAGCTGCCATGCGGCAGTATCTTACCAAAGACTCATTTAACAGTGTTATGGACGCCATTGAAAATGGTTCCAAAATTGAACGTCACATAGCTGACCATATCTCTACAGGTATGAAGGAGTGGTCAATAGCGAAAGGTGCTACGCATTATACGCACTGGTTTCAACCTTTAACCGGCGCAACAGCTGAAAAGCACGACGCTTTTTTTGAGACAATGGAGGATGGCCATGCTATAGAGAAATTTGGTGGTGGGCAGTTGGTTCAGCAAGAGCCGGACGCATCTAGTTTTCCAAATGGCGGGATTAGAAATACTTTTGAAGCCCGTGGCTATACGGCCTGGGATCCAACTTCACCGGCATTTATATATGGAACTACTTTGTGTATCCCGACTGTTTTTGTGTCCTATACAGGTGAGGCATTGGATTATAAAACACCTTTGCTTCGTGCACTGCTATCTGTGGATAACGCGGCAACTGCTGTAGCAAAATACTTCGATAAAAATGTGACCAAGGTATACGCTACTTTAGGCTGGGAGCAGGAGTATTTTTTGGTTGATAGTGCTTTGGCCTTAAGCCGTCCGGATATTACTTTAGCAGGAAGAACTTTGCTGGGTCATTCCTCTGCAAAAGGACAACAGCTGGATGACCATTATTTTGGGTCTATTCCAGCGCGTGTTTTGAATTTTATGCGCCATTTGGAAACAGAGTGTATGCTTTTGGGAATCCCTGTTAAAACACGCCACAATGAAGTAGCGCCAAACCAATTTGAATTGGCCCCCATTTTTGAGGAAACTAATTTGGCAGTGGATCACAACTCCTTATTAATGGACTTGATGCACAAAATTGCCGATAAGCATAACTTTAAGGTTCTATTTCATGAAAAGCCCTTTGCCAACGTAAACGGAAGTGGGAAGCACAACAACTGGTCTTTGGCAACAAATACTGGTGTTAACCTTCTAGGGCCCGGTAGCACGCCTATGAAGAATCTTCAGTTTCTTACTTTTTTCATCAATACACTTAAAGCTGTTAACGAACATGAGGAATTGATTAGAGCTTCTATAGCCAGCGCGGGTAACGATCACCGTTTGGGTGCCAATGAGGCTCCGCCGGCAATCATTTCGGCATTTATTGGCTCACAATTGACAGATGTGTTGGATGAGCTGGAAAAAGTGACCAATGGCAAACTTTCTCCGCAGGAAAAAACCGACCTTAAATTAAACGTAGTTGGAAAAATCCCAGAGATTTTATTAGATAACACCGATAGGAACAGAACTTCTCCTTTTGCTTTTACCGGCAACAAATTTGAATTCCGCGCTGTAGGTTCAACCGCCAACTGTGCCAACCCGATGACGGTTCTCAATGCAATTGTGGCAAGACAACTCATAGATTTTAAAGTTGAGGTGGATGCGCTCATTAAGGACAAGAAAATGAAGAAGGACGATGCCATTTTCAATGTGCTGCGAGAATATATCAAGGACTCAAAGAGAATTC
Organism: Aequorivita sp.; assembly: GCA_026646335.1. Taxonomy (GTDB): domain Bacteria; phylum Bacteroidota; class Bacteroidia; order Flavobacteriales; family Flavobacteriaceae; genus Aequorivita. The sequence goes on along the minus strand of JAPKFY010000033.1, from coordinate 9,740 downwards.
GTTTTGAGGGTGATGGATATGGAGAAGCTTGGGAAAAAGAGGCTAAAAAACGTGGGTTGAGCAACCATAAAACTACTCCTCAAGCATTGAAGGCTAAGGTTTCTAAAAAGGCCATTTCACTTTTTGAAGGGCTTGGTATTATGAGCAAGGTAGAGGTAGAAGCCCGTTATGAAATTGAAATGGAGGACTATACCATGCGAATCCAAATTGAGGGCCGCATATTGGGTGATATAGCTCGAAACCACGTGATACCCACGGCAATCCGCTATCAAAATATATTGATTGAAAACGTGCAGGGCCTAAAAAATATCTACGGAACTGATTTCAAAAAATTCTCTGGGGAGCAAATGCGCCTTATTGAACAAATAAGCGAACACATAGCAAAAATCAATAAGGGAATTACAGACATGATAGACGAAAGAAAAAAGGCAAATAAAATAGAGAACATAGAAAAGAAAGCTTTTGCCTATTGTGATGACGTAAGACCGTATTTTGAAATTATCCGTTACCACTGCGATAAATTGGAACTTTTAGTTGATGATGAACTTTGGCCATTAACGAAATATAGAGAACTCTTATTTACAAAGTAACTATTCCTCTTTTTTATTCAAAAGCCGTTCAAGTTTTTTTTTTTGGACGGCTTTGTCATTCCATTTAGGGATTATTTAGCTGGGTATTATTATTTGGATATAACAGCAGGTTTTTGATCTAAAAATAAGGGCGCATATATATGAATTAGATAGTGTTATAAATAATTTAGTATATGTCTGCTTGCTAAAATTGATTTTTTTGATCAAAATCTACAAGTTAAGTATTTAACATAACTTTAACTTATTGCCATTAAAAATCAAATATTTGTATTTCATCGGGTGTTTTTTATTCTTCGTCCTAAACCTATTAATTTTTGCTCAGGAAAAACCCTTTTTCCTAAAGGGGGATTTCCCCCATTTTAATGTATCTGGCTCCTAACTATTTGTTTGTTAATGTTTTTTGTTGCATATTTGAATTGTGGTTGAATGATAGATATATCAAAAGCCATCTCCTCAAAATTGTTAAATAACAAACCTTTCCCCTGCTAATTGAATCTTTTTGGTCTCTGATCAAATGATTTAGCAACTTTAAAATATCCCTCCTTAATTCTAAGATGTATTTTAAATACATTTTAAATCCATCCCCTAAATAATACTTATATAAATCATTTTACCGTGGTTTATTATTTGCCCAAGGAAGCAATTCCTTGCTGAGAACTGAATTTTTTTTAACCAAATATTAATCTTTAAATCTTTAAATTATGAAAAAAGTAATTTTTTGCGCAGTAGCGCTAATGATTGGAGCCGTGGGTTTTGCACAGACTACTCCCACTCCTCCTACCCCACCTAGCATGGCCGAGGCACTTCCTGCCGCCATACCTGGGCCTGTCTCTGCTAACAGAGCACACGCCATTCAAAATGGTAGTAACAATAAGGTAGCGGTCAAACAGATTGGAACCAGCCAAAATGCTTACTCAGATCAGGGTGATGGTACAGGCTCTGGCGGTAACCAAGCGAGAATTTTGCAGACAGGTAATGTTCAGGCTGCCAGTGGAGTGAAAAATAATGCCCAAGTAATGCAAAGGGGTACAGAAAACCAATCTACCCAATACCAGTTTGGGGATAAAAATAAAGCTCTTACTAACCAAGGAATGAATGACAGTGGTAGTGAAAAAAACCGGGCATTGATCCAACAAGGAGCCACAGGTGCCCAGCAAGGTGAAAAGAACCTGGCTCAAATAGACCAAGATGGTTATAAAAACCAGGCAAGAACCCAACAGCGTTTTGATAAAAACGAAGCCTTTACAGATCAAGATGGGGATAAAAACTATGCTGACATAGGCCAAAACGCTAGTCCAAACAATTCCAAGGGCCATGCTGCCGAAATAACCCAGAATGGTAATGATAACGATGCTTGGACCAGACAAGAAGGTAACGGAGCCAGAAATGAAGCTACTGCCGTTCAGTTTGGAGATGACAACTACTCGTGGCAAGAGCAGGATGCTTCTGCAGCTAGCGGTAATGGCAACAATGCTGCTGTAGTACAAGGAACCAACGTTATTAATCCTTTGGCGGCATCTATAGATACCTATATGGATACCCATGTTGATTCTTATCATGTCGGAAATAATTTTAATTCAGTAAGAAATCAAGCTTTTCAATTCCAAGACGGAGATGACAACATTGTAGCTGCGTTCCAAACAGGGGAGGATAATTATTCAGAGCAACACCAAGAAGGAGATGACAACGAGGCACTTGTTGCCCAGAATTTCTACGATCCTAACCCAGCAAACGGCAATAACTATGCAAAACAAACCCAAGATGGGGATGATAACACAGCTGGTATCGGTCAAAATGGATCAAATCATAAAGCTCTTCAAAGTCAAATTGGAAGCAATAACCGTGCGTATTCTACCCAACAAGGTCAATATAACGACGTAAACGTTCACCAACGTGGAAATTCTAACTATGCTACAACTGCTCAAAGAGCTCAGGACAATGATATCCTAGTGGTACAGTATGACGGACAGAGTGCTGTTGTTGAGCAAAATCTTACTATGCCAGGAGGCAACAACACAGCAAACATATACCAATCTGGCCCAGACGGTGGCGGAGGTGCTATTGACTGTAGTTTCGACCCTCAGTTACCAATGACTCCTAGAAATCCTATTGATATATTCAATATTCCTGATGTATGCCAAGGCTGCTAAGAAGCTCTCGGTTAATACACTTAACAAAAAAAGGAGGGCAAGTTTATGCCCTCCTTTTATAATAAATTTAATATCTTTAGAGCAGGCATATGTAAAGCCTTCGCAATAAATGCTTTAAATGTGTCGTGCAAAATTTAATGTTAAGTTTCTATCGACTGACCGCTGTAAACAGATAACCTAAAATTCCAAATGATGAAAACAACACTAAAAAATATAGTTTTCGGCCTCTTGGCCTCAGTCCTTTTGGTGCCAACAGTTTGGAGCCAAACTTACAAAGGGGATGAAAACGCTTCCAACGGAGGCGATAAAGTGGTGCCGGGCAAAAACGTATCTCCAGAACTATTGGCAAATATGGGGATTATGTCTGCACCAAATCCAAAAAATGCGACTGTTGAAGGGAATTCTGTATATGTCCGCCAGATTGGGAGTTATAACAATGCCCAAATCCAAACCCGTACCAGTGCCAGTGAAATAAATCTTCTCCAAGACGGAGATTATAACGACACCAATTTAAACTATACTGCCAATACCGCAGTGGCCGATCTTATTCAAAACGGCAATAACAATCGGATCAAGGATTTTGTGAACAATCCAGATGCCGATATTTCCTTAGATCTTATACAAAACGGGAATTATCTGAATTTTGAACGCGAAGGCGTGAACGAGCTTACCAAATCTCTAAAGTTTAGACAAACGGATGCGTCGCCTACAATTATAGTTAGAAGCTTTTATTAAATGAATCACCTACAAACATATATCTTAAAATTAAAGAATTATCTTCTCTTCGCAATTATGCTTTTTATAAGTATAGGCGTGAATGCACAATTCTATAATAAAGAATATGTAGGAAAAATTTATGTAAAAAATGATAGCGAATTCTTCACTTTTGCCGCAACCGCAGAAAACCTTACCCTGACGGACGTAAATTTGAAATATGACTTTAGTGTTTATAGCACTGACGAGAACAATAATGTTTCCAGAAGCAACCAGTCCGATCTTTTCTTTTTAAGGGGAAGTGAGAAAAAGGTTCTTTCTACCGTAACGGTCAATTATAATGAGGAAGGAAAGATTATCTTAGTATTGACGATTTATAACAGCGACGACAATCCAGTGGGGCAAGATCGCATTGAGTTAAGTTCGGAAAATGGGTATCAAGAAATAGTAAAAGACAAACTTTCCCCCAAGGAAGAGGCTGCCAACCAAGACCAGGCTGCCCCCCAAGATGGATATATAATGGATGGGCTAGTGATTGAGAACACTTTAACTAAATCAGGCCGCGACTTTTATAAATATTTTTATTCCGAATATTACAACCTTGGGATACAAACAAAAAAAAATATAGTGATCGAAGAAGTTCCTGGACGTATGCGTACCACAAGGATTTCCGTTAAGATAGATGACCAGTTGCTATGGCAATTTTTTTCGCAACCCAAAAAATCTTTTCTGCAAAGTATGGCTGTGACGGCATTAGACAGATGCATTAAGTATCTTCAACAATTAGAAAAACAAAAAGATAACACCCTAATCCAATATTGAGATGAAAATATTAAAACTACTTTCCTTTATTGTATTCCTATTTGTTGGTACAGGAAGTTTTGCACAACAGTTTTCGTATAAACCTTTGAACCCTGCGTTTGGTGGAGATACCTTTAACTATAACTGGATGTTGAGTTCCGCCACTGCTCAAAATAGTCTTACCGCGCCTGCCAATGAAAGGGACCAGCGCTCAGAACTTAAACAGTTTGGAGACAACCTAAACAGGCAGGTATTAAGTCAAATATCACGCGCACTCCTACAACAACAACTTAATGGAATTGATTTTAGTCAAGAGGGTACCTTTACTTACGGTACATTGAATATCGAAATATACCAATCTGATGAAGGATTGGTGATAAATATATTAGACACCTCCAATGGGGAGGAAACTCAAGTGATTGTCCCAAATTAAAAAAAATTCATGAGAATATTTTTAAGATCAATTTTTCTGGCTAGTGTTTTTTTGTTTTCCTCTTGCGCTGCTTATTTTAATCAACCAATGTTTCAAGCACCGGCCCGAACAGGAGAGTTTACCAAATCTACACAAATCCTTTTGGATCTTCCTCCTGCAGCCCAGCCCTTGGAAGTGGCTGTTTATAATTTTAGCGACCAAACAGGACAGTATAAGGCTGTGGATCTGGGTAGTACTTTCAGTACCGCTATTTCACAGGGTGGAACTACTATTTTGATAAAGGCTTTAGAGGATTCTGGCTGGTTTATACCTATAGAGCGTGAAAATTTGAGCAATCTAACTACAGAACGAAATATAATTCGGAGTACAAAACAGGAATACATCAAAAACCTAAACCCAGATGAGCCGCCACTACCTCCGCTTTTATATGCGGGTTTATTGCTGGAAGGTGGCGTAATTTCTTATGACACCAATATTATTACGGGAGGTGTGGGAGCGCGTTATTTTGGAGTGGGAGGATCGGCCAAATATAGACAGGATAGAATAACAGTCTATCTCAGGGCGGTTTCAACAAGTAATGGAGAAATACTTAAAACTGTTTATGTTTCCAAAACAATCCTTTCGCAGGCCATCGATGCCAGTTTTTTTCGTTTTGTAAAATTTCAAAGATTGTTAGAGGCAGAAACGGGAGTAACCCAAAATGAGCCTGTTCAATTGGCAATGAAAGATGCTATAGAAAAAGCAGTGCACGACCTTATTATTGAGGGAATTCAAAAACAGTTCTGGAGTACCCAAGAAGGAAAAGAAAAAAATGACCAATTAGTGGCAGATTATCTTGCGGAAAAGGAAAGGGATGAGTCAACATTGTTGTTTGATAGACTGCAAGTGAGGCGAGAAGCTCTAAATTCATTGGGAATTTCTGGAGGAGGTAACTTGCCAGACAATGATTACTCCACCCAGAACTTAGGATTTTTAGGACGATTGGAATATCAAAGGAATTTTGGGCGTTTTTTTAATGCAAGTCTCAAGGCGTCTGTCTTTAAAATTGATAATGGAGTACAATATGATAATGTTTTCGGGAGCTTAGATTTAAATGGGCAATTTGCCCTTTTGCCGAACGATAAGTTAACGCCTTTTATTTATGCAGGTTCGGGAGTTATAATGAGTGTTCTTGACCCAATTGATAATTCCCTTGATTTTGGGGAACCTTTTTTCAAAGTTCAATACGGTATAGGTGTTGAATATTTTATCTCGAATAAAGTTGGAATTAAATTATTTGGGGAACATAACCTTGTTTTTACCGATAAGCTCGAGAAAGCTGTCCAAGGAAAAAGAAATGATTATTATTACAATATAGGTTTGGGTTTAAATTATTATTTTAAGTTGTAATTTTTTTTAATTGAAAAACTAATGATGAACAAGTATAATATTTTCATTTGCGCTATACTACTGATTTTATTTTTCAGTTGTAGCGAAGATACTTTAGACGTTGTGCGCAAAGGCCGTATCTCTGGGAAAGTTATAGACAAGGTGACTGGTGACCGTCTTAGCGGTGCAAAAATCACGACAAATCCTGCATCAACAACCGTATTTTCCGATAGTTTGGGTAATTTTAAGATGGATGATATAATAGTTGACGACTACTCTGTTCAAGCAGATCTGGAGGGCTATGCAACTGCGTTTGAATCTACTTCGGTTATTGAGGGTGTTTTGTCGCAGGTGTCATTCGAGCTTACTGTTGCAAATTCTACAAACCTGCCACCTTTAGCACCTACATTAGTTTCACCAGAAGATGGAACTGAGGAGTTGCCTCTTGAGGTTACATTTATTTGGGAATCTTCCGATCCCGAAGGCGATGAACTTACCTATACTTTGGATTTAAGAAATGGATCAACGGACGAGATGCAAATTTTTGAAGTTGGCCAGGACACTACCTATACGGTCAGCAATCTTCAATTGGCCACTAAATATTTTTGGCAGGTAACGGTTTCAGATGACACAAATGATCCTGTAAGTTCGGTTATTAGTGAATTCAAGACACTTACTTTTCCTGACAATCCTTACATTTTTGTAAAGAAAATGAATGATAATTTGGTTATATATTCAGGGGCAGAAGACACCATTGCAGGCAGTGGGCAAGAACCTGATTTTAATGTTTTACAGCTTACTAGTGAGAACACGAATAGTTTTAAACCTCGGAAAAGTAATGTCTTAAATAGAATTGCTTTTTTACGAAATTCAGGAGGAGCCACTCAAATATACTCCATGAATTTTGATGGAACAGATGTGCGCCAGATTACTAACCAACGGCCATTAGCTGGTTTTCGAGTTGAACATTTAAATTATACATGGGCACAAGGCGATAGTAAACTATATTACCCTCATTTCGATAAATTATATTCCATAAACCCAGATGGAACCGGAAATAGATTGGAATATACTACAAATGACGGGTCTTTCATATCAGAGGTTTCTGTTCCAGAGTTTGATGCCGACCTGGTCCTGTTAAAAACAAATAATTCTAGTGGGTATGATGTCCGTATTTATACGGCTAGACTTTCCACAGGAATGGAGGAGACAGTAATTCTTGAAAACGTTAATGGAGCTGCAGGTGGAATTAATATTTCTGCAAATGCTGACAAAGTATTATACACTTGGGATATAAGTGGATCAGAAAATACGGTGTTTAGAATTTTTGATAGTCGCATATTCCTAAAAATTATCGGGAGTCCTGACCCGCCATTACAGTTGGAAACAGATGTTTTGGAAGGCGAGAATGAATTGGATGTGAGGTTTTCACCCTCTGAAGGTGGAGTAATATTTACGAGGGTAAAGAATAATTCCAATGCCCGTCCCGATATTTATTCCTTTACTTTTGGTCAAACCCAAGATGATCAGCTATTATTTACAAATGCCTTTATGCCCGATTGGGAATAACCAAAATAAATTTCAAATCCTTAAAAGCCCACCTTTGTGGGCTTTTTTTTAATCCGTACTTTTGCAGCTTAACAATATGTAATGAGTAAAGAGATTTCAAAACGTTACGCACAACGTGGCGTTTCAGCAGGCAAGGAAGATGTGCACAACGCTATCAAAAATGTGGATAAAGGACTTTTCCCAAAAGCATTCTGCAAGATTGTTCCCGATTATCTCACAGGCGATGAAAACTTTTGCCTGATTATGCACGCAGATGGCGCTGGTACCAAATCTTCACTGGCTTATACTTATTGGAAAGAAACAGGTGATCTATCTGTTTGGAAAGGTATTGCACAGGACGCATTGATAATGAATATAGACGATCTGCTTTGTGTGGGTGCAGTTGATAACATTATACTCTCCTCAACCATTGGGCGAAACAAAAATCTAATTCCAGGGGAGGTTATTTCAGCAATTATTAACGGTACTGAAGAATTGATAGCCGAACTTAAGCAATACGGTGTTACCATTCATTCCACCGGTGGCGAAACTGCAGATGTTGGCGACCTTGTTAGGACCATAATTGTTGATTCCACGGTAACAGCCCGAATGAAACGCAGCCAGGTTGTTGACAACGCAAATATTAAACCGGGTGATGTTATTGTTGGTTTGGCTTCCTTTGGCCAAGCTACATATGAAAAAGAGTATAATGGCGGGATGGGAAGCAATGGTTTGACTTCCGCTAGGCACGATGTTTTTGAAAAGTACTTAGCTAAAAAATATCCAGAAAGTTTTGATGCTTCAGTTCCGGAAGAACTTGTTTTTTCGGGTTCAAAAAAATTGCATGATTCTGTAGTTGATAGTCCTTTAAACGCAGGTAAGCTTGTGCTTTCGCCTACGCGTACTTATGCACCTATTATAAAGGAAATTTTGTCGCAATTCAGCAATAAGGAAATTCATGGAATGATACATTGCAGTGGTGGAGCACAGACGAAGATCCTTCATTTTATTGAAAACCTTCACATAATTAAAGACAATATGTTTGAAATACCACCACTTTTCAGGCTTATTCAGGCTGAAAGTGGAACAGATTGGAAGGAAATGTACCAAGTTTTTAATATGGGTCACAGAATGGAACTTTACGTTCCCGCAGAAATTGCAGAATCCATTATTAAAATCTCTAAATCATTTAATGTCAATGCCCAAATAGTAGGTAGGGTGGAAGCTGCTTCTTCCAAAAAACTGACTATAAAAACAGCGATGGGCGAATTTGTATATTGATATTTTCAACTATATTCGCATATGATTTTGAGCTAATTCCGTTTTTCTCATATCATTAACAACGAATGTCAGAGAAACTCTTTTTCAAAAATTATAAAATAGGGATAGGCGTTCTTGCCGTTTTTTTTATCCTCTTAAGTGTTACCGTTCACTTATTCCATAATTTTTTTTTATTTCGTTTATTGCGGGGTATTATTTGTTACACCACTTTAATTTATTTATTGATTGCCCACGGGAAAAATATCCAAAAGTGGTTGGTGGGCTTCCTTTTCTTTTACGGGGCATCAAGTATTACAACCGTCTGGTATGAAAACGGTACTATGGCCAGTATTTCTATGATATTGAATTTCATAGCATTTTTGATGTTGCTTTGGTATATCGTCCCTAAATTCAATTTAAAAAATCTAACAAAAAAGTTTACCCTTCTTTTTATATTGATGATAATCGTGAATGGTTATTTGTTCATCCAGTTAATTGAATTGATGAAAGATATGACCTTAAACTATACGCAATACCTCTTTATGATTTTGAGTGCTTTCTGTGGAATTTTATTGGCCTTTTTGGCTCTTTTTTATAACCATTTCTACAATACGGCCCAATCCATGGCTTTCACGCTTCTGATATTTCTGATAATTTTTGCAGAGATATTTAGAGGAATAGGTTACTACGACCTTGCTTATAGTATTGTTTTTGTGTATTTGGCAAGGGTGCTATTGGCGTTGACCTGGCGCTTTTGCGCCGACCACTGTGCGAAATCCAGCTTGCCGGACTGGAAACGCTGCGAGTAATGGCGCAGGTATTGTCCTGTATCGAGGCTTTCCCAGTCGCGGCGCCAGGTTTCGATGCTGACCGAAA
>JAPKFY010000032.1 GCA_026646335.1 Aequorivita sp. | reverse complement strand
CTCGGATACTCGTATTTCTCCGCGTTCAATCTGCTTCACCAGATCAAGCTTTAAGGACAAATCGAAAGTACGTTTAAAATTCTCTTTTTTCATGTTAAATTGAATGATGAAAAAAGGCAACCTATTTTAGGCTTAATCAGAAAATAATTAGATTTTCTTTAATTAAATATCTTTACCAACAATTCCTTTAACAAATCGCCCTGCGGAAGATTTGTGGCGCCCACACCTTTGCTTTTCATATCCGCCTCACGAATTGCGGATATGATGGCACTCACTTTTTTCATTGGGTAATTGCGAGCTGCGGTTTGGTAATCTTTTATAAAGAAAGGATGAACTCCCAATGCTTTTGCTGCATCGCCTTTGTTGGAAAGCGCATGGTATTTCAGCAATTTTGAAAAGAAACTATAAAGCAACGACACCGTCATCACCAACGGATTGTTTTTCGGGTTTTGTGAAAAATATTGGATAATGGCAAACGCTTTTTTAATATCCTTTTCGCCAATCGCATTTTGCAATTCAAAGTTATTGAAATCCTTACTGATGCCTATGTTTTCCTCAATTAATTGCGGTGTGATTTGCTCTCCTGGCTTTAAAATTAGCTGAAGTTTTTCTAGCTCATTGTTTACTTTGCTCAAATCATTTCCAAGAAACTCAACCAACATTTGTGCGGCTTTTGGAGTGATTGTATATCCTTTTCCGGCCAAAACTCGTTTTATCCAATCTGGAACTTGATTATCGTACAATTTCTTGCTTTCAAAAAGAACACCCGTTTTGGCAACCGTTTTTGCTAGTTTTTTTCGTTTATCTAAGGTTTTATACTTATAACAAAGCACCAAGATCGTGGTTGGCTGAGGGTTTTCGGCATAACTAAATAAATTCTCAATGGTACGCGAAAGGTCTTGCGCTTCCTTTACTATCACCACCTGTTTCTCCGCCATCATCGGGTAGCGCTTGGCATTGCTGATAATGTCTTCAACCGTAACATCGCGACCGTAAAGCACCATTTGGTTAAAACCTTTTTCTTCCTCAGACAAAACCTTTTCTTCGATATATTTTGAAATGCCATCAATATAATACGGCTCCTCGCCCATCAAAAAATAGATGGGCTTTGTGTTTCCGATTTTAATATCGTTGATGATGGATTTTACTTTGTCGAGCGGCATTGGATTATTTACGATTAACGATTGAAGATTTTAGATTGACGAACTTAATTTTGAATTTTGAATATTAAATTTTGAATCTTTGTAAATGCAAAAATTGAACTTTGAGCAATATTCCTTTCGCTTCAAAAGTAGCGAAAACAAACCATTGGTTTTTGATGAAATCCGAAAAAAATTCGTGGTGCTCACTCCCGAGGAATGGGTTAGGTTACACGTTGTTCAATTTCTCCTGAACGAAAAAAACTATCCCAAAAGCCTTATAAACGTTGAAAAGCAACTGAAACTGAACAATACAGCGAAAAGATATGACGTAGTGGTTTTCAACAATGACGGCAGCATTTTTCTGATTGTGGAATGCAAAGCGCCATCAATCCCCATCAATCAATTAACCTTCGATCAAATTGCGCGATATAATCTTGCCTTAAAATCCGAATATTTAATGGTCACGAACGGTTTGGAACATTATTTTTGCCAAATGGATTTTGAAAATGAACGCTATGTTTTTTTGAAAGACATTCCATCTTATAAATAAGTCCTGAAAAAACACTTCAAAAATCTATCTTTACACCTGTGAAAGTAGCCGTAGTCATCCTGAATTGGAACGGAAAGGATTTGTTAGAAAAATTCCTGCCTTCGGTGGTTGCGTTTTCCAAAGAAGCCACTGTCTATGTTGCCGACAATGCATCCACAGATGATTCTGTATCATTCGTTTCAGAAAATTTCAAAACGGTGAAAATCATTCAAAACAAAGTAAACGGTGGCTATGCAAAAGGCTATAACGACGCTTTAAAAAACCTTTCCGAAAACATTTTCGTGTTGCTGAACAGCGATGTGGAAGTAACCGAAAATTGGCTTCAACCAGTAATTTCAGAATTTGAAAAAGACACTTCCGCAGTTGCCGCACAGCCAAAAATTATCGATTACAAAAACAAGGAATATTTTGAATATGCCGGTGCCGCGGGTGGATTTATTGATAAATATGGTTATCCCTATTGTCGCGGGAGGATTTTTAATACTTTGGAAAAGGATAAAGGTCAGTACGACACTGTTTCTGAAATATTTTGGGCTTCCGGGGCATGTCTGTTTGTAAAAGCCGAGGCTTTCCGAAAGGCTGGGGAACTGGATGAGGATTATTTTGCGCATCAAGAGGAAATTGACCTGTGCTGGCGGTTACAATCCAAAGGCGGAAAAATACTTTGTGTTGGCGCTTCAAAAGTGTATCATGTTGGTGGGGCTACGCTGGCTGCCCAAAATCCGAAAAAAACTTTCTACAATTTCCGAAACTCACTTTTGAATCTTTTGAAGAACTCAAAAGGAACCTGTACTTTCTGTTCCATTTTTGTGCGAATGGTATTGGACGGAATTGCCGCTTTTCAGTTTTTATTTCAAGGAAAACCTAGACATTTTATGGCAGTAGTGAAAGCTCATCTCAGTTTTTATGGATTGCTGCCAAAATTTCTTAAAAAAAGGAAAGAAAATGCGTCCCAATTAAAATATTTTAAAACAAAATCCATTGTTTTTCAGTATTTTATACTTAAAAAGAAACATTTTGACAAACTATAACTTAAAGTATTGTTAATCGTTTTTAGACTAAGATGTATTTTAATAATTTTGGTCAGACTTATTGAAGTAAACAATCTAATATAACACTTACAAATTATGAAGAAACTATTGATTCTAGCGGTATGTTCTAGTTTGGCATTTACTTCTTGTGTATCCAACAAGAAATATGCTGAGCTTGAAGCGAAACAAAAAAACACGCAGGATTTGCTGAACACGGCAACCGTTAAACTTAACGACTGTCTTACTGAAAGAGCTGCAACTGCTGCAAGGGCTAAAGCCCTTGAAGAGCGTTTGGCAGATATGAGAAAGACTAATGAGGATCTTATCCAAAGTTCAAAAGACCTTACTATGTTAACCTCAAAAGGCGCTACAAACCTTGAGAAGTCATTGGAAAGCTTGAGGGAAAAAGACATGAAAATTACACGTTTGCAAGATGCGCTTACCAAAAAGGATAGTGTGACGCTTGCACTTGTTACAAGTCTAAAGAGAGAAGTGGGAATGAACGATCCGGACATTGAGATAAATGTTGAGAAAGGAGTGGTTTATATTTCACTTTCAGACAAAGTAATATTCAAAAGCGGCAGCTACCAGATCTCAGCAAGAGCTACCGAAATCCTAGGTAAAGTTGCTACTGTAATAAACGGTAAACCAGACTTTGAAGCTATGGTTGAAGGACACACAGATAATGTGCCTTACGGTAAGAGAGGGGAATTGTTAGACAATTGGGACTTGAGTGTTAAGCGTGCCACCGCAATTGTTAGAGAACTTCAAAATCTTGGAGTTGCACCTTCACGTTTGGTCGCTGCAGGACGTTCAGAATATGTTCCTTTAGTTCCGAACACAACTGCTGAAAACAGAGCTACCAACAGACGCACACGTATCTTGGTTCTTCCAAAAATCGATCAATTCTATGATATGATCGAAAAGGAAATGAAAAACCTTGAAGCTGGAAAATAATTTTCTGAATACTTAAAATTTAAAACCCAGTCCCAAAAGGCTGGGTTTTTTTGTTATCCCAATTCAATAGGTATTGCCAAGCTTTTCGTATCTTGTATAGCAATTAATTCAATACCAAAATTGTAGAAAAATGGAAGATTTTACCACCAATTGGACCCACGAAGAGCTAAAAGCCTATATACTCTTATACTGTGCCCACGCAGATTTTAGTGTTTCAAAAGAAGAAAAGGAATATATTAAATCCAGAGTGGGAGAAGAAAAATACCGAAAAATCCACAAAGAATTTGAAGATGATAATGATTACCAGCAAATTCAAAAAATAAATGCTGCCATAGAAAGGTTTAATTATTCCAAGGAAGAAATAGATGAAGCCTTCCAAAGCATTAAAAAATTATTCTTGGTAGATGGTGAAATAGATATTTTGGAACAGAATCTTTATCGAGGATTGAAGCATTTGCTGAAAAAATAATATTCAATCCTGAAACCATTAGTAGCAAAGAATTAAATATCATTGAAAAATTCTACGCAGCCTTTGCAGACTTGGATGCAGAGCGCATGTTGGAATGCTATCACGACGATGTTACTTTTGAAGACCCCGCTTTTGGGGTTTTACATGGCGAAGAAGCCAAAAACATGTGGCGGATGCTTTGCCAGGCGCAGCAGGGAAAGGAATTCAAAGTAAAAACTTCAAACATAGAATACACCCCCGAAGCTGGAAAAGCTCGCTGGGAGGCATATTATACTTTCGGCAAAACAGGAAGAAAAGTTCATAATGTAATAAAAGCTTCCTTTAAATTCAAGGATGGCAAAATCATAAACCACATAGATAGGTTCAGTCTCTACAGATGGGCCACACAAGCGATGGGCCTCAAAGGATTTTTGGTTGGTTGGACAGCGTTCTTCAGAAAAAAGCTTAACCAACAAACAAGATTTTTGCTTTCAGAATTTCAGGAAAAACAAATTGCTAAAAGTTAAAGCTCCAGACTTCCCTTACCTTCACGTATTACTACAGGTTCCGCTCCAGTAAGATCGATTACAGTAGAAGGAATGTTCCCGCCATAACCACCATCTATAACAAGATCAACCAAATTATCCCACTTCTCCAAAATAAGTTCGGGATCGGTGGTATATTCTATCACCTCATCCTCATCTTTTATGGAAGTTGAAATAATTGGATTTCCCAATTCCTGTACTATGGCACGGGTTATGGAATTGTCCGGGACACGAATTCCCACTTCCTTTTTCTTCTTAAAAACCGTGGGGAGATTATTGTTTCCGGGAAGAATAAAAGTATAAGGGCCAGGCAGATTTCTTTTCAGCAACTTAAATGTGGGCGTGTCTATTTGTTTCACATAATCACTGAGTTTACTCAAATCCTCACAAACAAATGAAAAATTGGCCTTTTCCAATTTCACGCCACGCAACTGGGCCACACGTTCCATTGCACGGGTATTTTTTATATCGCAACCCAAGGCATAAACAGTATCACTTGGATAAATAATGACACCGCCATCGCGAAGAATTTTCACAACACGTTTAATTTCCTTTGGATTCGGATTTTCTTCGTAAATCTTTATAAACTCAGCCATAGCGCAATTATTTTGTTTTAAATATAAACCATTTTATAAGAATTAACAACTTAGTGAATATCGCCATAACATAAAAATAATATTTCTTCGTTATTGCTTGTAACAAACCTTATTTATGAAAAAACTCCTCCTTCTAATTTTATTCTTCGGAATCCAATTTTCTTATATTTCCTGCTCAAAAGACAATGATAATAACGAAGAGCAATCTTTGCAAGCCGAAACATTTTTGAATGTTTCCTACGGAAGTCATGCTCAGGAAAAATACGATCTTTATCTGCCTGCAAACCGTTCCACAGAAAAGACAAAAGTAATTGTATTGGTTCACGGTGGAGGCTGGATTGAGGGGGACAAAGCAGATATGGACTTTTTGATACCCTACATAAAATTGAGACATCCCAACCACGCAATTGTCAATATAAATTATGTCTTAGCAAATGCAAACACGCCAGCTTTCCCCAACCAATTTTTAGATTTGGATGCAGTAATCAATAAACTGACGGACGAAAAAGATGAATTGCACATTTTGCCGCAATTTGGATTAATTGGCGCTAGTGCTGGAGCACATATTTCTTTAATGTATGATTATGCTTATGATCCAGACGATCAAGTAAAAATAGTTGGCGATATCGTGGGGCCGACGGATTTTACAGATCCATTTTTTAGTGAAAACCCCAACTTTCCAGCTTATTTGTCAGCTTTGGTGGATGAAAACGCATACCCGATTGGTGCAGATTATGCTGCGATTTTAAGCCCCGCACTTCAGGTTTCCAATGCCAGCAGCCCTACCCTACTTTTCTACGGAAATACAGATCCATTGGTGCCACTTTCAAATGCCACAACATTAAATTCAGCGCTCAACATTGCACAAATAGATCATACCTTGAATGTTTATGAAGGTGGCCATGGTGATTGGTCAAACGCAGATATTGAAAATATGAAAGCGCAAATAAGTATGTATATTGATACTTATTTGAAAGTAACCGAATAATCTGGATATGGGATTAGTTAATTTGAAATGATGAATCCCGAATCACGAACCAATAACTTTCAGTTTTGCAAAACGGAGCAGTAACTTTTTCAAGCCTCCGTTTTCAAAATCTATTTCAGCTTTTGTGTCTGCTCCCACCCCTTCAATTTTAACGATTTTTCCTTTTCCGAAGCGAACGTGCTCAACCATTGTTCCCTCTTCCAGATTTGCATCCTTAGCGCTGAAATTTTTATCCGTTTCACTGGAAACGGGTCTCAATCTTCGCAGTTTTCTAAGTTGTTCATCTGTTGGGCCCATTGGTGCTTTACCGCCAACAGGTTTTTTTAATCTGAGTTTGCTATGATCCACTTCATCAAAAATATCAGCATCCAAAAGCGGTTTGTAGCGATTTTCGGTAATTGGAGTTAGATATTCCAAAAAGATTTCATCAATTTCCTCAATGAAACGGCTAGGTTCGGCGTCAATCAATTTCCCCCAACGATAGCGGGATTGGGTATAGGTTAAATAAGCCTGCTTTTCGGCACGCGTTAAAGCAACGTAAAAAAGCCTTCGTTCTTCTTCCAGTTCGCTTCGCGAATTCATATTCATCCCACTCGGGAAAAGGTCTTCTTCCATCCCAACAATGTAAACGTAAGGGAACTCCAAACCTTTTGCCAAATGGACAGTCATCAAGGCAACACGGTCACCATCGCCTTTATCGTTGTCCAAATCTGTGGCCAGGGCAACGTCTTCCATAAATTCAGAAAGCGAACCTGTTGCATCAGCTATTTCCTTTTGCTCTTCCACAAAATCGCGCATCCCGTTCAACAATTCCTCAATGTTTTCAATACGGGCAATGCCTTCAGGAGTACCGTCTTTTTTTAATTCCTGAAGTAATCCTGTCTTTTTTGAAACGTGTTCGGTAATGGTGAAAGCATCGTAATTCTGGTTCAAAACCTGAAAACTTTCAATCATCGTCACAAAGTCCTGCAATTTGTTTTTGGTGCCGGAATTTATCTTTAAATCAATTTTATCGATGTTTTTCATCACCTCAAAAATCGAACGGTTGTAATGGTTTGCGGCAACAATCAAACGTTCTATTGTGGTTTCCCCAATTCCGCGCGCAGGATAATTTATGACGCGTTTCAGGGCTTCTTCGTCTTTCGGATTTAAAACCAAACGCAGGTACGCCAAGACATCTTTTATTTCCTTTCGTTGATAGAAACTGAGTCCGCCGTATATTCGATACGGAATATCCTTTTTCCGAAGTGCATCCTCAATGGCCCGGCTCTGAGCATTTGTTCTGTACAAAATTGCAAAATCGCCATCTTTCATTTGATGGTTCATTTTGTTTTCAAAGATGGAGCTGGCAACAAAACGTCCTTCATCACCGTCGGTCATTGTCCGGTTTATCAGAATTTTAGCACCTTCATCATTTGCTGTCCAAACTACTTTTTCAAGCCTTGTTTTGTTTTTTTCAATTATGCTGTTTGCTGCATTTACAATGTTTTTTGTGGAACGGTAATTCTGTTCCAAACGAAACACTTTCACGTCATCGTAATCTTTCTGAAAATTTAAAATATTGTTGATGTTCGCCCCGCGAAATGCATAAATACTCTGGGCATCATCGCCCACTACGCATATATTTTGAAACCTATCTGAAAGCGCGCGTACAATTAAATACTGACTGTGGTTGGTATCTTGGTACTCGTCCACCAAAATATAGCGGAAACGGTTCTGATATTTTGCCAATACCTCGGGGAAACGGGTCAACAATTCATTGGTTTTAAGCAAAAGATCATCAAAATCCATTGCGCCAGCCTTGAAACATTTGTCAACGTAAGCCTTGTAAATATCTCCCAAGCGTGGCATTTTTGCCATGGCATCGGCTTCCATCAATTCTGGGTTATTGAAATATGCCTTAACGGTAATCAAACTGTTTTTATATGAAGAAATCCGCGAATAGACCTGCTTGTATTTATAAACATCCTTGTCCAGGTGCATTTCCTTAATGACTGCACGAATTACACTTTGGGAATCTTGTGTGTCATAAATAGTGAAATTGGACGGATAGCCCAGTTTATCGGCCTCGAACCGAAGTATTTTTGCGAAAATACTGTGGAAAGTTCCCATCCAAAGATTTTTGGCTTCACTGGCACCAACGATTTTTGAAATACGGTTTTTCATCTCTCGCGCCGCTTTGTTGGTAAAGGTCAATGACAAAATATTGAACGGGTCTACGCCTTGGGACATTAAGTATGCAATACGAAATGTAAGCACACGTGTCTTGCCCGAACCGGCACCGGCAATCACTATCATAGCGCCATCTTTTTGCAGCACTGGCGCAAGTTGGGCCTCGTTAAGTTGTTCTAAATATTTTTCCAAGACTTCATTTTCTTCAAGCTGTGAAAATAGCCATTATGGAGGGAATATGTAAATAGATTTATGTGAAATTATAAACAATATCCCCCATCTTTTTTATTCTTTCCAAATGAAATTTATTTTAAATACCTTTATCAAAAAATTGTTTATATGGACGAATTTTTATCTTTTTTGGGACAGTTACCTTGGTGGGGCTGGGTTCTATTATTTCTTTTAATTGTCGCCATTCGCGATGTATTTTTCAACAAACACCACGCTGTAAGCCACAACTTCCCCATTGTTGGTCATATTCGGTACATGTTGGAAAGCATTGGGCCGGAGCTTCGGCAGTATATTGTTGCCAACAACCGTGAGGAACTTCCTTTCAACCGCATTGAGCGTGGCTGGATATATGCTTCCGCGAAAAACGAAAACAACTACGAAGGCTTTGGAACGGACCGTAATATTTATGAGCCCAATTATATTTTCATTAACAATGCAATGCTGCCCTATAAAGTTGAAAAAGACAATCCAAACTACAAAAATCCTTATTTTTTACCATGCGCAAAATTGATGGGCGAGTTTCACAAACGCCGCCGCCCCTATCGTCCTGCTTCGGTAATTAACGTTTCGGCTATGAGTTTTGGTTCGCTTTCCGCAAGGGCGGTAGAATCGTTGAACAAAGGTTGTGGCCTTGCCTATGCCTATCACAATACAGGTGAAGGCGGTCTCTCGCCATATCATAAAACTGGGGCAGACGTTATTTTTCATTTCGGAACAGGCTACTTTGGCGTGCGCGATGAAAACGGCAATTTCTCAATGGAGAAAATTGTGCAACTGGTAAACGCCAACCCACAAGTTCGTGCTATTGAGGTAAAGCTCTCGCAAGGTGCAAAACCTGGAAAGGGAGGTGTTTTGCCCGGTTCAAAAATCACTCAGGAAATTGCCGATATTAGACATGTACCCTTAGGAAAAGACGTGTTGTCACCACCTAACCATTCAGCTTTTGAGGGGATTAAAGGCCTAGTTCAGTTTGTGGAAAGCATTGCTGAAGCAACCGGACTACCTGTTGGAATAAAGTCTGCTGTGGGCCGTTTAAATGAATGGGAAGAGTTGGCGAAAATCATGAAAGAAACAGGAAAAGGACCTGATTTTATTACTATAGATGGCGGCGAGGGCGGAACCGGCGCAGCACCTCCTAGTTTTGCCGACCACGTTTCGTTACCGTGGCTTTTCGGGTTTGCAGAGGTTTATAAAATCTTCAAAAAGAACGACATCTGCGACCAGATAGTTTTTATAGGTAGTGGAAAATTAGGTTTTCCCGCAAGGGCGGCCATGGCTTTTTCCATGGGTGCAGATTTAGTGAACGTGGCTCGCGAAGCAATGATGAGTATCGGTTGCATACAAGCACAGCAATGCCATACAAATAAATGCCCCAGCGGGGTTGCCACCCAAAACAAATGGCTACAGCGCGGCATCAATATAGAAGACAAGTCGGTACGTGCCCATTTCTATTTTAAAAACTTCAGAAAGGAATTATTGGAAATGACGCACGCCTGTGGCTATGAACATCCGTGCCAGTTTACGATGGACGATGTGGACTTGACGGTGGGCGACAAAAACCTCATCAAAACCTTATCACAATCGTTTATGTACCATAAATGTGCGGTGCCTTTTGAAAGTATGAAAGCTTTGTCGCAATGTGATCACTTGGGTGGAAACTACCACGAAAAAGAGGCCAAGAAAGAAGTGAAGGAAATGCGGAAAAAGAATAAGGTGAGATATTGATGCAATGTCTGGAATGACGGGTGGTGAATACTGCATCTGAATACTAACAACTGAATCTCAACGGAACATTTTTAAAAAAACTTTTTTATTGGCTTTTGAAATGGGGACTCGGGTGTCGTTTTCCAATACCAAATAGCCTTCATTTTCAAAACTGCGTACTTTTTCAAGATTTACGATGTGCGATTTGTGGCATTTGAAAAAAGTCTTTCCCAATGAAGGTTCAAATTTTCCAAGATTATAACTGCTCAATAGCTCGGTATTGTTGCTCAAATGAAACTTAGTGTAGCCCTCATAACCTTCCAGATGTAGTACCTCTTCTTGGGGAATGAACGATAGTCCCTTTGCCGTGGGTACAATAATCTTATTTTTGTTTGAAATAGTTTCAGTCAAGATTTCAATGAGCTTGTTGTTGCTTTCCAACTGCTGCTTCTGTTCAATTGTGGTAATTGCCTTTGTAACTGCCTGTTTTAGTTCATCGTCATCTATTGGTTTCACAACATAGCCGACTGCTGATTTTTTTAATGCGTCCAAGGCGTATTCATTATAGGCAGTCACAAAAATGACTTGATAATTTAATCCATCCAATGCTGAAAGAAGTTCAAAACCGTCGATGCGCGGCATTTGGATATCCAAAAAAAGTATGTGGGGTGGATTATTTTTTATGAAGTCTATTGCATCTTCGGGTTTTTGGAACGTAGCAAGAATGGAGATTTCAGGAAATAATTTTTCCACCTTTTGCTGCAGTCCCTTCAGTGCAGAAAATTCATCGTCCACCAGTATGGCCGTTATATCTGTCATAGTATTTTCTTTATTTTAAATGTTGCAATATTCCCCATATCTGTTTTCTCTGGAAATACTTCGGCGTTGGAATATTGTATTTCCCATTGTTTGGATCGGTTTAAAACCGCGAGTCTATTTTTTAATACTTCAGAGGAATTGACCTTACCGTTCATCTTCTTTTTTGAATTTGTGAAACCTACGCCGTTATCCACTATTTCCACCAAAAATTCTTTTTCATCTTTTTTCGAAAAATTCAAATCGATACGGCCATTTTTTTCTTTATTGAAAATACCGTGGTTCACCGCATTTTCAACAATAGGCTGCAGTAGCATACTGGGAATGGTGGTTTTTTGCAAATCTAAAGCAGGGTCTATCTTTACTTGGTAATTCAATTTTTCCTTAAAACGCAGTTTTTCAATGTCTAAATAATTCTTCAGTAGTTTGATTTCAGTTTCAAGTGGAATTTCACCTTCTTTTGAAAGTTCAAAAAACTAGCGTATCAGTTTTGAGAATTTCACCAAATATTTTTCGGAAGTCTCAAAATCATTTTCATTGATGTAATACTGGATTGCGGCAAGGGAATTGAACACAAAGTGCGGGTTCATCTGTGCACGAAGGGCATACAATTCATATTCGGCCATTTTTTTCTGCGCAGTGAGTTTGGCAGTTTTTTTTGAAATTTCTCTATTTCTAAAATAATAAAGAATGAGCCCCGCTACCAAAAAACCAACCAAATAAAATATTCCTTTTGCCAACGGCCTTTGCCACCACAAGGGCAAAATGGTGAAATGGGTTGTATTAGCCAAGTCGCCCACTTTCAGTTCAAGTGTGTAATCGTTCGGCGGAAGACTTGAAAAATTAAGGCTCATAGCGGTGGTTTGAGTCCATTTTTTTTGTAACGGAAGTAAACGGTATGAATATTTCAGCTCCCCTTGGTTTGCCGAAAAATCTATTGCTGAAATTGAAAAATCAACACTGTTATTGGTTGTATAGCGCACTGAAGGCTCCACAACAGACATATCCATTTGGTTGAACTGGGCCTTTTTTATATAAACTTTTAAAAGCTGTGGTTTTTTTTCAAGTGCAATTGGAAGAATAACAACACCATCATCAGTGGAAACAAGAAGGTCGTTACCCACCTCAATAACGGAATTTACCTTTTTGGAAGGCAGACCGTCGTTTTCGTTGAGAATACCCATATACTTATATTCGTTTCCAGTCTTTTCATATTTCAGAATTCCTTTTTCAGAGGCTAGCCAAATAACATTTTTATTCACATACGCACTTTCGACACTCAAAAATTCGGAGTTTGACAGCAATTTTGCTGTTTTAAGATTTGTGAGGTAGGTTCCGTAACCATCGGTATTTACCAGAAGCAACGAGTCTGCGACTTTTGCAAGGCTCAGTACAGGTTTCTTCGAAAGGCCACCTCCAATGTCCACTGAATTTATGGAATCTTTAGTTAGGCTTTTTAATCCATCTGAAGTTGCCAAAAACAGCGAACCGTTGAAGACCAAAAGGTCCATAACCCCGTATTGCTCATACAATCTTGATTTTTTAAAAGTTATTGGATCAATTTGTATTATTCCATTAGACATATTTCCATATAAAAATCCTTTGTGATAAACCAAACTTCGAACCCCTGCCGTTTTGTTGGAACGGTCAACTTCTCGTTTCTTGCCTCCTTCATCAATTATCTGAATGCTTTTCATTTCAGAAGAAAAAAAGACACTTTTAAGGGAATCAATATAAACCGCATTGAAAACAAAACTTTTATCCACAATAAAGGGTCTAAAAACTTTTTGAAGCGAATCGTATTCATAAAAACCTTTGTTGTAAACATTGGCGATAATCCTATTATCTACATTTTTTATCTGGTCCACTTTTTGGTGGGCAAGGGCATACGTAGCTTGGCGCCTCATCTGTGGCAACATAAAAATACCTCGAGAAAAAGTAGCGCACCAAACATTTCCAGTTTTGTCCACCATTGAAAAGTAGGCCTTTAAATCTGTTGGTATTTTAATGACCTCTTCCATTTCATAGCTATCGTCCAGTATCCCCACAAAATCGAAACCGGTAATCTGGATTTGGTTGTTTACATAATGGTTTCTTAGAAAATTTGGGTTAGAAATGCTGGCGTATTGCTTAAATTCGCTTTGAGATATTTGGCCCGTCGGGATGTTTATCACACTAAACCCCTCGTTATAAAGCATTACCATTATTGAATCCTGGTTTCTGAACCTTAAGTTTGTTTTCTTTTGAAAAGCCTCATTCTTTGCCAACTGGACTGCTTTTTGATGAAGGGTTTTAAAGGAATATTTATCATATTGTTCCAAATCGGCAAGCGACATTTTTTTCCAACAATCCTTTTCCAAATAAAACCAATCTCCAGTATTGCCAAAAACCAAGGTATCGCCGTAGCGATTGGTAGAAGCGGGGAACATAACAACTTCAGATTGGCAGTTCGGAAAGGTATGTACGCTCTCGTTTTCGATATATCCCAATAGCGATGCTTTTGAAAAGAACCAAACCCTGTTTTTATTATCTATTCGAATATCCCAAATATCATTGGTGGGCAGACCGTTTCGTGTATTGAAAACTTTAAATTCCCTACCGTTAAATTTTGCCATTCCTTTGTCTGTAATGGCCCAAATAAAGCCTTCATTGTCTTGTGTCAACCTGTAAACGCGGTTGCTCGGAAGACCTTCTTTTAAAGTGTAATTGATAAATTCCTGCGCAATAGAAAAATTCCATATCAACATCAAGAGAATGATATGGAATTTTTTTTTAAACATTTAAGAGGGAATTTGGTTAGTCTATTCTAAAATTAAATGTAAGCAAAAAATAGCTGAAACACACTTCGCTATTCTTTGATTAGTTTGAAGGAGCGCTTATTTTGACCGTTAAATATTTCAACAAAATACAAACCTGCAGCAAGGTTAGAAACTTCTATTTGTCTTTGATTGTTCAGGCTTCCCTTTACTATTGTTTTTCCTGAGACATCGGTTAAATTGAAATCAAAGGGTTCCTCTCCGCTAAAAAAGACTTTTTCATGGGAAGGATTGGGATACATCTGTATTTTTTCCAAAGTATTCTCTTCAACAGCCAATTGGCGTGTGCAAAAATCTTCCGTATAGGGCATTGCTGTTACCGAAATATTAAATGCATTGCCCGTGGTAGAAACATGCCCAGACATCACGGGAGCATTTTGTTTTACCAAAGGAAGGTGGTTGGGATCAATGAGTTTGCTATCGCAAGTGTTGCGTTTTGTGGGATCCACTTTAAAAAGCTCCACATTCACTTCGCCCACGGCGGGATCTGCAATTCGATATCCCGCAAAATAATAATGGTCGTTATTATTGTTGTCCGTTTTTAGAAAACTCATATCTGGATAGTACATAATGGGCATCTGGAAGTCCCAAAAATTGTAATCCTCCGTACCTGGCTCCACATTTGGGACGAGGTATTGATAATTTGGTAACACGGGACCGCCGGTATTTTTGTCAAATTCATATACAAAAACGTTGCTTTCGCCGTAAAAGTTATTTGAACCCACATTCCAGTTTTCATCCCTATCATAACCAGAAATAATGAGGTTATTAGGATTGTTGAAGGAGGGCATAAGCGTAAAGCCATACATATTCAGATTGTTGGGGTCGTCAGCGCGCCAAGTACGGGCAGAATCGTAGGTTCCATTATTGTCGAATACGGTTATCCCAAAATAATGTGAGAACGAGTAATTGGACAACATATAGATCTTATCTGTTGCCACATCATAATAGGCATCCACGCTTACATCATTGGAGTTTCCAGCCACATAGCTGTTGTCCCACATCATATTTCCTTGGAAATCAAGTTTTTGAGCCAGCACAGCCTGTTGTGCATTATTATTGGGCACATCTTGCCAAGTGCCACTGCCAGTAATAAAAAGGCCATCACTGGTTTCGGTAACGTTGTTCACAAAATCATAGTCCAAGGTGTTTACGCTGTTAATTGCATCCGTTTCCACGGTCCAAAGGACATTGAGAGCAAAATCGGTACGCAACACAAACCCGATGTTCAATGGGCAATTTATGTCCACATTATAGCATTGGCCCCAATAACCAGTAATAATAAAACCGGGGTCGGGCGTGCTATCTCCATCGGCATCACTATCTGTATAGCTTATATGCACTCCTGTACTATTTGTACTTGAACCTACAATATCATAATACTGTGCTTGAATAAAACTTCCGTTTACCGCGCTAAATTCAGCTAAAAAGACTTTTCTTTTTCCTGCAATATCTATGTAGCCCGTGGCAAAAGTTAAATCGACAAAGTTAACAATATCGAGAATGCGCAAGTGTGGCGAAGTAGCTTCTTGATAGGTATTGTTCCAGATAACAATTCCGTTTTCGTCCACTTTTTTTATGAACGTCCGCTCTGTTTGGAGTGCAGGGTCAAAAAGATTTCCTGCCACAATAAAATCTGTTACTGGCGGAGTGTTGTAAGAAAGTGGTTCTATACAAACATCGTGGTAATGCATGCCGCCAACAGCGACATTTCTTTGGAATTGGCCCCAGGCCGAACCGGAAATGATTGCAAGAAACAATAGTAGGTGTAATTTTGTTTTCATTATGATAAATATTTAATTGGTTAATAATCTTTCAAACTCACTGTTGTTGTGCAAATTTGTTTCACCTAAGTTCGGGTTAACAATTTTTCGCACCAACCCCTATTTGTTGAAACTGCGTGTTTGATGGATAAAATGGAGAGTTCATTCAACCAATGAATATTTGTACAGCTTCCAAAAACACAGTAAGTTTGTCCACTATTAAAATATTTATGGAAGAAGCAACCCAAATTATCAGTTATGCAGCCTATCTTTTGCCGGCGATTGTCGTAGGAATTGTAGCTTATTTTTTCTTTAAAGGGCATACCGCCAATGAAGAAGGCCGAAGAAGATATTTGGTCCAAAAAGAAGCGCAGAAGCAGATTTTACCACTTCGTTTGCAGGCCTACGAACGCATTACCCTTTTTTTGGAACGCATAGACCCCAATAAGCTATTGGTTCGCGTAAAACCTTTTTCAGATTCGAAAGACGATTACGAAAGCTTGTTGGTTAAAAATATTGAGCAGGAATACGAGCATAATCTTACACAACAGATATACGTTTCCCCAGAATGCTGGAACTTGATAAATGCGGCCAAGAATGCTACAATACACGTTATCCGCCAAGGAGCTATGCACGAAAAAGATGGCAATGTTGACAAAATGCGGGAATGGTTATTGCAAAATTTTATGGAAGAAGTTACCCCTTCAAAAAAGGCTTTAGCGTATATTAAAAAAGAAGTCAGCGAACTTTTCTAAGCTTTTTTGAAGATTCTTTTAAGGCGTAAATATATTGTGGTGAATTGCAAAAAGCATAAGCCCTATTCTGTTCTTTATTCCGAGTTTTTTATAAAGTGAGTCCCTGTAGCCTTCAACCGTTTTATAACTACAGAACATAGTTTCGGCAATTTCTTTATAGCTCATATCGGTACAAGCTAATTTAATGAATTCCAATTCTTTATCTTTTATTTCGGTGTCAATATTTTTTTCAATTGATTCCATGAGTATTTTCGAAACGGTATTTGTGTAATATTGACCGTTTTGTATTACTTCCAACAATGCTTTTTCAAGGATATCCTTTTTGGTGTCTTTCATAAGATAGCCCTTGGCACCAGCACGAAGCATCTTTAGAATAGTGTATTCATCCTCTTCAATGGAAAGAGCAAGTACTTTTACGTCGGGAAAATCTTTTTTTAGCTTTTCAGTAGTTTCAATGCCGTTTAAAATTGGCATTTTAATATCCATCAATACCAAATCTGGAATGTTTTTTGGGTTTTCAAATTTATCTAATAGTTCCTGTCCGTTTTTGCAAAGATAAAGTACGTCGAAATTTTTAAATTCCTGGACAAGCCCACCAATAGCTTGTGAAAGCAAAAAATGGTCGTCAACAACTACTACTGAATAATTCATTACTGTCTTCTTTTAAAATGGTTTTGACTCTATAAATATGCTCAAGCGGATTCGTATGTTAAGTGCAAAGCAGTGCCTTCACCTTTAACTGAATCTATATTCAAAGTTGAATTGATAAGCTTTGCGCGAGTTTTCATATTTTTCAATCCTATACCCATAAAATCATCATCTTTTTCAAACCCTACTCCATTATCGGCGGCCGTAATGGTCAATTTCTCATCTGTATAATCAAGTACTACTTTGAGAGAAGAGGCCTTGGAATGCTTTATGGTGTTTGAAAAAAATTCCTGCAAAATCCTAAAAAGAATTATTTGCGTATTTGCTTCAATCGGTACCACTGTTCCCTTCACGGTTAATTGTGCGGCTATGAATTTCAATCTATTGAACCGCTCAATCTCCAAACTAACGGCTTCCCTCAAACTAAGGCTTTTAAGAGCTTCGGGATTTATCAATTTTGAAAGCGCCCGCAATTCGTCAATGGCTGCGCCTATGGTTTCTGAAGCCTCGATCATCATCTCTGGTTTCTCAAGCGACATTTGGGCTTGAATCTTTGCCAAAGTCATCAACTGTCCAATGTTGTCGTGCAGTTCCCAGCTTATGTTGCGCAAGGTCTCTTCCCGTATCTCTATTTGCGATTCAGCCAATTCGCGGTCAAAAGCTTTTTTGGCTTCAGCCTGTTCCCGCAGCAAGCGGTTTTTTCGGCGGGCAAAAACGCTGAACAGTACAATAACAATAATTACCAACGATATTGGAATGGCTATTGCCGCTATTATTATGATCTCTTTTTCATCCATAGAAACCCTGTTAAAAAGAACAAATACATAACAATAATAAGCGAAAACTGTATTACAAGTAAAAATTCAAAAAAACTATCCGGTTTATAAAACCAAGTTTTGATAATTTTTATGGGAATATAGCCAATATAAAATAAAAACAAGCCCACGCTTATCCAAAATAATAAGTCGTTTTTAATTACCAATACCAGTGATGATTGTAAAATACTGATATAATACAAAATAATGCAGAAAATCAGGATCGCAGCTCCAGCTATGTATGTTCTAGCGAAAGAACTCTGAAAAATACCAGCAAATACAAAATCACTTAAAAAAAATACCCAAAAAACAACTAAGCCTATTTTAATATTTTTTTTAAATCTATCGTTTTCAATCATCTTCATAAAAATATAGAAGAAAAATGAAAAATGGATTAGATAATATAAATTGTAAATAAACTTATTAAGGGGAATATCATATACAACGTCCTTTAGATAATAGCCCAAATATTCCGTAACCATAGTAAGAAACAAAATAATGGGCAATAATTTTAATGTTGTATGCCTATAAAGTGGAAATTTGATTAGTGATATTACAAAAACGCTGGCATACAATGTCAAATATGTATTTTTGAGTATGTCTAGAATTGTTTCCAATAATTAAGTGTGCTCTAATTATTGTTCCCAAAATCACCAGTGCCAGGCGGAGGGGCTACTCCTCCATCATTCAAAATCAAACTTGTAGTTCCTCCTCCTTGAACTGCTGTGTTGTTTGATATAAAAAACCCGGCTTCATTCATTTGGCCAGTAGCATCGGCTTGACCTTTATCTTGGTTTCCTTCTTGCTGTGTAGCCCGTCTTTCTATCGGCACTGCAGTATATTTACCGTCCACTTCTTCAATTGAAAAACCTACGTTCTCCCCTTCATATGCCATTGTGGGCACTACAAAAAAGCTATTTCTCCGTGGGTATTTCACAATATCGCCATTCGGAAACTTATCGCTGTTCGGGTAGTTGGAAAGGTAGAAACGCAAAGTGTTGATATCTACATTGGCCTGCATGGCTTCATGCTCTATATAGGCTATGTATTGTTTTATGGTTTTTAAATCGTACTCGGCGTAGCGGGTAGGTTCAAATTCTGACCCATCTGAAGCAATGCTGTCCTCATATTGTTGAATAATGGGAACACGCCTTTGCGAATAAGCATCAAACATCTCCTGGGCACGTTCCACTGAAATTATATTTTCTTTCGGCGGACCTTCATACGGTAACTCAGTGTGGGTTGTTGGCTCTTGACAGCTAAAAAACATTAAATTGATACTAATCAATAGCAATAAACGGTTGGTCATTTGCGCTTTCATAAGGAATGGGTTTTAAAGTTGTGGTATAAATGTAATTACTAAAGTGTGAATTTAAAAATGTGATTTTTTAAACTCAAAGTGAAGATACGTCATAAAGGCTGATTATTAATCACTTAAACACAACTTCATAAAAAAATACAGGGAAAACACTTAAAAAAAGGGGGATTTCCCCCTTTAAAAAGAAGGAAAATTAATCGTCTTTAGTACGAATTTCGTTCAATTCTTCATTTTTTTGGTGAGCGTATTCATACCCGCGTTCCCACCACTTTGTCATCATCTCTTTATCAAAAATCAATGAATTGGTGGTCAGCACTGTTGGCGTATAATAAAGATTGATAATGACGTCGTTATTGGTCGCCACAAATTTTCCAATACGGATGTTCTGTTTCTCAATACGGTCCGCCATATAACTGTGCATATTTGTAAGCAATGAAAACACATTTTTTGAAGGCAGGCGGTTGTAGTACGTAACTTCCGTTTCCAGAATAATCACGTCGATAGTCTTTGCGCCTCTATTTATAGCCTCTTCAATGGGAACCATACTGCCAAAACCCCCATCTGCATATTCACAACCATCCTTTTTCACAAGGCTCATAAAAGGGGTGTAATTTGAAGAAATCCAAATCCAGTCCAAAAAATCCTGATACTCAAAATCATTGACCGACTTGTATTCAACCTGGTTCAGCGAGAGGTTTGAAACCGTTACAACCACTTCTTTTTTCGAAGCTTTCAAATTGTTGAACTCTATTTCGGTCACCGATTTTTCTATCAATTTTCGCAAATTCAAACTTTCCCCGAAGGTTTTTTTGCCTTTCATAAAATTTCTAAGTACCGTATAATGGTCAATCGCAATCTGCTTACCGCCAAATTTGTCTTCCTTTATCACAAAAGGACAACTGTTGAAAATACTTTTTTGGTCCACGGAAGTATAGACTCCCTTAATTTTTTCAACCTTATCCAGCGCCAAATGTGAAATGAGCAAACTGCCCGTAGACGTACCTACGAAAAGATCATAATTATGGTGCAGCTCCTCAATTAAATACTGGGCCACGCCTCCTGCAAACGCACCTTTGCTGCCTCCTCCGGAAATTACCATTGCTCTCATTCCTTTATAATTGAATTTAAATAGTTCGCCGCTTTTTCAGAAACTTGCCTACCCAAAACCTTTATCTGTTCGTGATATTTTTTATCCTGAAGTAGATTGTTCAACATTTCTTTTGAAGGTTTTGCGAAACGCCACGTAGGATGCACACAGGCTTCTGCAAGATTTTTAAGTGTTTCCAAATCCCATAGCTGAAGCTCGTTTACATATTCGAAAGCTTTTTCACGAATCTCAAAACTGTAATCTGTGGATGTATAATTTTTCAATTCATTTAAATAATCTTCTTTCCTTGAATTTTCATAACCCTCAGTTATCAACGCCAAAGCAAGCCATAACTGTCGTATGTTTTTATTCTGAAAACCTTCAATGCCTTTCGTTTTGTTAAGATATTCTGTTCTGTTTTCGGGAAACTGTGTCCATATTTGATACAATACCGTTTCCAAGGTTACATAGGAATCGGCATTTAACAAGCTTTTATATTCTGATTGAAGTTCTTTCGGAATGGTTTGCAGCGAAAGCGCCACAGCCTGCCTAACATACAGATTATTGCTCTCAAAAGCGATTTTATAAAGCGGAAGCGTTTCAGAAAGCGGTTCGTCCACTAATTGATAGACCGCCTCTTGCCCAATAAAATCATTCGGAAAAGTGAGTGCTTTTTTCAACTGAATTTTTTTATCCGCAAATGGCGTAGCCCGAAGTGCGGAAACTTCAAAATACTTTATGATGAACGGCGATTTCAATAACGATTGGTAGGCTTCTTCACTTTGAAAAGCGCTCTGCTGCAGCCAATCCTTTTCAAATGCTGAAACGTCAGCTTCGGAAACAGCTTTCACTTCCTTCAAAAAATCTTCGGTGGAAACATTTTTGAATTTATATTTTTCCAAATAGTTTTTGATGGCCGTTTTAAAAGCCTCTTCCCCAATTCGCTCGCGCAAGATGTGCAATGCCCAGGCTCCTTTTTGATAAAAGGTTAGCGAACTTGCTTTTGGATTTAAAAGCGATTCGCCCTTGCCTTCTTCGCTCATTGCCTTCAATTGCTCGGCGGTTTGGTATAATTGCCAGTAATAATAATCATCGCCGAAAAAATCCCTCTCTGCTAAAAGTGCGTAATAGGTTGCGAAACCTTCCTGCAACCAATGATCCTCACTTGCTTTTTCGGTAACCAGATTGCCAAACCATTGATGGGCCAGCTCATGGGCGTTTACGTTTACGTAGTTTCTATCGTTAAAGCCCGTGGAATCAACCATAAACGCTTCGGAAAAAAAAGTGGCGGTTGTGTTCTCCATTCCGGCATACAGAAAATCGCGAACGGGAACTTGCTTGTAATTCTGCCACGGATATGCCACGCCGATTTCAGTTTCCAAAAAATCGAAAATCTGTTTGCTGTAGCGGTATGTGGATTCAACCTTTAGCGAATCTGAAGGTTTGTAATATAGTTCAATAGGGGTTCCAGAATTTGAAGTGAGGTCTTTTTTATCAAAATCGCCAATAACGAAAGCCACTAAATAGCTGGACATGGGTTCTTTCATGTCGAAGTGCCAATAATTTTCATTTAACTCTTTTTCGACATCCAAAAGCTTTCCGTTAGCAATAACAGCTTTATCATCGGGAGCTAAAATTGTAAGGTCAAATTCAATTTTATCGTTTACATCATCGATGCTAGGGAGCCAGTGAGAGGTGTATTTACCCTGACCCTGTGTCCATATTTCATCTCCGAAAAAATAAAGGGTTTGTTTTGGTTTCATCTCATACCAAAAATCGGCTTTGTAAGTCATCCCTTTTTCGAAATTGCCAACAAACCACAGCTTTTTTTCATCAGAAGTAATTTTAAAATTTTTAGAGATAACTTCATTAATTTGAATCTTTACGGCATCCATAAAAATGGAGTCCGTTTCTTTTAGGATTCTAAAAGTGGCTGCAAATCGTCCTTCTATTTTCCTTTCAACAGCATCAGTACCAATTGAAGCCTCAATCTTCAAAAAATCCACAACATCCGATTGCTGAGCAATTAGTTTTGCAGTAAAACCAAACCCAAAAAATATCAGAAAGAAAAGCAACAACGAAAGACTTCGCCGTTCGCCATTCAATTTGGGTTTCAAAAAATAAAGCATAAAAAAAGGTTATTCCTGTTTACCAAAAATAACCTTTTTAAAAGTTTGTGAAGTGATTTTCTATTCTAAAATGATTCTTTTCACGCCTGTTCCGTACGAATTTTCAAGGTTGATGAAGTAAACACCTCTAGAAAGACTGCTCACGTCAAAGGAATAATTGTTCAACTCGGTAGATGAATTGAAATAATAGGCCTTTACCGATTTTCCTTCCACAGTGTTGATGGTCATACGTGTAATGGATTCTGGATATTGGGTTTTTATTTGAAAAACACCTTTTGAGGGGTTTGGATAAATTGTAATATCATAAACCGCGGTGTTGTCTATCGGGGTAATTCCCAGCGTGTTTCCATAAACCATGGGGTTATTGCTTTGGTTTATGACGTGCGTATCCACATAATAAACAGGATTGTACCCATCATTGCAATCTGCACAGGTCTGGCCCGAAACGCAGTTTGGATTGTTCGGGTGGCAATTGTCCTGATACCCTGGATGGAAGCGGTAATCGAGATTAAATGTAGTGCCTGCATATTGGGTTAGATCGTAAATATGCGGTGGTGAAATAGCTCCGGGACACCAACCTGCCCTATTGTACTGCCAAGTTCCCTGCTGACCTGTACAGCCATCAGGGTTTGGATTGCATTGGTTCCAGAGGTGCTGCGTAAAAGTTTCAGTGCCATTTACATCAAAATAGTGTGTAGCATTAAAAAACTCAGCGGCATTTGCTGTGTTGTTGCCTCCCCAGCCGTGACCAGTGTTTGAAACACGCAAATGGGAAGCCTGCACTCCTTCTGGAATTACCACACTAAAAGTTTCAACAGGCTGCAAATTGGCCGGATCGCCAAATGCGTAGCCGTCGTCCCAAACTTCCACTACATTGCTATAGGCGTATTCTGGCGCACCAGCGGTATATTCCGTATCTAAAGTAAGTTGCCAACCACCAGTTCCCCAAGTGTCAATAAAAACCCTGATTTCCACTTCACCTTGAAGTAGCGACATATAATCTGTAACGTTCAACTCGTGATTACACGCTACGCGATATGGCGTAATGTATCTAATTAACTGAATCCAATTGCCATCGGGCGCTTTTACATCTATAAAAGCCCAACGGTCCCAATCATCACATCCACCTGAAATATTAGGACATTCTACCTCCAAAAAGGCGTTCATATCATTATAAGCACCAACAAATTGAGGAAATGTATGGGTTCCGTAATACCAACGGTCGTTCTGACCTGTGAATTCAATAACAACATCTTCCAAGCTTCGCACTACTTGCGTTGTGGCGGTTTCAGTTACTGTAATATTACGCGTCAATGAAGTTACATCGCCATCAGTCGTTGTTGCAGTCATTATTATGGTATGGGCTCCGTAATTAGTGGGTGTCCACAAATAATAATAA
The DNA here is from genome assembly GCA_026646335.1 of Aequorivita sp. GTDB lineage: Bacteria > Bacteroidota > Bacteroidia > Flavobacteriales > Flavobacteriaceae > Aequorivita. The sequence continues at coordinate 7,583 of JAPKFY010000032.1, read as the reverse complement.
AAACCTGTGTCTGCCACCGCTGGATAATCAGTGCCATCAATATTGATAGTAACTTCCGAAATACTGTCTGGCGCTTCAACCGAAGCATTCATATAAATTGGGTATGCCTTTAATATTGGCATTTCAAGGGGATAATCTTCCGTCAAGCGTGTAGTTAGCTCGGGAGTCGCAAGGTTTTCAGCAAAAACTGAAACTTGTAGTAAAATTGCCAAAGCAAATAAAAGGTAGGTTTTTTTCATCTGTAAATAATATTTGAATGATTAAATTAGCCAAGATATAGCGACAAATATATCATTTAAAACTTCAGACAAAGAAATCTATAAAATAATTTGTCCAAAAACAGGAGCCTAATTATATGAATGCCAATTTTCTGCAAACTCCAATAGATTACTTAAAAGGCGCCGGCCCAAACAGGGCTGATTTGCTGAAAAAGGAGCTTGGCATCCACACGTTTCAGGATTTGTTGAACCTTTTTCCAAATCGTTATCTCGATAGAACGCAATACTATAAAATTGCACAATTGCAGCAAACCAATGCCGAAGTTCAGATTATCGGGAAAATCACGCATATAAAAACCGTAGAACAAAAACATGGAAAAAGACTTGTCGCCACTTTTATTGACGAAACTGGAACGATGGAACTGGTTTGGTTTCGCGGCCAAAAATGGATCCGGGAAAATTTAAAGTTGAACGTTCCCTATGTAATCTTCGGAAAAACGAATTATTTCAACAACAGTTTTTCCATGCCGCACCCTGAAATGGAATTGCTCGATGCACACGAAAAAAGCATCCGCTCTGCCATGCAACCCGTGTATCCTTCCACCGAAAAATTAAGCAACAGCGGCATCACAAATAGGGTGATAAATGGACTGATGCAACAGCTGTTTTTGGAGAGCAAAAACGCCTTCGCCGAGACCCTCTCAAAACCACTTTTGGAGCAACTAAAATTAGCCTCAAAAAAGGAGGCACTTTTCAACATACATTTTCCAAAAAGTCAGGCGCATTTGGCACGGGCACAATACCGATTGAAATTTGAGGAATTGTTCTATATCCAACTGCAATTAATCCGAAAAAACCTTATCCATAAATCAAAAATCAAGGGTCATACTTTTGATAAAATTGGGCACAACTTCAATACCTTTTTTTCGGAACATTTACCCTTTGAATTGACCGAGGCACAGAAGCGGGTCATCAAAGAAATCCGCAACGATTTGGGAAGCAACGCACAGATGAACCGACTCTTGCAAGGCGATGTGGGTTCGGGGAAGACCATAGTAGCGTTAATGTCAATGTTAATAGCACTTGACAACGGTTTTCAAGCCTGTTTGATGGCGCCGACTGAAATTTTGTCAGTCCAACACTATAACGGATTGGCTAGAATGTGTAAAAAGCTGAACACCAGTATTGAATTACTTACAGGTTCAACCAAAACTTTAAAGAGACGGGAAATCCACGAAAAACTCGAAAATGGCGAATTAGACATCCTGATTGGCACTCATGCATTGCTCGAAGATAAGGTAAAATTCAAAAATTTAGGGCTTGCAATTGTGGATGAGCAACACCGTTTTGGCGTGGAACAACGGAGCAAATTATGGCATAAAGGAGGCCCTCCTCAATCCTCTCTGAGGGAGGAAGCAGCTAGGGTACGAAAAAAGTACATGACAGCTAGGCCATCTGCTTATAAATTACTGAAAGAGCTTCAGCAAAAAAACGAGAAGCAACCCACCCAGGCCGAAGCAATTTTATGGGAATGTTTACGAACCAAAAAACTTGATTATAAATTTAGAAGGCAGCATATTATTGATGAGCTTATTGTAGATTTTGTGTGCCTTGAAAAAAAGCTGGTAATTGAAGTAGATGGAGGCTATCACAACCACCCACAACAAAAAGAAGCTGATGAACTAAGAACGCAGATTTTAAAAGAACTTGGGTTTAAAGTACTACGGTTCACAAATGAAGAAATAATAGGCAATATTGATAGTTCATTAAAAAAAATTGAAACTATATTAAAAAGCCTCCCCTCCGGGGAGGTTGGAGGGGCCGGGGCCATTCCCCCACACATCCTCGTGATGACCGCCACCCCCATCCCCCGCACCCTCGCCATGAGCGTTTATGGCGACCTGGATATTAGTGTAATTGACGAACTTCCGCCAGGCAGAAAAGACATCAAAACCGTGCACCGTTTTGACGCAAATAGACTGAAGGTTTTCCACTTCATAAAAGAGGAAATTTCGAACAGACAGGTGTATATTGTGTACCCTTTAATACAGGAAAGTGAGACCATGGATTACAAGGATTTGATGGATGGTTATGAAAGCATCGTGCGCGAATTTCCTCCCGATGGTTCGGGACCGAAATATCAAGTTTCCATCGTGCACGGACAAATGAAACCTGCCGATAAAGAATACGAAATGAACCGCTTTATAAAAGGCGAAACCCAAATTATGGTCGCCACAACGGTTATTGAAGTGGGCGTTGATGTGCCCAACGCCAGCGTGATGATTATTGAAAGTGCGGAACGTTTTGGGCTTTCGCAGTTGCACCAATTGCGTGGTCGCGTGGGTCGCGGTGCCGAACAGAGTTACTGTATATTAATGACCGGCCACAAACTTTCCGCAGACGCCAAAACCCGTTTAGAGACCATGGTCCGCACCAGCGACGGTTTTGAAATTGCCGAAGTGGATCTAAAACTCCGTGGCCCAGGCGATATGATGGGCACCCAGCAAAGCGGCGTGCTAAACCTTCGCATTGCAGATATTGTAAAGGATTCCGAAATATTAAAAATTGCCCGAAGCTACGCCATGCAGACCCTAAAGGCAGACCCCAACCTCACTTCCGAAGAAAACAGTCCTTTAAAGAATACCTATGCCCAGCTTGTAAAGTACCGGAATATTTGGAATTATATTTCGTAGCCATATTTTGCTCAATTCAATCAAAATCAATTACTTTCGCAAAAAAAATAAACCCACAGATGAAATCAGTTTCCCAATTAGCAACTTTACTTCTCCTTTTCTCCATTTTAGGTGCAAACGCCCAGGTTTTTAACCCTTACTACAACGGTATCGTTCAAAACGTTTCCGCCCCAAACATCCTCGATGACTTAACAACCTTGGTAGATTTTGGCGTAAAGGAACCCGGAACCAGCGAGATTGAAGAGGCAAAAAACTGGATCATTGCGCGTTACCAAAGCTTGGGATACACAGCTATTGAAACCCAAGAATTCAATGTTTACGGGCAAACCACCTCAAATATTATTGTCACCAAAACGGGCAGTGTTTATCCGAATACTTTTCTGATAATTGATGGGCATTATGACACCGTGAACGGCCCAGGCGCCAACGATAACGGTAGTGGAACCGTGCTGATACTGGAACTGGCGAGATTGCTAAAAGACGTGGATACCGAATATTCCATCAAGTTCATCCACTTTAGCGGCGAGGAACAAGGTTTGATTGGCAGCGAATATTACGTGAACAACACCGTGATTCCTGAGAATATGGACATCAAGTTGGTCTTAAACATAGACGAAGTGGGCGGCGTTGCCGGTATGAACAACAACACCATAGTCTGTGAGCGCGACGAATCTTCGCCCTACTCAAACAATGCGGCCTCTGCAGCGGCCACGCAGGAAATGGCAAACTGTTTTGGGCTGTATTCAAACTTGCAAACCGAGATTTCATACGCCTATTCCTCAGACTATATGCCCTTTGAAAACAATGGCGAAGTGATTACGGGTTTATATGAAGCAAACGAATCACCCTACACACACGGCCCGAACGATGTTATTGCAAACATGGACCCCGATTACGTTTTTGAAGTAGCCAAAGGCACTTTGGGCTCGGCACTTCATTTTGCCGTGGCGCGCGAGCCGTTGGGCATTCTTGAAAACACCCTTGAGGCAAACATACTTCTCTACCCCAATCCTACCAACGGCATACTGAATGTCCGTTTAAACACACCGCTTGCTGCACCTATAGCAATGACGGTTTTTGATGTTCTGGGAAAAAGGGTTTACAGCGCTTCTTTGAACCTTGAAAATACCGCCCTGAATATGGGGTCTTTGGGAAATGGGGTTTATGCTGCCGTTTTTAAGAGCGGGCAGGATTTGGTTGTCAAAAGGATTGTCTTGGAATAAAAAGGCTCCGTACCCTAAGGATTTTATTTGCAAGTTTTATCGGATATACTTATCTTTATTAAGTATTGAAGAAACATTTCAATATATATCTTGAAATATAAAAACGGCGCCTTATGAAAACAATTACAAGTACCATCGGTCTTTTTCTTCTTTTCACCCTTCAGGCAACCGGACAAATTAACCCGGTTTTAAATCTAACTTGGGAACAGACATATGTCTCTCCATACAATTATTTTGAACTTGCTTGGGATGAACCTGAGTCGCCCCACGATGAATTGATTGGGTATAATGTTTACAGGGAAGATGAACTCTATAGATTCCAAACGGAAACTTCGCTCTACAATGGCCCACAAGGTTCAAATTGTGACGTAGATTTTCTATTATATGGAAATATGCAAGGCTTTTATGCCCACGTAACCGCAGTTTACAACCCTGGACCCGTAGAATCGGAATATACCCAGACTGTCTGGGTGGATGGCGCAGCGATAGGAATTAAGGAGCACACAGCCCAAGAAGCAATACTTTACCCAAACCCTTCCCGCGGAATATTGAATGTCCGTTTAAACACACCGCTTGCAGAACCATTAGAGATGACGGTTTTTGATGTTTTGGGGAAAAAGGTTTACCGCACCGCTCTAGGCACTGAAAATAGTGCCGTAGATGTTAGCTTTTTAGAGCACGGTTTCTATTTAGCGGTTTTTCAAGCTGAAAACAGTGCCATCACGAAGCAGTTCATTTTGAACCAATAGGAAAACACACTCCAACTTTCTTCAACAGCACCTTTTAAGGCGTATTGCTGAAAAGCAATAGTCGCACCCCCCTTGAAAAATTGGGGGAAATCCCCCAGCAAAAACAGGGTTTTTCCTCTTGACTCGTATTTAAGGATTTTCGAAATTAGTGTATCATTAATTTTAAACCTTTTCATTATGAGCAACTTAACAGACAACAACCTGAACGAGGTGCTGGATGGAACCACCTTTGCAAACATTGTGGATTCCATCAACACTTTAGAAACTGCACTGCCAGAAGGCAGTCTAGATGACAACCAACGCGAGGTTTACCGCGCCATCAACGTACAGAACAAGGTGTTTGCCGAAGACGTACTGGCCGAGATGAAGGCCAACGGCGCTACCATTTTGCCCCCGTACCTAAGTACTACGGCCCTGGAAAACGACATCCTGCTTTTTGAACAGTTGGACACCATTGAGAGCCGTTTGGTGAATGCCACTCGAAAGGTGAGCGATCTAAAGCGCATAGCTGGTCACGAGGGCTTCATAATGGCATTGAGCGTTTTCAAAAATTATGACGCAGCAAACCAGGCGGGCATTCCGGGCGCCAAAGAGAGCTACGAAAAACTGAAGGAACGCTTTGAAGGGCAAGGCGGCAGACCCGCTAACGAACCCACGCCTTAGTGGAGCGAAAAAAATGCGGGCGCACTGCCCGTATTTTTTGTGCGCATTGCTATTTTAAAAATGATGTTATTTTATAGATTATCTAGCATATTTAATACTATATATACCAAAAAGCATACTTTATATATCGTATTTCATAATTAAGATAATCATAATCATACTTAAATACATAAGGCTCTATAGATTAACTAATTAAAAGCATACTTTATCTTGCATAAACCATAGTTTATCTAGCATATTCCATAGTTAATCTAACAAATACCATACTTTATCTAACTAAAAATCATGAATTCATGGCCTATACAAAACTTACCATACAAGAAATGCCTATGCCCGCTCTGGGGGCTATGCTACAAACTTTTTTTAACCAGCGCCGAACCCGTAAAGGTGCGCTGGCAAAGGTAATTGGCAAAAGCGACAATAGTATTATGCGCTACCAAAAGCAGGACAATTTTTCGTGCAGCATTCTTTGGGAGCTTTCCCTGGGGCTAAACCACAACTTTTTTGCAGACCTCGCCGCCCAGCTGCCCCCAGCCTTTACCACCAACGCCCCAGACCCAACCCTGCCACTACAGGAGCACCTTGCCGCGCTGGAGGAGGAAAACAAATTGTTGAAAACTAAGGTGGAAACGCTGATGGCGGTGGTGCGGAAAGGATAAATTCGTATTTTTATAAGAAGAAGTTATGCACACCATCACCCTAAAACCACTGCAACACAAAGGCAAGTCAGCCTACCAGCTGCACTTTGTGTATGACTATGCCCTAAAAGAGCTTATAAAGCCCCTGCCCTATGTGCACTGGAGCGCAACACACAAATGCTTTTATGCCTTTTGTGATGCCATATCCTTTAAGGCGCTTTACAAACAGTTGCGCGATTTAAACATTTATGTGGATTATAGCGAAATACAAAAACCGCGCGCAATTACTACCGCTGTTGCAAAAACAAACAACCCTTTAAACCTGCCACAACTTAAGGAAACCACACAAAAAGATCTAGCCCGTTTTACTCGGTGGATGCAGGAAAAACGTTTGGCTGCAAGCACTGTAAACACCTATCATGCCGTTGCTGCCCTCTTCCTTCAGTATATACAACTAAAAGAAGCCAACAACCCTGATGCATTATGGATACAGCGCTTTAACCACGACTACATACTACAGGGCGGGCACAGCATATCCTACCAAAACCAATGTATCAACGGGATCAAAAAATATTTTACATTTAAAAACATGGCTGTTGCAGCAATGAACATTGAGCGACCCCAAAAACCAAGAAGGCTGCCACAGGTATTGAGTACAGAAGAAATTAAGGCAATTTTTGACCATACTCATAACCTAAAACACAAAACACTCCTTTCGTTAATCTACAGCGCTGGATTGCGCATTGGCGAGGCCATTAATTTAAAAGTGCAAGACATAGACAGCAAGCGGATGTTGATACACATAAAAATGGCAAAAGGCAAAAAAGACCGCTACACCCTACTCTCACCCTCATTCTTACTTTTGCTTCGCGAATACTACACGGTTTATAAACCAAAACAATATTTGTTTGAGGGACAGACTGGCGAGCAATACAGCTCTAAAAGCGCCCAGCAGGTATTAAAAAAAGCAGTAAAATTATGCGGTATAAACAGGCGCATTACCCTGCACACGCTACGCCACAGTTTTGCCACACATTTATTAGAAAACGGAACAGACATACGCTACATACAATCGCTTTTAGGGCACAACAGTCCAAAAACCACTATGCTCTATACCCATGTTAGCAGCACAAGCATCCAAAAGATAAAAAACCCTTTTGACAGCCTATAAAAAAGACTAAAATTATTATATTGCATCTATTATAAATCTATTTAGCCACATTCTGGAAAAGAGCAAAAAAATAAAGCGAATGTTTTTTGGGCAAACTAGCGCATAGCATGCCAAATAGAGATATAAAGAGCTATAAAATAGCGAGTATAAACAAGTTAGTGGCAACAAAAACAAACGATAATTAGACAATAAATGAAAAATATTTTATTTGTAGTTTTTATTTCAATG
>JAPKFY010000031.1 GCA_026646335.1 Aequorivita sp. | reverse complement strand
GGAAGAGCCATCCTTTTCATTAAAAGCCGTATCATCAAGCTGAAGTTTGTTCTGTTTATAAAACAAATTCTTTATTACAGCTACATCAATACTACTGTAGTAAGTAACTTTTAGTTTACCATTTAGCAGTTCTGATACTTGAACATCAGCAACACCAATGGCTTTCAATTGGCTTGTTATTTCGGAAACAGCGTGTTGTGCCTCATCAGTACTTACGGATTTGGCATCAAACTGAACAACAATTTCCTGATTGGGAAGCATTGATTGCTCCAGGCTTACTCCAAAAAAAGCAAGGGCAATTATTAATACAGGAATATACCATCTCCATTTCACGCGCCAAATATAAAAAAAATAAAGACTGTATCGCTACAGTCTTTAAACAATATAAAATAAACAAAAAAATTAGAACTCTAGTTCAAAATAAAGACTGCTCTCAGGATTTAACTCTGTAACGTCTTCTCCTTTCAAAACCTCGCCACTTTCATTCATCAATTTTAGATTGATTTTCCAATACCCGGTCATTGTAAGGGACAATTTACCATTGTACATTTTGGTCGCTGCATTATAAATCAAGTCTTCATTGTTTGGCGAACTGTGGTTCCCCATTCCCGGCATTCTTGGATCAACGGTTATTTTATAATTTTCAACCATTGGAAAGGACATCATAGTTTCCATTTTGTAAAGTACAGCTTGCAAATCGTTTATTGCAACTTTTGGGTCTTTAGGATTAACAAAAGCCAAAATGTAACGCGTATTATCGCTGCCCATAAATACTTGTGTCTTTTTCAGACCGTCGGCTGGTTGTACCACAGAAACCCTCACGGCCTTCTCGATTGCCTGGCCGTTAAGGTTATAGTTAAGCATTACTTCCCAATATTCAGTGGCGTTGCCTGCCATTTGGAAAACGATATAACCTTTATAAACAGTGCTTTCTTCAGAATTGCTCAACATAGTGTGCGGTGCGGAATGGTTCATGGTTTCCATGTGCATCATCGGCATCCAAGTTGGGGCAGCGTTGGTAACGTACTTGTCACTCGCCATATCTTTAATCCTGATGGAAATTTCATTGTAACCCACTTCGAGACCTGTTTTTTGAGAATAGATTTCAATGGAATGATCCGCTTCCGAAAATTCATAAATTTTGTTCAAACCCTCAACAGGGTTAACTTCTACCGGTGTGTTGTCATCATCATCAGAACAACTGACGAATGAAATTGAAAGAATAAGAATTGCGAAAATATATTTTAGTGTTTTCATTTGTGTTTAATATTTATTTTGAATAATTAATTAATTGAATAAGAGATGGTTAAATAAAGGTTTCTACCCATCCGCGGAATGTTGTTCCAGTCGGTGTAGGACGAATAATTGGTGTCAAGAATGTTTTCAATCCCCGTTTTCACAAAAAGATCATTGTCTTTTATGAAGAAACGCTTCCCAAAGCTTGCCGAAAGCGTGGCATAAGCGGCAGTTTTCGTTTCGCCGTAAGCAGGATTGTAATTTATTTGCTCTCCAGCGCCATCAACCGAAAGCGATGCGGAATATTGGTTTTTATAAAAATCAAGCGCGCTTCTGTATGAAAGCGGACTAATCAACGGCAAGTTTTCGCCGTCATTGTCAATCCCGCGGTGATACGAAACACTTCCAGATAATTTAAAAGCATTGGAAATATTATACCTTCCCGAGAGCGAAGCATTGAAAAGCTGCGCATAATCTAGATTGGTATATATTTTAACTCCATCGGCACCAATGGTCATCGTGCTGAGCGAAGGATCCACAACTCCAATTATATAATTGAAAACGTGAAAATAATTTGCTCCTGCAGTAATCTCAAAAGTTGGTTTTTTATAGGTTACCGAAAGGTTGACATCTGCAGAGCTTTCAGTGTTTAGCTCTGGGTCGCCAATGTAATCGTGGTTATCAAAACTATTGAACAGGTAAAACCCATACCCCTCCGAAACCGAAGGTGCACGCTCGCCATATGAAAGACCTCCATTGAAATGAAAATCATTCAGCATTTTGTGATACTGCGCCGAGAAGCTTTTCAAAAAACGGGTATTTGTCTTATCCATTTCGGGATAGAAAATTTTTAAGCTGTTCAACCCAAAATCATCTGCAACAGTGCTGGAATGGTACGCCAAACGCGTTGAAAGTTTTAACGATGCTTTTTCAAAAGGAATATGGTCCTCGGCATAAAAACCTACGTCTTTGGTGCGCACATCGGGCCAGGTTAACATAAACATCAACGGCTCGTTGCTATTGGTTGGGTACATCGTCATTTCTGCATAACTCTTGTTGTAATACCCATCCAGCTTGAAAAAAAAATGATTTTTTTCTTTGTTGAAATTCGCCTGCGTATAAAATCCCGCGGTCTCACTCCAGCCTGGCATATCCATATGTATAATCACATCTGGACGCTTGGTGTCATCCATCACGTGTTTAATATTATTGTAATACACTTTGGATTCCCAGTTGCTGAAATTCCCAAACAACGTATCCTGGTTAAAACTCACCGAACCGATCACCGCCCGCGCCAAGGAAACATCCATTGTCAACGCAGGATAACCCACATCGTTCGCTTCATCGTATATTAAGGTAGCGGAAATGGATTTGCCGGCAGTTAATTTATAGCCCGAATTGATGGAGAAGTTATATTTTTCGAATTGCGAAAAGAGCACCTCTTCATCACTTCCAGCATAGTAATTGTCTGCCTTACGGTAGATTGCATCGGTATTCAGATAGAATTTCTCGTCGGAATAATTCAGTTCACCGCCAAAAACGCGCATCTTGTTATTGCTTTCGTAAGCGCTTTCCAAGGAGCCAGTCCAACCAGTTGGCTTAAAATTTCTTTTGTCCAATTTTAAGTTAATCCCGCCGCCAATGGTATTCCCAAATACAGCTCCCTGCTGTCCGGAACCAATCTGTGCTTCCGCAAGATTCGACACGTCAACATAGGAAGTTATCGGGTCCATTTTGTCTGTACACGCACCAAAAATCTGCATTCCGTCAATGGTTACCACTAAACGCTCCGAAGCCATATCGTTCATCGTTGGCTCCCAAGCGTACGCGCCGCGTTTCACCATATTGACGCTGAGGGACGACTCTAAAAACTCGTCCAATGTGGATAGGGGTTTTCGCTGTTTTTGATGATCCAATTGTTTGCCTGCCGAAATTACGATCACCTCATTTAGTTGAATCAATTTCAGGCTATCAGCGGGTGTTTCTTGAGCGTACAAATGCGATGTCAAAGCACCACAAAGCATTGCACCCAAAAGGCAACCCATAGGTATTCCCCGCAAGGGAAATACACTTAAAGATAATTTCATTTTAAGATAGTTTTGATAATTTAAAAAAAAATGGCATTGTGAAATATTCTAAAGAAATTTCAGAATGAACCGTTGTTATAAATTATCCCAACTGCGGTGGATGAAGAATTTTTGAAATAAAAAGGGAAGAATTCAAATTTGGCCTGTAGCCGATGTTATCAATGGAAGATATTTCGGTTTCCGAAGCAAAAGTATATTCTGTAATATTTTCTGAAATAATAAACTGCGGAATTTCAGTTTTTGAAGTTTTGCTGTTGAACGGGTTTTGGTCTTCGGCTCCAGCTTCTTTTGCCAATTCCTTTGATAAATGACATTTTCCGTTACACTGCAATTCCGGCCTGTCTTTGTTTTCACAAAGCACGTTGACTATATAATCGTAATTCACAACATAATCTACCACGGGCCACATAGGCTTTGTGAGCATTATTAAGGAAGCTATTATGAGAATTACATTTTTCACAAGACAAAGATACCTTACACAACTACATCTAAAAAATGACTTTTATCACATTCTTTTAAATCTATTTAAGATAAAATAATATGTTTTTATAAAAACAATCACAAAATTTAATTTATTTTCAAAATTTGTCAACTTTTCACTGTTGATAAATTTTTACAACACTGTATATGAATATATTAACAATGATTTCTTGACAACTTTAAATTTTAATATTAGAATGGGTTTGCTATTTTGCTATATTTACGTACTTTAAAATTCCAATTCAAACAACCAAAAATAATTTCAGAATATGCAAGTAAAAACCGCCATCCCCGCCCCACAAACCTATACACAGGATGAAGCTTTCGAGGCTTCAGTTGAATATTTTAAAGGAGACGAACTTGCAGCTCGCGTTTGGGTAAACAAATATGCCTTAAAAGATTCCGAAGGGAACATTTACGAAAAAACCCCAAACGACATGCACCGCCGCATCGCAAAAGAAATTTCGCGCGTGGAGCAGCGTTATGCAAACCCAATGACCGAAGACGAAGTTTTTGAAGTCATCAAAGACTTTAAATACATCGTACCTCAAGGTAGCCCAATGGCCGGTATTGGCAATCCATATCAAATTGCTTCGCTTTCCAATTGCTTCGTAATCGGTAACGACGGCGATTCTGACTCTTACGGTGGAATTATGAAAATTGACCAAGAGCAAGTTCAATTGATGAAACGTCGCGGCGGTGTGGGCCACGATCTTTCGCACATCCGCCCAAAAGGCTCCCCGGTGAAAAATTCGGCTTTGACCTCAACGGGTATCGTTCCGTTTATGGAGCGCTATTCAAACTCTACTCGTGAAGTGGCGCAGGACGGTCGCCGTGGCGCATTGATGCTTTCGGTATCTATAAATCACCCCGATTCTGAAGATTTTATCGATGCCAAAATGGAGCAGGGAAAAGTAACTGGCGCAAATGTATCGGTGCGTATGGACGATGCATTTATGCAAGCGGTAAAGGACGGCACAAACTATGTACAGAAATATCCAATTTTCAGTGAAAACCCAAAAAATACAAAAGAAATTGAGGCTGGAACACTTTGGAGAAAAATAGTGCACAACGCATGGAAATCCGCCGAGCCGGGTATCCTTTTTTGGGATACTATTATTAAGGAGTCCGTTCCAGATTGTTATGCAGATTTGGGCTACAAAACCGTTTCTACCAATCCGTGTGGCGAAATTCCACTTTGCCCTTACGATTCCTGCCGTTTGTTGGCCATCAATTTGTTTTCTTATGTGGAAGCACCTTTTACTAAAAAGGCTTCCTTCAATTTTGAACTTTTCAAAAAGCACATCGGTATTGCACAACGCATTATGGACGATATTATCGATTTGGAACTTGAAAAAGTGGATGGCATTCTCGCAAAAATAAACGCCGATCCACAAGCTGAAGAAATAAAAGCTGTGGAAAAAAACCTCTGGCTGAACATCCAAAGAAAAGCCGAAGAAGGCCGTAGAACCGGAATCGGCATTACAGCTGAAGGCGATATGCTCGCCGCTTTGGGCATAAAATACGGCAGCAAGGAAGGAATCGATTTTTCAGTGGAGATCCATAAGACGGTAGCTCTGGAGGCCTATCGCGCTTCGGTTTATGCCGCAAAGGAAAGAGGCCCTTTTAAAATATTCGACAGTGAAAGAGAAAAAAACAATCCGTTTATCCTTCGCCTAAAAGATGCGGATGAAAAATTGTATTACGATATGTTGGAATTCGGCAGAAGAAATATTGCCTTACTGACCATCGCACCAACTGGAACCACAAGTTTGATGACACAGACCACTTCTGGCATCGAGCCCGTTTTTCTTCCTGTTTACAAAAGAAGAAGAAAAGTAAACCCGAACGACAAAAACGTGCGTATTGATTTTGTGGATGAAGTTGGAGACAGTTGGGAAGAATATGTGGTTTTTCACCACCGCTTCAAGCAATGGATGGAAGTCAACGGTTTTGATACCGATAAAAACTACAGCCAGGATGAACTGAACAAAATCGTGAAAAAATCGCCTTATTACAAGGCCACTTCGAACGATGTGGACTGGATGAGCAAAGTACGAATGCAGGGCGCAGTACAAAAATGGGTAGACCATTCTATTTCCGTGACCATTAATTTACCCGAAGATGCCACCGAAGAACTGGTAGGCAAGCTTTATTTGGAAGCATGGCAAGCTGGCTGTAAAGGCGTTACTGTTTACCGTGACGGCTCACGTTCTGGGGTCTTAATATCCAACGAAGAAAAGGAAGAAGAAAACGAAACACTTACCGCTTTCCCCACAAAACGTCCGGAGGTATTGGAGGCAGATGTAGTTCGTTTCCAAAACAGCAAAGACAAATGGATTGCCTTTATTGGATTGATTGATGGAAAACCCTATGAAATCTTCACGGGTTTTTCAGATGATGAGGATGGGATTTTGATTCCTCGATGGGTAAATAACGGGGTAATCATCAAAAATAGAAATGAAGACGGAACTTCGCGTTACGATTTTCAGTACAAAAACAAAAGAGGCTACAAAACCACTATTGAAGGGCTTTCGCATAAATTCAACCCAGAGTTTTGGAACTACGCAAAATTGATTTCCAGCACACTGCGCCACGGAATGCCTATTGAAAAAGCGGTGGAATTGATAAACAGCCTGCAACTGGACAGCGAAAGCATCAATACTTGGAAAAATGGTGTTGCGCGCGCCTTGAAACGCTACGTTGCCGATGGTACCGAAGCCCGCAAACAGAAATGTGAAAATTGCAATAGCACTTCACTTATTTATCAGGAAGGATGTTTGACTTGCAAGGATTGTGGGTCTTCTAAGTGTGGGTAAAAGACTTAAGACCGCTTCGCTTTAGGACGCAAGCTAAACCCCAAAGGTTTCAAAAACCTTTGGGGTTTTTCAATAAAAAAACCTCACTGGTCACGAAGACCTGTGAGGTTTAGTCATACTAATAACTTTAGATTAAAGTTCCAGCAAATTGTTAACAGCGCGGACCCCTTCGGCACTTTCTTTCATATTTGCTTTTTCGGCATCGTTCAATTCAAGTTCCACGATTTTTTCAATACCGTTTCTGCCCAAAATAACTGGGGCTCCAATACAGATATCTTTTATTCCGTATTCACCGTCAAGCATTACGGAACAAGGAAACATTTTCTTTTGGTCGCAAGCAATAGCGTGAACCAAAGCAGATACTGCCGCACCTGGAGCATACCAAGCTGAAGTTCCCAAAAGTTTGGTCAATGTAGCACCTCCAACTTTGGTGTCTTCCATTACTTGATTCAATCTTGCCTCAGAAATAAATTTACTTACAGGAACACTGTTTCTTGAGGCTAATCTTGTTAGAGGCACCATCCCGGTATCACTGTGACCGCCGATTACCATTCCGTCAACATCGCTGATTGGAGCGCCCAAGGCTTCCGCCAAACGGTATTTGAAACGTGCGCTATCTAATGCACCGCCCATTCCTATGATTCTATTTTTAGGCAATCCTGAGGTTTTATGAACCAAATAGGCCATTGTGTCCATCGGGTTGCTTACTACGATAATAATAGTTTTAGGAGAATGTTTTACAAGGTTTGAGGACACGTCCTTCACTATTCCCGCATTGATACCAATGAGTTCTTCGCGCGTCATTCCCGGTTTACGTGGAATTCCGCTGGTGATTACACAAATATCGCTATCAGCAGTCTTTGAATAATCACTTGTTACTCCAGTGATTTTGGTGTCAAAACCGTTTAAAGAAGCGGTCTGCATCAAGTCCATTGCCTTTCCTTCAGCAAATCCTTCTTTGATGTCCAACAAAACTACTTCACTTGCAAAATTCTTAATGGCAATGTACTCTGCGCAACTTGCGCCCACAGCACCTGCCCCTACAACTGTTACTTTCATAATAAATGTTTATGGTTTATTGTTTGTGATTTATTGTTATTCCGAAGAAAATCGGAGTGACTTTTCAATCTTTCAGAACGTTTCTGAAATGAAGTACAAAAGTACTATTATCTGCTTAAAATTATGATAATAAACGGTTAAAAACTAAAAAGCCCATCACTGATTGTTTCAGAAATGGGCTTTTCAAAATTTATTTGCACTTGTTATGCGTCAATTTTTGCATAAACCGCGTTTTTCTCAATAAACTCACGTCGTGGTGGAACTTCATCCCCCATTAGCATAGAGAAAATTCTATCAGCCTCGGTTCCGTTATCAATTGTAACTTGACGAAGCGTTCTAAACTCTGGGTTCATTGTAGTGTCCCAAAGTTGTTCGGCGTTCATTTCCCCCAAACCTTTGTAACGTTGGATTGCAGCGCTACCGCCCATTTCCAAATTTAAGGCATCGCGTTCTTTGTCGCTCCAAGCGTATTCTTTTTTGGCACCTTTTTTCACCAAATATAGCGGTGGTGTGGCGATATAAACACAGCCTGCCTCAACTAATTCGCGCATATAGCGGAAAAAGAAGGTCAAAATCAAGGTTGCAATGTGGCTACCATCCACATCCGCATCACACATAATCACTACTTTGTGGTAGCGTAGTTTTTCAAGATTCAAAGCCTTGCTGTCCTCTTCAGTTCCGATGGTTACCCCAAGAGCTGTATAAATATTTCGAATTTCCTCATTTTCAAAAACCTTGTGGTGCATGGCTTTTTCAACGTTGAGAATTTTTCCTCGAAGCGGAAGAATAGCCTGAAAATTCCGATCGCGTCCTTGCTTTGCCGTGCCTCCTGCCGAATCTCCCTCCACAAGAAACACCTCACACTTCTCAGGGTCTTGTTCGGAACAATCAGACAATTTTCCGGGCAAGCCGCCACCGCTCATTACGGTTTTGCGCTGTACCATTTCGCGAGCTTTACGTGCCGCGTGTCGTGCTTGTGCGGCAAGAATTACTTTCTGCACAATGGTTCTTGCGTCGTTTGGATGTTCTTCCAAGTAATTTTCGAGCATTTCGGAAACTGCTTGGCTCACTGCTGCAGTAACTTCACGGTTACCCAACTTCGTTTTAGTTTGCCCTTCAAATTGGGGCTCTTGAACTTTTACAGAAATAATAGCAGTCAATCCTTCACGGAAATCATCTCCGGAAATTTCAAATTTCAGTTTATCCAACATTCCCGAAGCATCGGCATATTTTTTCAAAGTACGCGTCAATCCTGCACGGAAACCAGCAAGGTGCGTTCCCCCTTCGTGGGTGTTGATATTGTTTACGTAGGAATGTAGGTTTTCATTAAACGAAGTATTGTAAACCATTGCAACTTCCACTGGAATATCGTTCTTTTCACCTTCCATGGAAATTACCTGAGCAATAATTGGCTCGCGGTTTCCATCCAAAAAGCGGATAAATTCCTTTAAGCCTTCAGTGCTGTGGAACTTTTCAGTTGCAAATTCTCCTTTTTCGTCCTTTTCTCTTTTATCAGTGAAATAGATAGTAATTCCCTTATTCAAATAAGAAAGCTCACGCATTCTACTGGCAAGGGTGTCATAGTTATATTCCAACGTTTGTTGAAATATTTGTGGATCTGGTTTGAATGTAACAACAGTTCCGCGATAATCAGTCTCTCCGATTGATTTTACAGGATACATTGCCTTTCCGCGTTCGTATTCCTGCTGCCAAACTTTACCATCGCGGTGAACAGTAGCCGTTAAGTGTTCGGAAAGGGCGTTCACAACGGAAACCCCAACCCCGTGCAGACCCCCGGAAACTTTGTAGGAATCTTTGTCAAATTTCCCTCCCGCCCCAATTTTGGTCATTACAACCTGCAGGGCAGAAACGCCTTCTTTTTTGTGAATATCTACGGGAATTCCACGTCCGTTATCCTTTACAGTTACCGAGTTGTCCTCGTTAATCCATACTTCAATCGTGTCGCAAAAGCCGCCCATGGCCTCATCAATGGAGTTGTCCACCACTTCATAAACCAAATGGTGCAAACCGCGCGGGCCTACATCGCCAATATACATAGATGGGCGCATACGCACGTGCTCCATTCCTTCCAACGCTTGAATCTGATCGGCGCCGTAGCTGCCTTTTTTCTGTTCTTCGCTCATATAATAATTTGAATGATTTTCAGTTTTTTTCGTAACGAACAAATATAACCAAATCCCCAATAAAATTAAGGGTTTACGCATTTTTTAAGCCGTAAGTTATTAACAAATTTCTGTGAAAAAACACAGCTTTTGGAGCTTCGAGAAATAGATTTGGCTTTTGGCGTAATAGTTGCGCACTATTTTCGACTTATTGTACGTTTTTATGACAGGTATTTTATTAAAAAATAAGTTACTTTAAACTTTTTGCCCAAATATTTGTCCTATTTTAAGATTTGTATTTCGCCTATTTAAAACCCTCTATTTATGAAAAAGATAATTCTAGTAGTTTTTATTGTTTTTTCAACTTTCACTTTTCAATCCTTGCAGGCACAAAGTTTTCCAGAGATGGATGCCTCGCCAATGGATCTTGCAATGGCAAGACCTGACAAAAAAAGTCTGCCTTTGGCCAGGGTTATCTACAGTCGTCCACAAAAAAAGGGGCGCGATATTTTTGGAGGCGTAGTACCCTATGGCGTAGTGTGGCGCACTGGCGCAAACGAAGCAACAGAACTGGATATTTATACTCCCTTAAAATTTGGAAATACAATTTTAAAACCAGGCACTTATACACTTTACACTATTCCTGACCAAGAAAATTGGACCATCATAATAAACAGTGACACCAATGTTTGGGGAGCTTTCAGCTATAAAAAAGAAAAAGACGTAGCCAGAATTACCGTTCCCTGCGAGCAAGCTGCCGCACCAATTGAATCACTCTCCATGATTTTTAAGACGGATAGCAAAGGAACAATTTTAATGATTGGTTGGGATGACCATTATGTGGAAATTCCTTTCAAAAAAGTCTGAGTGCTTTTTTGAAAGGAATTTCAACTTCCAAATCACAAATCCCAAATTCACTAAAACAAAAGGTTGGAATTTGGAATTTTTTTTTTGGGATTTAATTTTTAAGGAATATTTAGGTATTTATGTGTTTGCAACGAAACTTTCCACTGTGGGTTTTGCATCACATAATCAACAATAAGCGGACTCATCTTATCGCGTTTGCTCCATTCCGGCTGTAAATAGAGGATGCAATCCTTGCCCACTTTAGCGGCCTGTTCTTCCGCAAAGCGGAAATCATCATTATTGAAAACAATAACCTTCAATTCATTCGCAGCTTTATAAACTTCTTCAGTAGGAAGTTTCATTTTTTTGGGAGAAAGGCAAATCCAATCCCAAATTCCGGTGAGTTTGTAGGCTCCTGAAGTTTCAATATGCGTCTGCATTCCTTGGGCCTTCAGCATTTCAGTCAGGGGCCCCATATCCCACGTAAGTGGTTCGCCGCCTGTAATTACTATAGTTTTTGAATATTTTGCCGCGTTTCCAACAATTGCTTCAATAGCAGTTGGCGGATGCAGTTCTGCATTCCAACTTTCTTTTACATCGCACCAATGACAACCCACATCGCAACCGCCAACCCTAATAAAATATGCAGCCGTTCCTTTGTGAAATCCTTCACCCTGAATGGTGTAGAACTCCTCCATCAATGGGAGCATTACTCCTTTGTCTACTAAAATCTGTACTTCCTTTTTCATTGGCACAAAATTACTCGAATTGTAGGTGAAAACTATAGTATTTGAGAACCAAATTCCAAATAATATTGTCTAGCCATTTGGAATTTGCTGCTTTAAAAAACTTGGTGCTCTATAATTTATTACTTTTGAACAAAATTTAGTGCCATGGCAGACAAACAGGCTTTTTTTGATTACATCAACAACGGTTACACGACCAAAGGCGATTTCATAACCCTTGGCGCAGCCATGCTTGATGGCGAAACCGTAAAAGATGCGTACGTTAAAATCCCTTTAAAAACACTAAACCGTCACGGATTGATTGCCGGCGCCACGGGTACCGGAAAAACCAAAACTCTTCAAATTATTGCAGAAAATCTTTCGGAAAAAGGAATTCCTGTTCTTTTGATGGACATTAAAGGAGATCTTAGCGGAATTGCCGAGCCTGGAACAAACAACGCCAAAATTGAAGAACGCCACGCTGCAATAGGTTTTCCTTATGAAGCAAAGAGATTTCCCACTGAAATACTTACACTTTCAGACCAAGAGGGCGTTCGTCTTCGCGCTACCGTTAGCGAGTTTGGCCCTGTACTGCTCTCTCGGATTCTAGATTTGAGCGATGTGCAGGCTGGTATAGTTTCTGTGATTTTTAAGTATTGTGACGACAACAAAATGCCTTTACTTGATTTAAAGGATTTCAAAAAAATATTGCAGTATACCACCGATCAGGGGAAAGATGAATTTGCCGATGAGTACGGCCGAATTTCCTCTTCTTCTACGGGCTCCATCCTTCGGAAAGTTGTAGAATTGGAACAGCAAGGCGCCGATCTGTTTTTTGGCGAAAAATCTTTTGAAACCGATGATTTAACGCGCATTGACGAAAATGGAATGGGCTATATCAATATTATCCGCTTGACGGATATTCAGGACCGCCCGAAACTTTTCTCAACATTTATGCTAAGCCTTTTGGCTGAAATTTATGCAACTTTCCCCGAACAGGGCGATAGTGGCAGACCCGAATTGGTGATTTTTATTGATGAAGCACATTTAATTTTCAACGAAGCCAGCAGTGCATTGCTCAACCAAATAGAAAGTATCGTAAAATTAATACGTTCCAAAGGGGTGGGCCTTTATTTCTGCACCCAAAACCCAACCGATGTTCCGGACGCTGTTTTGAGCCAACTGGGTTTGAAAATACAGCACGCACTCCGAGCATTTACTGCGAAAGACAGAAAAGCTATAAAACTGACCGCCGAAAATTATCCCCTTTCTGATTATTACAAAACTGATGAAGTTTTAACAGCTTTGGGAATTGGAGAAGCATTGGTAAGTGCATTGAATGAAAAGGGAATACCAACGCCATTAGCCCGCACGATGCTTCGGGCGCCAATGAGCCGAATGGACATATTGACCGATGTTGAATTGAAGGATTTATTGAAAACTTCAAAATTAATCCCCAAGTACAACGAAGTTATAGACCGAGAAAGTGCTTATGAAATGTTGACGGAAAAAATTGAAATCGCCAATAGAGAGGAAGCTAGGGAAAAAGCGCAAAAGGAAAAGGAAGCTGTAAGACCAACATCTTCCGGCCGGAGTTCTTCCAGCAGTAGGCGCACTTCAAATCCTTGGTTAAAAACACTTTCCAGCCCAACTGTAATCCGAAGCGTTTTGGGTATTTTAGGAAAAATGATGAAATAAATCAAAAAAAAATAAATTATAAATTCAAATAACTAAAAATCATAAATGAAAAAAACACTTTTAATAATTGGAATAGTTTCACTTGCTTTTGTTCAATGCGGAAAGGACAGTGATCCTTTTTTGATTAAAAATGGTTCCATCGGCAATTTGACTAATGAAATAAAAGTAAAGCAGATAGATTCCATTTTTGCAACTGATTCCATTGTGAAGATAAATTCATCTCCCAACGCACTGGAAACACAGGGCGAGGTTGAAATTTATGAAAAGGGCGGCAAACAACTTCTTTTGCTTTCGCCCGCTGATGAAAACGATCCAAATTCAACAATAAAAAACATACAAGTTTTTGACTCACGTTTCAAAACCGAAAAAGGGTTAACCACCGCAAGTACTTTTAAAGACGTAAAAGCAAATTACACCATTGATAATATTGAAACTACAATAAATGCGATGGTAATATTTTTAAAAGAAACTGATGTGTACTTAACCATTGATAAAAAAAGCCTCCCAGAAGATCTGCGCTATAATTTGGATCTAGAGGTTGAAGCCAGCCAGATTCCTGATGAGGCACCTATTAAATATTTCATGATTGGTTGGGAACCTTCGGAAAAACAAACCGAAAAGACAGCCGAAAATTAAAAAATCATTTGAAACCCTTCGGAAAAAGCAATGAATAATTTAAGACCATTTCACCTAGCAATTCCTGTGGACAATCTAGAAAAAAATCGTGTCTTTTACAGGAATATACTCGAACTTTCTGAAGGCCGCAGCAGCGATCACTGGGTAGATTTTGACTTTTTTGGCCATCAACTTGTAATTCATCTAAAAGAGAGAAATTCTGAAGAAAAAGAAGCTATGAATTCTGTAGATGGCAAAGCTGTGCCTATTCCACATTT
Organism: Aequorivita sp.; assembly: GCA_026646335.1. Lineage (GTDB taxonomy): Bacteria > Bacteroidota > Bacteroidia > Flavobacteriales > Flavobacteriaceae > Aequorivita. Next base: position 12,782 of record JAPKFY010000031.1, on the reverse strand, counting down.
TGGGATTGTGCTGGACATGAAGACCTTTAAGAGTTTTTCTGAAAAACTAATTCAAAAAAACATTACTTTCATCATTGATCCATATATCCGTTTTGAAGGACAAAAGGGAGAACAGGCAACTATGTTTTTTAAAGACCCTGCAGGAAACGCGCTGGAATTTAAAGCCTTTGCCGACATGACACAACTATTCGCCAAATGATCAAACAAATCCCTCCACAAATAATCCGACAAATATTTGTCATTCTACTCGTTTTATTAATGGGAAGCCTTATTTTTAGGGAGCTACTCCCCTATTTAACTGGAGTATTGGGTGCGGTAACCATTTATGTATTAATGCGCAAATGGATGACCAAACTGGTTACCGAAAAACATTGGAACCCCTCGCTGGCCGCCACTTTCTTGATGTTCCTTTCTTTTGTTGGCATCCTTATTCCCATCGTAGGAATTATTTTAATGCTCACCAATAAAATTGGAGATGCCGTCCAAAATTCGGCAGCGGTTATTAGGGCACTTAAAGAACAACTTGGAAAAATAGAAGACAAAGTTGGTTACGATCTCAATTCACAAATAGATCCGTCTGCTATTACCAACTGGCTTTCAGAAAACCTTCAGAATTTTGCGGGCGGCACCTTCAATGCATTTATCGCTATCGGGTTGATGTACTTTATGCTATATTACATGTTTACAAACCGTACCGATTTAAAAGAATCCCTAAAAGAATACATCCCCATGGATCGGGGAAATTTAAAGGAGATTGGCGCCGAAGTACAGGCAATGGTGCGCTCCAATGCGCTGGGCATTCCCTTGGTGGCCGTTGCTCAGGGGTTTGTGGCGCTTATTGGCTTCTTGATTTTTGGTATTGAAGACCCCTTCTTTTGGTTTGTTATTGTTACCATTGGCAGTATGATTCCTTTCGTGGGAACTTTAGTGGGAATTCTTCCTGTATTTGTACTCACTCTTTCCACAGGGCATAGTTTCCAGGCTTGGGGAATACTTATCTATGGTTTTGTTGTAGTCGGCTCAACAGACAACATTATAAGACTGTATGTCTTGAAAAAACTGGACAATGTGCATCCGCTTATTACACTTATTGGAGTGATAGTTGGCGTGCCTCTTTTTGGTTTCATCGGACTTATTTTTGGCCCATTGCTAATCAGTCTCTTTTTGGTAATCGTCCGTATTTATAGGTCGGAATATGGAAAAGATGAAGCGATAGCAGAAAATGAAAAACTTTAGTCCGTTTTAACAAAACCCTCCTTACAATTTCAATTTCAATAATTTCAGAAATATTTATAACATAATTTTATAAGTATTCGCATTTCAATTAATTACTTTTAGGATAGAATATAACAAATTATGTTTTTCAAAAAAAAGAAAGAGAGAAAGCCTTTGAACATCGCAATGATGGACCCAAGAATTAATGAAGATTTTGTGGAGGAAAAGGTCACCAAGATAAACGAAGAAGATATTGACTTGGTCATGGACAATGAAGAAGCCATTTCCAAAAAACTGAGCAATGCCAGTCCCTTGCGTAAATATAAAGAACTTGGAAAAATTATGTTCGCAATGTTGAAAGACGTGAAAAAGGGCACTTATCCAAACGTGCCTTGGTTTACAATTGCCTCAATCGCAGTTGCACTATTATATGTTTTCAACCCGTTTGATTTAGTTCCAGATTTCATTCCCGGAGTGGGTTATATTGACGACTTGGCGGTCCTTTCAATCAGTATGGGTTGGATAGAAACAGATCTTCACAAATATTTGGATTGGCGATTGGCGGAAGGCGAAAAAGCTTAACCCTTTCGTTGCTCTCTTGCCAAAAGTGTATTTTTAAGAAGCATTGCAATGGTCATCGGGCCAACGCCACCTGGAACGGGCGTTATAAATGACGCCTTTTTGCTAACGTTCTCAAAGTCAACATCACCTGTAATTACGTAGCCTTTGGGATGAGTAAGATCTTCTACTCTCGTAATTCCCACATCAATAATCACCACATCATCTTTTACCATTTCGGCCTTTAAAAAGTTGGGAACTCCCAATGCTGAAATAATGATATCAGCCTGTGTGGTTATCTGAGCTATGTTTTTCGTGTTGCTGTGCGTAAGCGTAACAGTGCTGTTTCCCGGCCAACCTTTACGGCTCATCAAAATACTCATTGGGCGACCAACTATGTGGCTTCTTCCAATAACTACAGTGTGTTTCCCTTTAGTATCCACATCGTATCTCTGCAGTAATTCAAGGATTCCGAAAGGTGTTGCAGGAATGAAAGTACTCATATCCAAAGCCATTTTTCCGAAGTTTTCAGGATGAAAACCATCTACATCTTTTGAAGGATCCACCGTAAGAAGTACTTTTTGAGTATCAATTTGGGGAGGTAACGGAAGCTGAACGATGAAGCCATCAATATTGTAGTCATCGTTTAATTCTTTAATTTTTTGCAGCAATTCCAGTTCGCTGGTGGTATGTGGCATTTTCACCAAAGTAGATTCAAACCCAACGCGTTCACAGGCTTTAACCTTGCTCCCAACATAAGTTAAACTCGCGCCGTCATCTCCAACGATAATTGCTGCCAAATGTGGAACTTTTTCACCATTAGCCTTCATTTTATCGACTTGGGCTGCGATTTCATTTTTTATGTCGTTGCTTACTTTTTTTCCGTCTAGTATTGTCATCTTTTTTAGTTTTCAGTCTCAGTTTTCAGTCTCAGTAGCAGTTTACATTGGCAAATTTTCAACTAAACATCCTTTTCATTTACTCCGAACTTACCTGGATTATTTATCATATAATTGATTAATTTCCCTATTTCAAAATTTTCTTGAGACAATTCTCTACATATGTTTTCTTTCAAGTATTCACAAGCAAAAGCATAATCCAACCATACGCTTGTTTCCGAATTTTCACCATCTGAATCTGTTAATTTGCTGATGAAATGTCGCGGATATTTTCTTTTTCTATAAGCTTCTGCAATATTGGCAGAAACAGAACGCGAACTTCGCCGTATTTGGTCTGTTAATGAATACGTTTCTTCTTTTGGAAATGATTTTGAAACATTATGGATAGCCATTCCTAAATTGAATGATTTTTGACAGGCAATTAATTTTTTAAAATCCATAATTATTAGAACATCAAAACTGATAACTTAGACTGCGTATGATAACTAAATCAACGCATTTTCCCCATTGCCTGCATCATCTTCTTGCCGCCGCCGCCTTGCATCATCTTCATCATTTTGCTCATTTGGTCAAACTGTTTCAAAAGTTGATTTACTTGTTGCACGCTTGTTCCGCTTCCAGAAGCGATCCGTTTTTTGCGGCTTCCATTTATTACTGAAGGTTGGGTTCTTTCGGTTGGCGTCATGGAATGGATAATGGCTTCAATTCCTTTGAATGCATCGTCATCAATATCAACATCTTTCAGGGCTTTTCCAGCGCCGGGAATCATTCCTACCAAATCTTTCATACTTCCCATTTTCTTAACCTGTTGTATTTGGCTAAGGAAATCATCAAACCCGAATTGGTTCTTAGCTATTTTCTTCTGAAGTTTTCTTGCTTCCTCTTCGTCAAACTGTTCTTGGGCTCTTTCAACAAGCGAAACAACATCTCCCATCCCCAAAATACGGTCTGCCATACGGGCAGGATGGAACACATCAATGGCATCCATCTTTTCACCGGTACCAATGAATTTGATGGGTTTGTCAACGACACTTTTAATGGAAATTGCAGCTCCACCGCGGGTATCACCATCTAATTTTGTAAGTACAACTCCATCAAAATTTAACTTTTCATTGAAGGTTTTCGCTGTATTGACGGCATCTTGTCCCGTCATTGCATCAACTACAAAAAGAGTTTCCTGTGGATTGATCGCTTTGTGAACGTTTGCAATTTCGGTCATCATCGCCTCATCTATAGCAAGACGACCAGCGGTATCCACAATCACAACATTAAAGCCATTTTGTTTGGCATGTGCAATCGCGTTTTGGGCAATTTGAACTGGGTTTTTATTCTCAGGTTCGCTGTAAACTTCAACCCCAATTTGGTCTCCAACTACGTGCAATTGATTAATAGCCGCGGGACGGTAAATATCACAGGCAACCAAAAGTGGTTTTTTAGATTTTTTTGTTTTTAGGTAATTGGCAAGTTTCCCTGAAAAAGTGGTTTTACCGCTACCCTGCAAACCGGACATTAAAATAACCGTTGGCATGCCGCTTAGATTAATGCCGGCAGTTTCGCCACCCATCAATTCGGTAAGTTCATCTTTTACCAACTTCACCATTAATTGGCCCGGCTGAAGCGTAGTGAGCACGTTTTGGCCCAAAGCCTTTTCCTTAACGGTATTGGTAAATTCTTTTGCGGTTTTAAAATTGACGTCGGCATCCAAAAGGGCGCGGCGCACTTCTTTTAATGTTTCGGCTACGTTTACTTCGGTGATGCTGCCGTGACCTTTCAGTACGTGCAGTGCCTTGTCCAGCTTATCGCTTAAATTATCAAACATATTCTTGCTTTCTTTTTACGAGGGGCAAAGATAAAAAAAAGTAGGCAGTATTCAGTGTCCAAAACTTCTTGTTTGTTGTTTGGGACTTGTTGTTTCTAAAAAATGTAAAACTGTTAACAGTGAAAAAAATATATTCTGGTTTCGTATATTGCCGGTTCGAAAAAAATATATGACAAAAGATAAAATAATCTCACCATTTCAAAAATTCGTCAATCTTCAAAGTTCCAGTGGAATTCTGTTACTGGCAACAACAATCATTGCTTTGGTGTGGGCCAATTCAGCTTTTTCGGAAAGCTATCAATCTTTTTGGCAATATGAAATCGGTTTTGTAACAGATAGTTTTGAACTCGTAAAACCACTTATTCTTTGGGTAAATGATGGGTTAATGGCTATTTTCTTCTTTTTGATTGGACTGGAAATTAAACGGGAATTTCTTATTGGCGAATTAAATTCAACAAAAAAAATCATGTTTCCGCTGTTTGGGGCCATTGGCGGAATTGTGCTTCCAGTTCTTATTTATGTTATTCTGAATCAAAATCCAGAAACCCTGAAAGGCTGGGGAATCCCAATGGCTACGGACATTGCCTTTTCATTGGCAATCTTAAAAGTATTAGGGAATCGTGTTCCTCTAAGTTTAAAAATATTTCTTACGGCTTTTGCCATTGTTGATGATTTGGCCGCGGTACTGGTTATTGCAATATTTTACAGCAGCAGTTTGGATCTTGTTATGTTAGGCTCCGCTTTGGGGCTTTTAGGGATTATCTATTTCATGAGCTATAGAGGTTTATACTTCGAATTTTTAACCATCGTTTCGGGGTTTATAGTTTGGCTATTGTTCTTGAAAGCAGGATTACATCCAACCCTAGCAGGTATTCTGATGGCTTTTGCCGTACCCGTTAGACAAAAAATAAGCACATATGAGTTTACCGATCAACTGGAAAGCATTGTTGGCGAAATCAAAGAAAGTACAATTCTTCAAAAACCCGTGCTTTCCTCACAACAGTTGGAACTAATAGACGATTTGGAAGATTGGTCTGATAAATACCGTTCGCCTTTGCAGCATTTGGAACAAAAACTCCACAATTGGGTGGCATATTTGGTGATCCCCATTTTTGCGCTAGCCAACGCTGGCGTGGCAATAACCGGTGGTGACGGACTGGAAACGGCATTGATTGTAAATATTATGGTTTGTTTGATATTGGGTAAGAGTATCGGCATTTCAGCAGTAATCTTTTTGGCGAAAAAATTCAAAATCATTGAAGTGCCTGATGATATTACCAAGAAACAGATAATTGGCGTTTCTTTTTTGGCGGGAATTGGCTTCACAATGGCCATTTTTATTGCGAGTCTTGCATTTAATAACAGTCCAGAATATATAGATTCTGCAAAGATTGGGATTTTAATTGGCTCCTTTATTTCGGCGATTATTGGTTTTGGCATACTTCGATTTAATACCGTAAAAGGAAAGTTTGATCATTCGCCTTCGGCAGAAAAACAAGGAGATTAATGAGTTGGGGAGTTTAGAAGTTTCATTTACTGAATTTTGAAATAAGAATTACTGAATACTATTCATTATTCTCCATCACATAATTCAAGACCTTCGTCATTAAATGCACCCGATCCTTGCCGCGAACGTTGTGTTCATACATTGGATATACAAAAAAGTCCATCTGTTTTTCGTTATCTACAAAAGATTTAATTAGGGATAGGTTGTGCTGCATTACTACCACGGGATCAATAGAACCGTGGATTGTTAATAATTTCCCAGTTAGATTCTGTGTCTTATCCAACAAACTTGAAGCTTTATAGCCATCGGGATTTTGTTCGGGCGTATCCATATAACGCTCACCGTACATTGCTTCGTAATATTTCCAGTCGGTTACTGGTCCTCCTGCAACTCCAGTTGTGAAAACTCCAGGATGGCGAAGCATCATTGAAACCGTCATAAACCCGCCATAACTCCATCCGTGAATTGCTAAACGGTCCGCATCAACATACGGAAGCGATTTTAAGTAATCCACGCCAACCAATTGGTCTTTCAATTCTTCAGTGCCAACTTTTCTGTGAATAACGCTTTCAAAAGCAAAACCCCTATTTGCAGAACCTCTGCCGTCTAAAGTGAAAACGAGATAACCTTGTTCCGCCATCCATTCCATCCATAAAGAAGCGCCGTCGTTCCAAGAGTTTGTTATTAATTGTGCGTGAGGACCACCGTAAACATATACCAAAACAGGGTATTTTTTATTTGGGTCGAAATCGGAAGGTTTTATCAACCGAGTGTAAAGATCAAAACCGTCGTGGGATTTTAGTTTTGCAATTTCCGTAGTTCCAATTTTATAATCGGCCATTGGGTTTTCAGCTTTCACAAGGGTCTGGACCAATTTGCCTTTGTAGTCCAATACCTGTGCAACGTTGGGTGTTTCGTGATTTGAATACTGATCAAAAATATATTTTCCATCGGAAGAAATGCTGGCATCGTGCGTTCCGCTAGTTTCTGTCAGACAGGTTTGCTTTCCGTTGGAAATAGTCACGGAATACAATTTAGTGTCCAAAGGCGATACGCCGGTTCCTGTGAAATAAACTTCCGTTCCTTTTGTGTTGTTGCCTACTATTTCTTCTGCAACCCACATATTTTTAGTAAGCTGTTTTACAAAACCTTTTGAAGTATTGCACAGATATAGGTTCATAAACCCATCTTTTTCACTCATCCAAATAAAATCTTCCGAAGAATCTGAATAAAAATATGCCGGATGTTCCGGCTCCGTCCATTTGTCATTTTTCTCCTCAAGAATGGTGCGGACCAACTTTCCAGTTGAAACATCAAAAAGTTGCAGTTTTACGTGGTTTTGATCGCGGTTTAATTCAGCAATTACAACGTTCTTTTCATCTGGGGTCCAGGATAAATTTGTTAAGTAATCATCAACATTTCCAGTGGGGGAAATAAATACGGTTTGTTTCGTGAATAAATTATAGATTCCAACTTTTGGACGTTCGCTCTTCTGCCCGGCCATTGGGTATTTTATGGAAATCAATTCGCCGGGAGTTGGATTGATGTTTAAAAGCGGATAATCTGCAACCTCGGTTTCATCTTTTTGGTAAAAAGCGAGTAGATTTCCTTTGGGCGACCAGAAAATACCGTTGGTAATTCCAAATTCACTTCGGGCAATTGCCTGTCCTGAAACAATATTTTTATCGGTATTAATAGTGACTGCGACTGTTTTACCATCTGGCTTTTGGATATATAAGTTGTTCTCGATAGTGTAAGCTACGTTCCCCGTTTTATTTTGAAGTGTGTTGTTTTCTGCGGAAGCGTCAACTTTTGAAATTAGCTGCCCTTTCTTTTGCTTGTAATCATACAAGTAATAGGAATTAGCGTCCACCAAATAAAAGGATTCACCGTTCTTCCAAGTCATTCCTGAAAACCATTTTAAATCGGTGCCCAAGGTTTGGTTTACTTCAGAAATAGTAAGTTGTCCTTCTTTCTTTTTGCTTTCCGCAGATGCCTTTTTTAGGATTGAACCTTTCTCAAGATATGAATAAGAAGTTGCCCCAGGAATCCACTGAAAACCTTGAATGTGTTCGGGATAAAATTTTCCGTATTGTTCCAATACTGCGTCTTTTAAAGTGAGTTCCTTTTGCTGTGCGCTTACATTAACAAAGAATAAAAGGAAGAATAGGGCTGCGAAATAGTATTTCATAGAAATATTTTTTTAGGATTGAAATGGCGAAAATTTAAAAATGAAGTTTTATTTAAATGAAAATGGAAAGCAATGTATGTTGCCGCGCTTGACCTCCAAAAACATCTTTTCGTTAACAAGGAACTAAGATAAAAAACCTTTACTATCTTTAGAACCCAAGTTTAAATTATTTAAGAAAATCCGCACCGATTAGCATTTTTATTCAATATGAAAAATTTACAACGCACCGATTCAAAAAATGAAGACTTCATTATGTTGGTAAAACAATTGGATGAAGAGCTCGCCATTCGCGATGGGGACGATCATCCTTTTTACGACCAATTCAACAAGATTGATTCCATAAAATATGTGATTGTCACTTATGACGAAAACAATACAGCTGTTGGTTGTGGCGCCATCAAACAATTTGAGCCAAAAGTGATGGAAGTGAAGCGCATGTTTGTTCCTTTGGAAGAACGCGGGAAAGGAATAGCTGGTGAAATTCTAAAAGAGCTTGAAACCTGGGCAATGGAACTGGGCAACACCAAATGTATTTTGGAAACGGGAATCAAACAACCAGAAGCTATTTCGCTTTATAAAAAATGCGGTTACAGATTTATAGATAACTACGGCCAATATGCGGGGGTGGAGAACAGTGTGTGCTTTGGGAAAATCCTGTCATTATAAAAAAAATTCTGAAAAAAAATAAAAAATCTTTTTGCGTTTAATTTATTCATCGTAATATTGCAATGAATATATACAACAACTATGGGAATCACCAAAACAGAAATATTTACAGACCAACAGAACCAGATTGCAACTTTCGCCAAAGTCTTTGGACATCCAGCGAGAGTGGCCATTCTTCAGCATTTATTCAAAATAAACGCTTGTATCTGTGGCGATTTGGTGGAGGAAATAGGCTTGGCACAACCCACCATCAGCCAACATTTAAAGGAATTGAAAACCCTTGGCTTGATTAAGGGCGCTATTGAAGGCACCAGCATTTGCTATTGCATCGATAAAGATAACTGGACCAAAATGAAGTCAGTTATGATGCAGTTTTTAGATCAGGACATTTCAAAAGAAAGTTGTTGCTAAAAAATCAAACTAAAATTCAAATTAAAACTTTTAAAGATGAAAAACGAACAAGAATTAAAGGACATCGTTAAAGATCGTTACGCGAAAATTGCCGAACAGGGCAAAGCTGAAAACGCTTCCTCTTGTTGTGGTGCTACAACACCTTCCAACAAAGTGTACAACATTATGATGGACGACTATTCCGAAACGGGTGGCTATGTGGAAGATGCAGATTTGGGATTGGGATGCGGCCTTCCAACGCAATTCGCAAAAATTGAAAAAGGCGATACCGTAATTGATTTGGGTTCCGGAGCAGGCAATGATTGTTTCGTTGCAAGACACGAAACAGGAAGTGAAGGGAAAGTTATCGGAGTGGATTTTACTCCTATTATGATCCAAAAAGCACGGGCCAATGCAGAAAAATTAGGTTATAACAATGTAGAATTCAGAGAAGGGGATATTGACGCAATGCCTGTAAGCAATGACGTTGCCGACGTAATTGTGAGCAACTGCGTTTTGAATCTCGTGCCAAATAAGCAGAAAGTCATAGCTGAAATTTTTAGAGTTCTAAAACCGGGAGGACATTTCAGTATTTCCGATATCGTTTTGGTCGGAGACCTTCCAAATGCCTTGAAAGAAGACGCTGAAATGTATGCAGGATGCGTTGCAGGCGCTGTCCAAAAATCGGAATATTTTCAATTCATAAAAGATGCAGGTTTTCAAGGTGTACAAATTCAAAAAGAAAAACCTATTGTAATTCCGGATGATATTCTTGAAAAATATCTTTCTTCAGAAGAAGTGAAAACTTTCAACAATTCGGATACTGGAATTTTCAGCATCACGGTTTATGCAGAAAAGCCTGGAGCCAAACAGGAAAAACCAAAGGTGAAAATGGCTGACTTGCAGGAGAACTCCTCATGCTGTGAACCAAGTTCAGGGTGTTGTTAGTAAAAAGCAGACCCGTTTTGTTCAACGAGCTAAATAATTATATAGAAAAGCTGGACACGGCACCGCTATCCGAAACTCGGAAAGCGGTGCTTAAACCTTTGATAGCTTATTTAAAAAATAAAACTTCGGAAAAGCAGCCCATTATGCTCAATTTCATCTGTTCTCACAATTCCCGAAGAAGCCATCTGGCACAGGTATGGGCACAGACTATGGCAGCGTATTTCAACATTAACAACATAAAGTGTTTTTCTGGCGGAACGGAGGCTACGGCTCTTTTTCCTATCGTGGCAACAACTTTGGAAAACGTTGGCTTTAAAATTCACAAAGAAACCGAAGGAAGTAATCCTGTTTACAAAATCAATTATTCTGAAACAGTGCCGCCTATTCTTTGTTTTTCAAAGAAGTATGATGATGCTGCCAACCCCAAAAGCGGTTTTGCAGCAGTGATGACCTGTTCACAAGCAGATATAAGTTGCCCCATTGTTAATGGTGCTGAAAAACGAATTGCTATTACCTACGAAGATCCCAAAGTTTCGGATGGCACCCCCCAACAGCAAAAGATATATCTAGAAAGATGTACACAGATTGCTGCGGAAATGAAGTATGTTTTTGAACATATTGAATTTTAGGCACAAATATTACCTTCTCCCCCTACTTCTACCACTATTTTTATTTTTAGCATGAGTATTCACCTTAGTACCAGCATTACGACCACGACTGTGGCGTTGTGCTTTTTCACGTTTCTTTTCTTCCTCCGCGGCTTTCACATCGGCCATGGTTTCGGTGAGTTCAAAGTCTGGAAGGGTTTTAGGCTGTAGGCGCTCTCCAATCAGTTTTTCAATATCCTTTAAATAGCTAACCTCATCAAGGCTTACCAAAGAAAGTGCCTCACCACTGGCTCCTGCCCTTCCGGTACGGCCAATTCGGTGAACGTAATCTTCAGAAATGTTTGGAAGTTCAAAATTGATAACGTGTGGCAATAACGGAATGTCAAGTCCGCGTGCGGCGATATCAGTCGCAACCAAAACGCGTACTTTTCCTTCCTTAAAACCGGACAACGCCCTTGTTCGTGCACCCTGACTTTTATTTCCGTGGATTGCCGCAGAAGTAATTTTTGCCTTTTCAAGCTTTTCACTTAAACGGTTGGCACCGTGCTTGGTCCTGGTGAAAACCAAAACTTGCTGCCATTTGCCTTCGGAAATAAGCTTTATGATTAGGTCTGTTTTTTGGGCTTTATCAACCCGGTAAACGGTTTGTTCAATTTTCTCAACAGTAGTATTTTCAGGCGTGGCTTCAACCAAAATGGGATGGTGCAGAAACTCATTGGCCAGTTTTTTTATTTCTTTTGAAAAAGTTGCAGAGAAAAGCAGGTTCTGTCTTCTGGAAGGCAGCAATGCGAGTATCTTTTTAATATCGCGCAGAAAACCCATATCTAGCATTCTATCGGCTTCGTCCAAAACAAGTATTTCTACTTTTGAAAGGGTTAGCGCGCGTTGATCTACCAAATCCAACAAGCGTCCCGGTGTGGCTACCAAGATATCCACCCCATTTCGAAGGGCACGGATTTGTGGATTGGCGCCCACACCACCAAAAATAACGGTGGATCGGAGGTCTGTAAATTCACTGTATTCCCTAAACTCATCCTCTACTTGCGCGGCAAGTTCACGAGTTGGGGTAAGTATCAATGCGCGGACGGGACGTTGGCGTAAAGGAGGTTGCCCGTTCAATATTTGTAACATTGGCAACGCAAAACCCGCGGTTTTCCCACTTCCTGTTTGTGCGGAGGCAAGTACATCTTTTCGTTCTAATATTAAAGGAATTGCTTTTTGTTGAATTGCCGAAGGCGTTTCATATCCTTTTTTGCTGATTGCTTTCAGCAGGGCATCGGACAGCCCAAGAGATTTAAATGTCATATAATGTGTTTCAGGTTTCGGGCTCCAGGTTGCAAGATTGTTGGCTTCGATTAATACCGAAGAAACATAACTTTTCTATTTTGGACCCTGTATTTATTTTTTTTAGACCGCTGCGCTTGGAGATAGTATATCGCGGCGCTTTTAGAATTCGGCCTTTTGAAGAACCATTAAAACTAAGAAGACGGTTTTAATAAGCGGCGAAGGTACGGTTTATTTTCTGCGTGGGGGACTTTAGCGATTAATTGGGAAGAATTGCCAAAAAAACAGTATTATTGAAAATCAAACTATTTGTATGCTTGGAGGCTTTGGCAGTATAAACCATATGATTGTTACGCTTCGCAACAATAGAAATTTGCTTCCTGCAAAAAGATCCTATTTTAGGAAAAAAGATTACAAAGCCATCAAAAACGAATATTATAAGGCTGTTGGTGGATCTTTCAATATAAAAAAAACATCTCCGGAACAGTTAAAAGCAATTCGAAAAAAAATAAGAAGTAAGCGGAAAAGAGAGGCACAACAATTCATAATCCTACTTTGTTTGGGCCTTCCTTTGATTGCCTTCACTTTATACATCACCTTTAATAATTTCCACTTCGGATTTCCAAAGTTGGAACAAGTGAAAGAAGTTGACATCGAAAAAGCAAAGCAGGAAAAATATCTTTTTTACATAAACGAT
>JAPKFY010000030.1 GCA_026646335.1 Aequorivita sp. | reverse complement strand
TCGCCGAAAAATTCAACACGGGAATGGAGTATTTCAACACCTTTGGCGGCAATCCCGTTTCCTGCGCCATTGGCCGCACGGTTTTGGAAGTAATTGATGAAGAAAATCTGCAGAAGAACGCTTTGGAAGTTGGAGGCTTCTTAATTGCTGAATTGAAAAAGCTTCAAAAGCAATTTTCAATTATTGGCGACGTGCGCGGGGAAGGTTTATTTTTAGGGTTTGAATTGAATGATTCAAATAAAAATCCGTTGCCAGAGCACGCTTCCTATTTGGCCAACAGAATGAAACAATTGGGAATACTGATGAGCATTGACGGTCCCGACCACAATGTTTTAAAAATAAAACCGCCTATGGTTTTCAGCAAAGAAAATGCAGAAGAGCTCATCTTTAGACTGAAAACTGTTTTTACGGAAGATTTTATGATGAAATTTTAAACCTTCTCTGTGAACTCTGTGCCTCTGTGGTAAAATAACCCACCACACAGGATCAGAGAACACGAAGAATAAACCCATAACTATGAAAGAACTCCTTCTATTTTTCTGCCTAATTATTACATTAAACACTGTCTCCCAAACCGAAGCCGCCGATAGAGAAGCCATTCTCTCCGTATTGAAAACTCAGGAAAACGCTTGGAACCAAAATGATCTAGATGGCTTTATGCAGGGCTATTGGAAAAGTGATTCCTTAAAATTTTATGGCAGTAAGGGAGTCACGAAAGGCTGGCAAAAAACCCTGGACAATTATAAAACCCGTTATCCTTCAAAAGAGTATACTGGAACATTAAACTTTACTATTGACGCAATCACTAAAATTGAAGAAAATTCTTATTATGTAATGGGTCAATTCCATTTGGTCCGTGATGTGGGGAATGCAAATGGGGTCTTCCTTATTATCTTCCGAAAAATTGAAGGTGAGTGGAAAATTATTGCGGATTTGAGTTGTTAATTTCCCTTTATCCGTTCCCAAAGACCGGAGAGCAACTTTTTGGCATCGCGCGTATCTTTAGGCTCTTCGGTAACTTTTAGATTGTTTCCTTCTTTTTCAAGCAGAAAACTGAAGGCGTATTTTTCCACACGCTGATCTACGCTCATCATCCCAAAACGGAGATCGTTCAAATAGATTCCATCCGGTCTTTCTGTGACCGTGTACCATCCTTGGGTGATTTTGATCAGCCTTTGCACCTTGGCATCTTCCCTTAAATTTCCCAAAGCTTCGTGATTTTTTTGATGTGGGGAAAATTGAATCGGTTTCGTATCAAAAAATGAATAATCGCCTATTAAAAACGCATCTTCAGTTTCCACATTTGCAGTCCATAAAATCGTATTCATCGGGCTGGGTTTCGTCTCCAAAGCGGTATATGCAATGTTTTGATTCTTAAGCGCGGATTCGAATTTATAATATGTAATTCCTTTTAGAATTATGGTAAGCAACATATATGAACTGCTCACAATCAACCCAAGATTATTGAATCTTCTTCTTTTGATACTTCCTCTTTTTTGAAGCATCGCCAAAATCAAAAACACCAAAAAAGGTAAAGTGTAAAGTGGATCAATCACAAAAATATTTTTGTGTGCCAACCGAATATCCAGCGGCCAAAAAAGCTGTGTGCCCCAGGTAGTATGGGAGTCCAGCAATGGATGGGTGACAAAACACAGAAACCAAAACCACGACCATTCCTTTAAAGTTGCGCGCTTATCCCATAGCGAAAGCAGCCACCCGAAAAGCAACCCAAAAACAACCGCAAAAAAGATGGAATGTGTGAAGCCGCGATGAATTTCCAAAGCAGTAACCGTATCGGTAAAATGGCCTGAAAGCACATCCAAATCTGGAATTGTTCCGGCAATCGCACCCAATACCATTGCTTTGTTGCCGATCTTTTTGCCCAAAACGGCTTCCCCCACGGCGGCTCCTAAAACAATCTGTGTTACTGAATCCATAAAAAAGCTAATATTTTTTATAGCCAAGCCGCGAAAATACGGCCTTCTTGGGTATAAAAAAAAGGATGCTTTTCTTAAAAACATCCTTTTCCGAAAAAATATGATTTCTGAAATTCTATTTTGAAAGTTCCGCAATTAAAGTATAAGCAGCATCACCGTGAACTCCCGTGAAATATTTGCCCCATTTCTCTCCTCTCTGTTTGCCAGAATCGCCAGGCCAAGCTTGGCCGATCAATTCCCCATTTTTATCAAACATCTTTTCCATGTCGCACATAGAATCTACAAAAAATGCTTCAATAAATTCGGTTTTGTCGCTTCCCCACGCGTGAACATTAGGATAGTAGCCTTTTATATATTCATTTTTTGAAATGACTTTAGCAAAATTCTCAGCCCTCATCTCGTTAAATTCTTTTTGGGAACCGTCTTCGGGAAAGGTGAAATGCGTTTTTCGAACATAAAGCACTAAATCTTTTGTGTTTCCCTGTGGTATTAACTTGGCACCATCTATGGGGGCATAAATCTCATCGGAATGTTTTACCGAAAAATAATCATCGCGTTTTTTAAAATAGGCCTCCCTTGCTTTCTCGTCTGGCCATGCTTGTTTTGCAAGCTCCTCAGCACGATCGGCAGCTTTGTCCATTGCTTCCCAAGACGGATAAGTCTGTACGTAAAGCACTTCGGTATTGTCCGGTGAAAAAAGGTGGGTGTAATAGGAAGCCGATGTAATGTATTGATTTTTACTGACTACTTTTTGAAGATATTCCTTTTCCACGGCCTTCCATGCATCCATGCTGAAATCATCTTTATCCATGTTCCAATGCATTGTAGTGACTGACAGGTATTTAGGTCGTTCCGCTTCATTTTGAGCAAACACACTAAAATTCAACAGCAACATTATTGATGCTATCGCAATAAACTTAAGGTTGGTCTTTGTTTTCATAATCCCATAAAATTAAATTAGTATAAATATTAAAATTGGTTACTATTTTAATATTTGGGGCTAACTGAGGAAATTAAAAAAAGCTAAAGTGAAGAGTCCATAAGGAGTAAAGCTGTTTTAAAAGTAATAAAAAAATAATTATAATCGTCTGCTTTTATGATAATTATAAAAATTAATCCACAATTTTCATTTTCTTCAATAGAAAGGAAGCGTTCATATTTTGGCAAATTCCGGGTTTGAAGGTGTAATCAAATAAGAGTTCGTCGTTTTCAATCCGGGCGTCGAAGAAATAGTTTTTTACTTCCGGTAATTCCTCTGCTGCAACGCAAAGACTCAAATCGTGGGTGGCAATTATTCCCGTGGAATTGCTCGCAACTAGTTTTTCAACAAATTTTCGGGAGCCGATGGCTTTGTCTGTGCTGTTGGTTCCTTTCAATATTTCATCGAGAATGATGAAATAACGATCGGTTTTAATTTCGTCAACAATAAATTTCAAACGTTTCAATTCGCTGAAAAAGTAGGATTCATCGTCAGTCAAGCTATCCGTAGTCCGCATACTTGTGATGAGTTTAATTGGATTGTATTCAGCTTCTTCCGCACAAACCGGCAAGCCTATATTTCCCATAACGATTTGTAATGAGACCGTTCGCAGAAAAGTACTTTTTCCTGCCATATTCGCACCGGTAACAATAAAAAACTCTTCTGAATTTATCTGAAAATCATTTCGCACCATCGTTGCTTCTTTTAATAATGGATGACCTCCACCTTTCACTTTTAACACGGGAACCTCATCACTAATTTTTGGAAAAACATAATTGGGATGGTTAAAACCGAAATTGCCCAAACTGTTGTAAACATCAAAAAAAGTAATTACATCAAACCATATTGGAACGCTTTCTTTATGTGTTTCAATCCACTGTTCTATATTATAACTCTGACGAAGGTCTCGAAGCATAAAACCATTGGCAATAACACCAATGAGCATATTGCTGCGTTGGTCCAAAGCGTCCAAATGCTTGGCGAATTTCTTCAAAACCGAAGAAGCCTTTATTTCAGAATTAACCACTAAATTTCTTTTTTCCGAAAGCAATTCTGAAGAAAATTCCT
The DNA here is from genome assembly GCA_026646335.1 of Aequorivita sp. Lineage (GTDB taxonomy): Bacteria > Bacteroidota > Bacteroidia > Flavobacteriales > Flavobacteriaceae > Aequorivita. Next base: position 22,936 of record JAPKFY010000030.1, on the reverse strand, counting down.
CTTTTTCAATCTCCAAAATCAATTTGTGAAACTGCTCAAAAGTGCTTTGAATTTTTGAGGTATGGGAAGAAAGATCATTCACTTTTTTCAAATATCTTCCCGAGATCGCCAGCCCCAAAAAGAACCAGCCAGCAACGGCGTATCCCGAAACCAAATCGAGATAGTTCAAGACAATCAATCCAACGGAAATTACTGAAAACACCAATGAAACCGGTTTGATCCATTTTGGGACAAAAGTCTTATAGTTTTTCAGCCATTTGGTTACTTCTGTTGCGGAGACTTCTGTTTTAACCAATGAAGCAATTGCTGAAAATTGCTGCCGCCACTTGGGCATTTCAGACAATTCGTTTATTGCCTGTTGCTTTTCAGAAATGGAATTTATTTGGTTTTCAGTGAAAAGTTTCGCCAAAAAATCGGAGCCACTTTCCAACGCGGTTCTATTCAAATATTGAAAAAAAGAACCTCGCCCAAAAAGATCGATGTCCTGACTGTAAAAATGGAGCGGATCCTTATATTTTTCGCCGGAAGGCAAATGATGAAAAATACGGTTTAAAACGTCTAGCTCAGTTTCATTTTGTTCGATCAACTTCTTTTTCAAATCGCGTTCGTATTGCAAACCGCTGTGCTTTGAAACCAAATAAACAAATGCCGCTATTGCCAGTACGACAATAGCAATTACAATTTTAGCGCTTCCGAAGAAAAAGTAAACGCCAAAACAAGCCAGCAAAAACACCACAAGACGAATGGTGCTTGAAATAGTGAGTTTCTGCTTAATTTTTTGCAGCTCCTCGGAATGGATTTCAATTTGTAATTTGTAAAAACTGGAAGAAATGTTCATTTAGTTTTTGATGTTTTAAAGCGAAGTAAGTTCGGCTTGAAGTTTTTTTGTGAGACTTTTTACAACCAAATCGTAAGAATGGTCTATCAATTCTAAAACGAGTTCGTGTGGCAAATTTTTTTCCAATTCCATGGTATTCCAGTGAACTTTGCTCATATGATAACCCGGCCTGATAAGTCCGTCGTATTCTTCCCGAAGCTCGATAGCTCTTTCTGGGTCACATTTTAGGTTGGCTTGGGCGGGATTATATTCCAAACCCGTAAGTGCAAACATTTTGCCCATTACTTTAAAGACCAGCGTCTTTTCGTCAAAAGGAAAAGATTCGGTAACGCCTTTTTTTTGGATACAATAATTTCTGAATTCTTCAATGTTCATAATGGTTCAGTTTATTTTATAGCCCAAAGCAGGTTTTCCGTCAAAATAGACAAGCAAGGTTTTTGCTCCGATGGTCAAAGGCACGTTAAATTTGATTCTGTTCGTTTCCCGTTCAATTTCTTCAATGGAAATTATTTCGGTTCCATAAGAATATGAAATTATTTCAGGGTTTGTGTTTTTGATGGAAAATAAAATTTTGTCAAAATATTCATCTTCAAAAAGCAAGCCTTTTGTTGGAAATTCAATATCCCTTGGCAAAAGATTTTTCTCAATAATCAGCGGTAGTTCAGAAAACTGTTCTCTACTGAGCTTTCCATCCAAAAAGGCATCTTCAAACATATCAGGATAGTGGGTTTTTATGAACAGTTCTGGGGGTGTTTCAAAATAAAAATAGCTAGATTCCTTAATAAATTTGCCATTGTATTTTCCAGCACCCCAAGTGGTATCAAAAAGAAAAGGCTTGCCATTTATTGTGGCTACATTCCACATATGGACACGCTTAAAGGGTCTTCCAATATCTGGAAAGTTAGACTTTATATCGCCACGTACCAAATAGTTTTTTATTCCCTGCAACTCGCACAGTTTTTCAAAAAGCATGGCATATCCTTCGCAAACGGCGACGCCTTTTTGGAGGGTTCGCTGAATGATTTTGGCACGAAGCTTTTCATCTTTTTCATTTCGCTCGCGATAGTTTGTAAAGGTGTAGTCAAACTGTTTGTATTCATCGGGATCGTAAGCTATATTCTGGATAATCCAAGTATAGATTGCCCTAACTTTATCTTCTTCGGAAGCAAAATCACGGGCAACAAATTTTGAAAGTTTTTCGGGATTGTCAAAAGCGTTTGGATACATTGAAATAATGGCATCCACCCGTTCATAATCTTGGGCAAATGCCGATATGCTCAAAAAACTGAAAAAAAGAACTAATAGTTTCATTTTTTTGAGGCAATTTCTTTTGGGTTTTCTTGGACTTGCAACGCAGTATAATCGAGTTTCCAATTAATGGTTTCTACCAATTTTTCCATTAACTGGATAGTTTCCAAAGCTTGTTTTGAAGCTTCATTCAACAAGCCGCTTTCGGGGATTTTATCAACGATATGTTTTTTAGCTTCTTGGTTTATCTCAGTCAGATCTGTCGCTGTGAAGGGGTTTGCCCAACCTTCGCGTTTGTCGTAATATTTAAAATCGGTCTCAATGGTAAGCAATTCGGGTTGCGGAAAGTTGGTTAAAATTATGGTCTTATTTTTTGTGTCAGCGTGCATTTTTACTTTTGTAAGGTCGAAACCAATATGTGCTTTGGCTTCAATTAGAATCAGAGCTTTCTTTTTTCCCAAAATCAAGTTCAGCCATTTGTCTTTTACATTTTCGTAATAGAAAATTTCAGAAAAATCGCCTTCCACGGTAATGAACTTACACACACTGCGGATTTTCTCCATCAAGATAACGGACTGCGTGTTCACTCTTTCGCGTTTTCGGCCACCACTGAAACGGGCGAAAAGAAAGTAGGCCAAAATGGTACCAACGGCCAAACCTATAAATAGATATTCCATAATATTATTTTCCAATACTTCCCAAATGGGTGTTTTTAAAACTGTCCGGATATTTCAATCCGTAGCCAAAAATTCTGTCGAAGGAAGCGTGAGAGAACAAAATTACGCCTATTAAAATTAACAGTGAATTGTTTAAATAAAATCCTGACAAACCAATGGCAATGGCAATCGCTTTGTGATGAAAAACATTGTAAGTGAAGGCACCAATTTTTGCGTTTATCGCATATCCCAACATTCCAATATCTGGCGTGAGCAGCAATGCCGGAAACCACCACCACGCAAAATCCAATTGTGAAAAGAGGAAGATTCCCAAAACAAATTGCGCTAATTCCTCTATTTTTAAAGTTGTTTTCATGCTTCAATAATTTGATAGAGAATCGGTTTACTGGGCGAAGCATCATTGTGAAAAGACGCGATTTGAAGGTTTAGCAAATAACTGCCATCTTTCACTGAATCGGGAACGTAAATCAATTCGGTAATTGTAGATTCGCGACGTGGATTTTCTGGATAATTCCAAAAAGCTTTGTGTGCCAAAAGTTTGCCTTCGTCTTTTTCTTTATCAACGGAAGGAAGGTCAATTAAAAGGTGTTTCACTCCAATTTCCCGTAAAAACAAAGCCGCTTTATCGTGAAGAAATGGCCAATTAGTTTCCGACCAATGTTTCGATTTTTTTTCTGAAGTATTTGGAAGTGTCCTGATTATTATAGCTTCTGGCATTTTCCCATTTAATGCTTCGCGAATGTTTTCTTCAGAAATGAATTCGTCATCACCCACTTTTTCGGGTTTCACTGAAATCACATCAGCTAAAAAAAAGAAAGTTTTTAATGCTTCGTTCACGGAGTAAAATTCCTCTGAAATATGTCCAAAACACTCGGTATGCGTGCCGTGGGCGTGCGGATTGAAAAACACATTGTTGAAGTTAACCGAAGCGCCTTCCGAAACTTTCCCGGTCCAATCCCCCATTTTCACAGGCTCAATTGTGGGTTTGTTTTGATACCACGCCAATGGATTTTCTTCCGAAGCCTGCAATGGGATTGAAATATCCAGCGGTTTGGAGAGGTCAACGCTAAAGGATTTTCCGTTGTGATCAATTGTAGTTTTCATTTGCAAATTTTGAAAAAATAAAGATACAACAATCTCAGACCTAACAGGTTTTTAAGACCTGTTAGGTCTCAAACCCAAAACAAATCTGCCGCAATGCCATCACTCAAAAACTTTCCTTTTTTTGAAATTTTTAAAGTGTTGCTTTCAAGGATTAGAAACTCGTTTTTTAATGGATTTTCAGCTTGTTTCATCAAGTAATCAAAATAATTTTTCCCGAATTCACTTTCAACTTTCTCCAAAGAAACACCCTTTTTAGTTCGCAATCCAGTCATTATGTATTCGTTGTATTTGTCTTCTTTTGTAAGCACTTCTGTTTCCGAGGGAAGTATTCCTGCTTCAATACTTTTAATATACTTTGTGTTGTTCGCCACATTCCAGCTGCGCGATGTTCCATCATAACTGTGTGCTGAGGGACCAATGCCCAAATACGGTTTTCCTTCCCAATAGGCTGTATTGTTAAGGGAATGGAAGCCAGGTTTTCCAAAATTTGAAAATTCATAATTTTCCAAATCTGCTTTTTCAGTTTCGCGAAGCAATATTTCATAATGTTGTTTTGCTACTTCTTCATCAACCGGCGGTACAATGCCTTTATCGATGAATTTTTTTAAAGCGGTTTTCGGTTCGACCGTTAAAGCATAACACGACAGATGTGGCACATCCAGTTTTAGAGCGATTTCAAGATTTTTTTTCCATCTTTCATTTGTCATTCCAGGAATTCCATATATCAAATCGATACTGATATTTTCGAAATACTTTTTCGCCTCCTTTATACACTCCAAGGCTTCGGTGGCATTGTGGGCGCGATTCATCAATTTTAAATCTTCTTCAAAAAAAGATTGGATTCCTATGCTCAAACGGTTTATTGGACTTTTGGATAGTTGGATTATTAGATTATTGGATAAATCATCGGGGTTTGCTTCCAAGGTAATTTCGGGATTTTCTGAAACCGTATAATTTTTATAGATAGTTTCAAAAATCTGCTGCAATTCTTCCAAAGAAAGTAAGCTGGGCGTTCCTCCGCCGAAATAAATGGTTTCCACTTCGCCAATCAGTTCGCTTTTCCGCAGCACCAATTCTTTGCACAAAGCATTTACCAACTCCCCCTTTTTCTTCAAAGAAGTGGAAAAATGGAAATCGCAATAATGGCAGGCCTGTTTGCAAAAGGGGATGTGGATGTACAAGCCCCCCCCGCCCCCGAAGGGGGAGCTTTTATAGGCTTCATTTATAGGTTTCTGTTTAAAAATCAACTCTTTCTGGAATATAAAAACTATTTCTTTTTGCGTAAATCCACACTCTGCACCCCCCCTTTGGGGGTCGGGGGGCCATTCTGTTTGACAAAAGCGGCCCAGCCAGTATAGGTCTTTCCAACCTCAACTTTTCCCGAATTGTAAAAATGGCAAACCGCTGCCGCCAGGCCATCGGTACTGTCCAGGTTTTTGGGAAGTTCTTTTAAGTTTAAAAGACTTTGAAGCATTTTAGCCACCTGCTCTTTGCTGGCGTTTCCGTTGCCGGTAATGGCCATCTTTATCTTTTTAGGTGAGTATTCAGTTATTGGAATTTCCCTTGAAAGTCCCGCCGCCATCGCCACGCCTTGCGCCCTGCCGAGCTTCAGCATCGATTGTACGTTTTTTCCGAAGAATGGTGCTTCAATGGCAATTTCGTCTGGGTTGTGGGTGTCTATAAGTTCAACCGTACGCTCAAAAATGAGTTTCAATTTTAGATAATGGTCATCATATTTTTTCAGTTGCAATTCGTTCAGTTGCATAAACTGCATCTGTTTGCCAACAACTTTTATAAGACCGAAACCCATGATTGTAGTCCCGGGGTCAATTCCTAAGATGATCTTTTCAGTTTTACTTTCCATTTATAAACTCGTGCGAAGACAGTAATTTGTATTTTAGCACTATGAATGCCGTACCCGACAAAGCTAAACAATATCTGCTTGCCGCCGCCAAAGTTTTGGTGATTGCTATAACGTTCGGGTATATTTTTTATAAATTGAAAAACAATACCTCACTAGGCTTTAGTGAGTTTACAGCTACTATTTTTTCCAAAGGAAGTATTGCAACATATTCATTATTGTTTTTTGCCTTTTTAGCAGTTGCCAATTGGTTTTTTGAAATCCTGAAATGGCAAACACTGGTTTCCACATTTAGAAAGATAGACTTTAAAACCGCTTTAAAACAAAGTTTGGCATCACTAACGGTTTCTTTGGCAACCCCAAACCGAATTGGCGAATATGGCGCAAAGGCACTTTTTTTTGAAAACAAAAATCGAAAAAAAATACTCTTGCTCAACTTCTTTTCTAGCGGGGCGCAAATGCTGGTCACGACTTTTTTCGGCATTTTTGGACTATTGTATTTGTTTCGAAATTTCAATATACCCTATTCCGTCACTACCTTATGTTACTTTGGAATTGGAGTTATTGTTCTTTTTGCCATTGGTTATTATTTCAAAGGAAAAGAGCTGTTGTTAAAAGGTTTTTCAATCGCGAAAACAATTCAGTTTTTCCGAGATATCCCATTTCAAATAAAGTTTAAAACGGTGCTTTTTTCAACATTTCGATATGCAATTTTCAGTGGGATGTTTTACGGACTCTTGTTGTTTTTTGGAGGAAACATTTCCTTTTCCGAAGCTATCCCGTTGATTTTCGCAATGTACTTTTTGGTTTCAATTCTTCCCACACTTTTTATTTTTGATGTGGTAATCCGAGGTGGCGTGGCAGTTTGGTTATTCTCGTTTACAGGAGTTTCAGAATTAATTATTTTATCTACCGTTCTTGCGATGTGGCTTTTAAATTTTGTGCTGCCCTCGCTTTTAGGTAGTATTTTTGTGCTCACCTATCAACCCACCACCCGATGATCTGGGGATTTGCACTGCTTTTTGGCGTTTACTTTTTTTGTATGGCGGCTGTGGTTTATGGGTTTAAAAAAGTATCGCTTTTTTCTGCTGAAAAGATTATTCCCAAAACCCGTTTTAGTGTTGTAATTCCTTTTAGAAATGAAGCAGAGAATCTTCTAAATCTGTTGAAAACAATCGATGGTTTAAATTATCCTTCGGAACTATTTGAAGTCATTTTTGTGAACGACGCTTCCAAAGATAATTCCGAAACAATCATTTCCACAGCAATGGAAAGAAGTGGGTTTTCAATAAAACTCATTCAAAACAAACGCGTTTCAAATTCGCCAAAAAAAGATGCTATTACGGAAGCGATCAAAAACTCAAATTGCGAATGGATTGTAACCACGGATGCGGATTGTGAACTTCCGAAAAATTGGTTGAAAGCCTTTGATTCTTTTATTCAGAAAAACAATCCCGTGATGGTTTGCGGTCCTGTAGTTTACAATACTAATGGGAGTTTTATTGAAAATTTTCAGCAATTGGACGGTTTGAGTTTGCAAGCAGTGACCATTGGTAGTTTTGGTTTCAAAAATCCATTTTTGAGCAATGGAGCAAATTTGGCTTATAGCAAAGATGCTTTTCTGAAAGTACGTGGTTTTTCGGGCAATGATCACATTGCCAGTGGTGATGATATTTTTCTATTGGAAAAGATGAAAAAAGCATTTCCGAAACAGGTTCAATTTTTGAAATCACAAGAAGCGATTGTTTCCACAAAGCCGCAAAAAAACTGGAAAAACGTTATAAGTCAACGAATTCGTTGGGCTTCTAAAACTTCAAAACAGAAGAATGCAACTTCCATGCTTTTAGGAATGTTTGTCTTTTTGGTAAATATTTTGATTTTGACAATTCCCTTTTTAATTATTTTCGATTCTGAAAATTTACTCTTTTACACTTCTTTGCTTTTCTTCAAAATAATCGCGGATTATATTGTCGTGAAACAAGCTGCACTATTTTTGCACAAAGAAATTCTGCTTTGGAAATTTCTAGGGCAGCCGCTTGTATATGCCTATGTAGTCTTGATTGTAGTATTTGGAAGTTTCCGCGGAAATTATTCGTGGAAGGGTCGCACGTATGAAAAACAGTGATAAATTGATTTAATTTTTTACCTTAGCCGTACCTTAAAACATGCCCTTATGAAATCGCTCTTCTCCATTTTTATTTTGTTTTTTATATTTTCAGCAGCAACACTACAAGCGCAACAGCAATATACTGTTGACGGTCAAACATACACTTTGAATACTGAGGTTGAGGGAACTTTGACCTTGCTTTGGAACACCGTTGAGGGCGAGTACCGCTATTTTTCAAAGAAAGGAAACGACATTGTTGAACTGAAAAACACGAAACAGAACGACGATTACCAAGAAGAATACAAAGAAACATTGCGGCAACAAACCAGTGATGCCTCGGTTTCAACCGAAAAAGTAAAGTTGACATTGCCCAGCCTTCACGCCTTTTTTGTGACATACAATAAAAAGAAAGACCCGAATTTTGCCGAAACGGAAAAATCAATAGACCTCGACTTCCGACTTGGGGCTTTTGCGGGTGTGAGCAACAGTGTTTATACTGGAAATCCAACCAATGCCCTGCAGGCTGTTGCAGGCATAGATTTTGAGGTGATTGATGCTGTGAAACTTAAAAGGCACGCAATGGTTCTTCGTTTTAAACAAACTTTTGAAACTAGTGAATACAAATATTCTGCTTCGCAATTCTCGTTGAACTACCGTTTTAAATTTGTAAAAACACCAAGACTTGATGCTTTTGTGAATTGCAAATTTGCGGCGCTGACCTTTTCAAAAAAAGAAATAATTAGCGTCGTTGCTGAATCTGACCCTCCTTTCTATTATACCGAATCCGTCTCCGGGAGTGATTTTAGCGCCCCAGTAACATTCGGAATTGGAGCTGATTATAAACTCGGTAATGGCTACATTACCTTTAATTATAATGACATCGTTGGATTAAGCGTGGATAATAACGGGGAGTTTCCCGTTGATTTTACACTCGGCTACAAATTCAATCTGTAATCAGTTTGTTTTAATTATAACGGGTAAAGTGAATTGTGTTTTCACGGGAATTCCACGTTTATAGGCTGGAGCAACAGGCTGGAGCGAATCGATGCTTTGCAAAAGCCAATTCTCCAAATTTGGAAATTCTTTCTGAAGCACCGTGTCCATTTTTATTTCCAGAATAGAAATTTGGCCGCTGCTGCTCACTTCAAAATTTACTTTTACGGTATCGTATACCTCGCGTTTTGCAATCATGCCTTCGTGGCTGATGGATTTGTAGAGTTGCGAACTGATTGTGTTTATAAAGCAGTCTTTCTGCTCGGGCTTTTCCAAAATGTTATCGCAGTTTGAAAAGGATGGGTAGCGATCCACGTCTTTCCAGTCTATGGCTTCCATCTCTTCTTTATATATTTTTTCTGAAGAAACTTTTTCGGTCTCAAAAAACTGGCAGGAAGTTGCCAGTAGCAAAAAAATAACAAAATGGAAACGCTTTATCATTTCAGGATAAATTCTACTTTGAAAAGTACAAATTTACAGAAACATTATGTCTTGAAAATAGAAGTTCTTATTCAATAAAAAAAGCCGAAGAAATTCTTCGGCTTTTAAAATAGGGTGGCTAAAAGTTTATTTGAGTTCAAAAACAATAGGCAAAGAATAGAGCACACCCACTTTTTCACCTTTTTGTTCCCCAGGCTTCATTTGTGGCAGTAGGTTTACTACGCGGACGGCTTCTTTTTCTAATTCAGAAATGTGTGATAAAGACCGTGCCCTAACATCTACAACTTTTCCTGTTTTGTCAATTTTAAATTGCACAGCGATGCGATGCTGACCGGAAAGATTCAATTCTTCGGCAAGCTTGATGTTGAAGTTAGAATTGACAAAATTGGCTATATTCTGAGACATACATAGTTTCATAGCTTCGTTATCAGCACCCGAACAGCCAGGAAAAACAGGTACTTTTTCAATAACTGCAAAAGGAACGTCCGTTTCATTCTGGTCTTTGGTTTCATCCAAATATTCTTGGACGGAAGTATAAACTTTATCCCCCGGTTGTGCTTCAGTTGTTAATAGTTTTAGGGCTTTTTCCTCCTCGGCAGTCATTTCGCCTTTTTTCATAATGGCTTCGGCCAGTTCGTTGATTTTGGTCATCACTTCGGAATCTGACTGTTGGACAGCTTGGCTTTCTTCAGCTTTTGGGTCATTGCTACAAGCGGTGTATACGAGCATGCCGCAGATTATTGGCAATAGCAGTAAATACTTGAACTGAGCGGTTTTTGTGGATTTTGATTTTTGTAACATACTGATTCGTTTTTTGATTAATGATTGATTGAAAAATGTATTGATGAATGAAATTTTTTCGGTTTGGAATACTTCGGAAAGTAAATTTTGATAGTATTGTTTCTTATCTTTTTGAATTGTCACTTTTGCATCCACAATAAATTCGTGAAGTGTGGCAATTCTATTTTGAAACAAATAAATCATTGGATTGAACCAAAAGATTATTCGAAGTATTTCAAAAAACAGAAGATCTAATGAATGTTTTTGTTGGATGTGTATTTTTTCGTGGGCAATGATGCTTGTTTTGCTTTCTTCGGAAATGTTTTCGCCCAAAAATATGGTGTTGAAAAAGGAAAACGCCGTGTCTGTTTTGGGAAGGATTATCAATTTAAACCTTTGAAAATTCTCCATGGTTCCAGCGGATTTAAGTTTTGCTATTTTATATAATTTCCAAAAGAAAAATAGAGAACTGAACAGGATTCCTAAAAACCAAAAATCAAAGAAGCTCGGAAGCCACAATGAAGTTCCACTTGAAACTGCTTCAGGAATGTTGCCACCAATCATTACCGCTGGCAACTCCAATATATATTCCTGCGGAATGTTTTGTTGAAGGAAATCTATACTGACAAATGGCAAAACGCAACCTAGAATTGGAGTGAGCAACAAATAGGTTCTGTTTAGGCCGAAGAAGGTTTCTTTTTTCAGAAAGAGGTCATATACTGCCAAAAACAGTATTTGAAAAACGAGTATTTGAAATAATGTATGTATCATTTTTCAGTCTTTTCAGAATTAATTTCTTTCATAATGTCCTCCATTTCTTGAATGCTGATGTCGTTTTTCTTCATAAAAAAGGAAACCATACTCTTAAAGGAGCCTTGAAAATAGCCGTCCATCAATTTATTTAGAGATTGGCTGCTGTATTCGGTTTTCTTCACTTTTGGGAAATAGACGTGGCCCCTTCCTTCCTTTCTGTAATCCACGAAATCTTTGCTTTCAAGAATCCGGACAATGGTTGAAACGGTGTTATAAGCCGGTTTTGGTTCGGGCAATTTTTCAATGATTGAAGCAACATTTGCCTCTTGCAAATCCCATAGAATCTGCATAATATCTTCTTCTGCCTTTGTTAGTTGTTTCATCTTTAAAATATTAGGACATTCAAATATAACTAAAAAACTAGTTTAAACTAATTTCTTAGTTATATTTATTTAAAAAAAACCTTACAGCTTTTATACCTGTAAGGTTTTTATTTTTAATTGAATAGAATTATATCTAAATGGTCTTTTCTTCTATAGTGCTTTTGCGTGTTCCCTCAGGCAATTCAAGGTCATATTTTCCCAAATAGAAAAAACCGAAACATTGCTCTCCTTCCTCCAATTGAATAAACTTGTCCATATATTTTAAAATCCCCGGAGAAGCCCAATAAGCACCAATACCTATTTCATGGGCTGTGAGCCACATGTTTTGAACGGCCATAGACGTAGCGGCAATTTCTTCCCACTCTGGAAGGCTTTCTTTGGGATCGCGTTGCATACAAATTGCTATTACACAACCCGATTTTACGGGGTTGTCCATAAACTTATTATATGTAAATTCTGAAAAATTATCAGTAGTTTGTTTGTAGGTTTCGGCCATAAATTTTCCCAAGGCAATTTGTGATACGCCATGAAATACTTTGAAGCGCCAAGGTTCTGTGCGTTTATGGGTGGGTGCCCAATTTGCGCTTTCAAGTATGGTTAAAACTTCTTCTTTGGTTATGGGTTGATTGTTGTATTGTGCAGGAAAAACCGCGCGACGGTTCTTTATGGTTTCTGAAATCATTTTTTTTAAATTGGAACGTGAAGATAGTGAAAGCCTTTTTGAAAAAAAACAATTTTAGATGAATGTGGGAACTTTAAAAATAATACCCTGTTGTACCAAAACATCAGCTACCATTTTAAGATCTCCTGTAATTGGCTGTTCTGAAATTTCATTCGAAAGTAGTTTTTCAACATCAGTTTTCATCCCATCGTTGTGGTACTCCAACAGCAGTTCATATTCGCCCAACGAAATCAAACAGTCCTTTTCTCCAAACTCTATAGAGGCTTGTGGATTTAATATAAGTGCTGGATGTTATTATTGGGGTAAGCATCCTGTAAGACTTTGTAAAGTGCTTCCATTACCCTGTCTTCTGTCACAGAGGTCAAACAAATTCTGTGGGCACAATTTAAGATAACATCATAATTGCATTTCAGATTACAAACCCCTTTTTTGCCCCAAATAAGTTCGTTATGCTTTGCAAAACTTCCCCAGCTTCCGGGACCTGTGGGGCCATATATCCCGACAGTGGGTACATTGAATGCTCCAGCCACATGGGTAATTCCCGCATCATTACCTATATGAAATAGCGCTCCTGTCATTGCCTTGCCTACTTCTTCCATTCCACCGGTGACGAATTCAATGTGTGGCATTGGTTTGGTAAAATATTGTGCAATGTCTGGATCATCGGGACCCATAATAATTTTGCAACCCAAGTTTGGGTAGATTTTAGCCAAGGTTTCAATCAAAGTGGCATATTTCTCGGTTGGCCAAATCTTTAACAGAAAACCTGCCCCGTGATGTACAACAAAATAGGGCTTGGACACATTTTTATCACTTTGAAAATACGGGTAAGCCTCCAAGTGGTTATCTATGTCTATATGCAGTTTTGAGATTGTGTCAATGTAATGTTGAATGGCATGTTGCTTTACTTTTTTATGAGTTGGGTATTTAAGTGCATGGGGCAGGTCATAGCCCCGAAAAGCAGGATAATTGCCCAGTTCGTATATATTACTGTAACTGGATTCATTCTCTCGAACCTCCGGTTCACTCACAACCTTTACGCCTTTTAAGTGGGTGTTGAAAAAATCCAAAAGTCTGGGCGAAACTGCAAAATGAAGCTCTTCTGAAACTTGAGCAAGTTTGTAAATTGCAGGGATGGCAAAGAAAATATCTCCCAAACCCCCATAACTTTTATAGACCAAAACTTTTTTCAGTTTTGGGTTTTTCCTTGTTCCGGAAGAATTGAGGATTTCTGAAATAGCGTTCCAAAAATTTTGGGGTGCTTGCAGCATTTCGACCTTAGCCTTTTCAAAGTTATCGGGATAAAAATCGAAGGAAAAAGTGCCAATCCTGTCATTCGAAAGAATTTCGCAGCCTGAAAGAAATGCCTCTGCAGCAAGTCTTCCCGAAGGTTCTGGCCATACAGGCTTGCATATAAATTGTTTAGTCTTTCCGAGAATTTCCAGCACTTCTGTGTTTGAAATTGGGTCGTGGAAAGTCATATTCTTTGGCATTTCACGGCGCAAACGGTTTCTTCCGAAAACCTTGAAATTTAAATTGGGGTGCGCTTCAGCGTAGGACACATATTCGTGGCCACCTTTCAGAAAATTCAAATCCCCAAAAAATGGGATGGTTTTTTCGTCCCTTTCTTCGGAAGGTTTTAATTTATCTACATCAACAGTGGGAGGCATTATAAGCTGGTTAATAACCGCTTCGCCATAAAAATCATAATGTGATTGGTAATGTTTTGGCGATTGAAAAACATTCAAAGCTGCGTTGGCAAATAATTTTCTGAAAATGTGAAATTTATCTGGATTGCAGCAGCTGCGGACGTTATGATCTACGGTACACAAAATATTTCGGCGTACACAGAAATTATAATCGTATTCCACTTTAACATAAGGAACTTGCAGTGAAAGAAGATATTCAACTAAATCCAACTCAAAAAAACAGCGGGAAGTACTGTTTAAGACCACTAAATCTGCTTTTGAAATTTTGGTTTTTACTTCTTCAAAATTTTTCAGAAAATCCACAGAAACCGCATGGCCTTTATTTTTACCGAGCGCCATCAATTCTTTAATGGTAAGTTCGGCACCACGAGGTGTTTCTAAAAATGTATCGTGAAGAAATAGAATTTTTTTCAAAATAAGGAAGATATTAAAATAGAATTGGACATTTCAGAAAAAACTCAACGAAATGTCCAATCAATTTTATATAACACTATAAAACAGACTATATTTTTTCAAAAATCAAAATATCTGTTCCACTGCCACCGCCACTTACATCACGAAGTTCAATTCTTGTTGGCAATACACTTATAATATCCCAATCATCATTGAATTCATCAAAAGGAGAACCGATAAAATTCAATGTAAGCTCATTGCCAGAGCCGTTTACAGACCAGTTTCCATTATTGGTGTTGCTTCCATTTGTGGCAGATACATCGTTGTTTATTTTGAAATCAACTGTATATCCATTGTAATCCGATGTTTCGTCAACACCGCTGTCAATATAGCTTGCAACCTTCCAATTGGTAGCAATTAAAATATCGCGGATTGTTTGGGCATCGCCGTAATAGCCGTCATCGTAATAACCGTCATCATAGTAGCCATCGTCGTAATAACCATCATCATAGTAACCATCGTCATAGTAACCATCGTCATAGTATCCGTCATCGTAATAACCATTGTCATAATAGCCATCATCAAAAAAGTCATCTGAATCATCAGAGGAACAAGAAGAAATTAAAGCGCCCGTGATAGAGATTGTTGAAACAGCAAGCAAAGCTTGTCCAGATTTTTTTATAAAATTCCTGCGTTTCATAATGTATAAGTTGTTAATTTTTATAAATTTAGTGAAAAAATTATGGAATATGAATTTGTGATTTATATATAAAACATTTTCATTTGAATATACCCTACCAAATAAAATAAAAAACCTGCTCGTTTTCTTCTTTTTAACCGTTTTTGAACCTAACTCTAGACATGGCACATCTAAAGACAATATAGTTTGTGGACAAAAAACGCCTTTGAGCCGAAACTTAGACAATAAACATTTTTGCCGGACGCATTATACATTGGATACTCATTGCAGGGTCGATTTTTGGCATTAAGGATGTTCTTATTAAAACTTTTAATACAATACCGCATTATTTTGAAGCTTTAATGCAAAATGAAAGGATTTAGGGGCAATTAGACTTGTCGGGAAAAATAGAGTTCTCACTTTAAAGATTAAAACATATTTTGCAAAAACACAAAAGTTGTTCTTGATCCCTTAAATGACTCGTTTTAACAGTAAAATCTAATATATAAACCCACAAAAACAAAAAAAGCCTCTCCGTTTGGAAAAGCTTCTCATCGGTCTATTTCTAAACCACATCCCGAAGTTAATTCGGGACAACACAACATCTTGTTGCGGTCTGGACGAGACTCGAACTCGCGACCCCCTGCGTGACAGGCAGGTATTCTAACCAACTGAACTACCAGACCAAATTTTCAATCTACCTTTCGATGGACCCCAACAACAGTTGGGCGAAGTGAAAAATTGTTACCATACATTTTAGGATTGCTCCCTTGCCGTATTAAGCGGTGGCAAATATACCACTCCATTTCATTTTCGCAAACTATTTTATTGAAAAAAATAAATTAATTGCATTAAGCCATTTATCTGCATCCCTACTAATAAAATTATAGGCCCTAAAACTGCAAACTGCATCCGAACACTCTTATCTGCCCAAGCTTTTTCAGCGCAGGAGAAAAATACTTTTTTTATCCAAATTTCTGTCGTTCAACTAAATAGGTTGTTAAAATCTTATTGAAACTTTCATTAACGTCAGTTAGCACATACTTTATTCTATATTGTGCACAGCGCAGTTGAAGCTCCTTAAAATAATTTTGAACAGCTTCTTCATATT
The DNA here is from genome assembly GCA_026646335.1 of Aequorivita sp. Taxonomy (GTDB): domain Bacteria; phylum Bacteroidota; class Bacteroidia; order Flavobacteriales; family Flavobacteriaceae; genus Aequorivita. The sequence continues at coordinate 7,177 of JAPKFY010000030.1, read as the reverse complement.
GTTCCTTAATATTATCTGCGTAAAGATTTACGAATTCACCTGTCTCAACATCAACAAATCGCTTGGGACGGTTGCTGAAATCAAAGTTAACCTCTCTTTTTTTATCAAAAGTGTGAAATAAGATTACTTCGTGCTTGTTGTATTTTAAATGCTGGAGCGCCTCAAATAGTTTTTCGGCTTCAGCATCGCTTTGGAACATATCTGTGAAAAGAAAGACCAAGGAGCGACGTTTCAGTTTTTCTGCAATTAAATGAAGGTGTTCGTAAGTTTTGGTTTGCGTTTTTTCTTTGGAAGAAAGCAATGCTTCGTTCAACTTTTGAAGCAACATTTGGTGATGGCGCTCACTCCCCTTTTCCGAAGTATAAAACTCATAATCATCACTGTAAACACTCAGCCCAACCGCATCACGTTGGCGTTTCATCAAATTCATAATTGCGGCGGAAGCCAATACCGAAAAACCAATTTTGTTCAATGAATTTATATTGAACTGCTTCAACTTTGGGTAATGCATCGAACTGCTGTTGTCCACAATTAAATGGCACCGCAGGTTTGTTTCTTCTTCGTAACGTTTAGTGTATAGTTTATCTGTTTTAGCGAAAAGCTTCCAATCTATATGTTTGGTGCTTTCGCCGCTGTTGTAGATTTTATGCTCTGCAAACTCTGCCGAAAAACCATGAAACGGACTTTTATGAAGCCCCGATATAAACCCCTCCACCACTTGTTTTGCAAGCAGCTCCAGATTTTTAAAACCCGTTATCTCATTGATTTCCTTCTCGATATTCACAGTGTGCGTGGGATTAGCTCCCCTTTCGGGAGGTTAGGGAGTTTTTTTCTTCAGAATATACATATCTGCCAGATCGCCCTCAATGATATTTCCTTTTAAATCCATCATCCACAATTGGTTTTCGCCTACTTTGAACTGAAAACGGCCACTTTCGCTTCTTAAGCGGATCATGGTACCCTCTTGGTTCCACGCAAACTCGCCTATTTGTGTGAATTCATTTTCACTATCAGACTTGCCCAAATACGTTTGCAAAAGCGAAAAGGTCTTGTCGCTCTTCAACTCCAAAACGGTTTTGATTCCCTCGCAATCAGCACAGGGTAAAGTGCCTTCGTAAATTCCGGCCCAATCAAGTGAGTTTTCGGAGTTATGTGAATCAACAATAGCTGAATCCACAGTTTCGACAGTTTCCACAGATGGAGCTTCCTTTTTTTCCTCATTCTTACAGCCTAAAAATGTGATTGCTGCTATTGTAAATACTAGTGCTGTCTTTTTCATTGTTCCTATTTTAAAATTTTATCTACAATTCCGTAATCCACAGATTCCTCGGCGCTCATCCAATGATCTCGGTTGAAGTCTTTCATCACTTTTTCAAATTTTTGACCACAGTTTTCAGCTAAAATACGCGCGCTGATTTCTTTTGTTTTCAAAATTTCCTGTGCAGTAATTTCAATATCGCTGGCAACACCTCTTGCTCCGCCACTTGGTTGATGAATCATAACACGAGCATGTGGCTGAATAAAGCGTTTTCCTTTTTCGCCTGCGGAAAGTAAAATGCTCCCCATTGATGCCGCCAAACCGGTACAAATTGTTGAAACTGGACTTTTAATCTCCTTCATAGTGTCGTAAATTGAAAATCCTGAAGTAACATATCCGCCCGGGCTGTTTATATAAAATTTTATTTCGTCATGGCTCAGTGCGTCCAGATACATCAAGCGGTCCACAACGTGACGCGCGCTTTTGTCATCCACCATTCCCCAAAGGAACACTTTGCGTTCCTCCAGCAATTTGCCATCTATTTTATCCTGTACTTTGTTTGTTTTTTCCATAGTTCTTGTTCCCGCCGCAACGAGTGTGTATTTTTAATTCAAGTTCCAATTATTCTTAAAGAAACCCTGCTATTCAGCAGCGCTAGTTTATTAATTCTAATGTTAAAAACCGCTCCCTTTAGTCCTGAAGCCTCGGGAGGGGCAACCGGTTTTTACTATTTCACTAAAATAACAAAAGGCCCAGCAATACGCCAAGCCTTTTTGTTTTTTAATTTTTCTTTTTTCAAATAAATTACAAAAGCGAATCAATCGCTTCAGCGTAAACGTTTTTTGGAGCAACACCAACTTGGCGGCCCACTACTTCACCATTTTGGAAAACCAAAACGGTTGGAATGTTACGCACTCCATATTTTGCGGCAAACTCTTGGTTTGCATCCACATCTACTTTTCCTACTACGGCTTTGCCTTCGTATTCCTTACTTATTTCTTCAATGATGGGTCCTACCATTCGGCAAGGTCCGCACCAGGCTGCCCAAAAGTCAACCAATACCGGCTTATCGCTTTTTAAAACCGTTTCTTCAAATGTTGCGTCTGTTATTTCTAATGCCATAATCTTGTTTTTTAATGATTTCACAAAAGTAGTCCTTTTTTTTGCGAAAAGGTACTGGGTTAATATATGTTTAGGAAATGTAGGTATTGTTTATTTCTATTATCAATTCAACTTATAGCTCAACTGCTCGCGCTCCAGTTCATCAAGCAATTCCTTTGAAATATTGATCTTATGTTTCCTGCTGGGCATGGTTAGATGAATTTTTTCGTCATTTTCATACACCACAAAAAATAACTGCTTTTCGCCTTTGTGGGTTTTTACAAGATTTTTAAGTGAATCGATTTGTCCATCCTTCAATTCGCTCAAAGGAATTGTAAGCGTCAATTTTTTTCCGTGTGTTTCCATCACATCGTGAAGCAGCTGAATACTGTTATATTGAAGTCGTGGCTCGCTCTTTTTGCCAGTTTCACGGTTTGTCCAGCCTTCTTTTACTAAAACGCGCCCGTATATGAAACTATTCGGGACCAAGAAATGACGCCATTTTAAGTACTCTTCCCCAAAAATTTTGAAGTCATAACTATCCTCATAATCTTCAACATTGAAAATAGCCCAGCCTTTTCCGGCTTTTGATTCCCTGTGTTGCACATCACTAACTACACCCCCAAAACACATTTCCTTATTGAGATAATCTTCCAAATGATTAAAATCTGAAACCTTGCAATTGGTAAAACTTTTCATTTCAATTTTGAAATCGTCCAACGGATGACCGGAAATATAAACGCCAACCACTTCCCGTTCCTGCTTCAATTTTTTCATTGTGCCCCATTCCTCACACTGCGGCACTTCAGGCTCGGGAATCTGAACTTCACTAGAACCCCCAAATAAACTCACTTGTGCAGAATTCTCTGTTTCCTGAAATTTTGCGGCAGTACGCAACAATTTTTCAAGAAACGTTACTCCATCGCCATCATCGTGCAGATATTGCGCACGATGTGCCTCAAAACTGTCAAAACCACCTGCAAGCGCTAGGTTTTCAAAAGCTTTTTTATTCGCGGAACGCAAATCGATTCGTTTAGCCAAATCAAATACAGATTTGTATTTTCCGTCTTTCCTGTGCTCAACAATTGTTGCAACTGCGCTACTGCCAACCCCTTTAACCGCGCCCATTCCAAAACGGATTGCGCCTAGATCGTTTACGGTGAATTTGTGAAAGGATTCGTTCACGTCAGGCCCCAAAACAGTCAGTCCCATCCGCTTGCATTCGTCCATAAAAAAAGTAACCTGTTTTATGTCGCTCATGTTGTTTGAAAGCACCGCCGCCATATATTCCGCAGGATAATGTGCTTTTAAATAGGCTGTTTGGTATGCAATCCAAGCGTAACATGTGGAGTGTGACTTGTTAAAAGCGTAACTTGCGAAAGCTTCCCAATCCTTCCAGATTTTTTCGAGCTTCTCTGCATCGTGGCCTCTTTCGGAAGCTTGGGCAACGAACTGTGGCTTCATTTTATCGAGCACCGATTTTTGCTTTTTACCCATCGCCTTTCTCAAAACGTCTGCTTCACCTTTTGTAAAGCCAGCCAATTTCTGGGACAGTAGCATCACCTGCTCCTGATAAACCGTAATTCCGTAAGTTTCTTTCAAATATTCTTCCATTGCGGGAAGGTCATATTCAATTTCTTCCTCTCCGTGTTTTCTTCTTACAAAGCTGGGAATGTATTCCATCGGCCCCGGACGGTACAGTGCGTTCATCGCTATTAAATCTGCAAACACCGTGGGCTTCAACTCCTTCATATATTTCTGCATTCCAGCAGATTCGTACTGAAAAATCCCAACCGTTTCTCCTCTTTGGAAAAGTTCGTAGGTCTTTTCATCATCGAGCGGGAAAAAATCCGGATCGAGCTCTATGTTGTGTTTGTGTTTTACGAGTTTTACAGTGTCTTTTATAAGCGTCAAAGTTTTCAAACCGAGGAAATCCATCTTCAGCAAACCTGCACTTTCAACGACGGAGTTGTCAAACTGCGTAACATATAAATCTGAATCTTTTGCCGTTGCAACGGGAACAAAATCTGTAATGTCGCTTGGCGTGATAATCACACCGCAGGCATGAATTCCAGTATTTCGAACGGAACCTTCCAGGATTTTTGCCTGATTTATGGTTTGCGCTTCCAGATTATTTCCTTCGGCAAGATTTAAAAGCTCGTTCACTTTCGGAAGTTCATCGCTGCGGAAACGGCTTCGCAATTCCGCATCACTCAAACCGAAGATTTTGTTCAGCTTGGTCATATTCGGAATAAGCTTCGAGATTCTATCAGCTTCGTTCAGCGGTAAGTCAAGCACACGGGCCGTATCGCGAATGGAGGATTTAGCGGCCATTGTACCATACGTAATAATCTGTGCCACTTGATTGCTGCCGTATTTGTTGATTACGTAATCCATAACCTTGCTTCGGCCTTCATCGTCAAAATCGATATCGATATCAGGCATACTCACACGGTCCGGATTTAAGAAACGCTCAAAAAGCAAATCGTACTTAATAGGACAGATATTCGTTATCCCCAAACAATACGCCACGGCACTTCCAGCCGCAGAGCCACGACCTGGACCAACGGAAACATCCATTTTTCTGGCTTCGGCAATAAAATCCTGTACAATCAAAAAGTAGCCAGGATACCCTGTATTCGCAATTACTTCAAGCTCAAAATCGAGGCGTTGTTTAATTTCCTTTACGCGCTGCGAAGCATCTTCGGGAATTTCGGAATCGGTCAAAGCCTCGTATGAAACCTCAATCAATTCCGGATAACGCTTTTTTGCCCCTTCGTAAGTCAAATACCGCAGATAGGCATTCTCACCGCGTTTGCCGCCATCAACATCTTCCGAGTTCAAAAATTCCTTTGGAATACCGAAGTTGGGAAGCAAAACATCGCGATGTAAAGAGAAGGGTTCTATTTTTGAAACTACTTCCTCTATATTCAAAATAGCTTCGGGAAGGTCTTTGAACAGTAACTTCATGGCGTCCTGCCCCTTAAAATAATATTCTTGGTTCGGCAGACCGTAACGATAGCCACGACCGCGACCGATTGGTGTTGCCTGTTTTTCGCCATCTTTTACGCACAGCAAAATATCGTGGGCGTTCGCGTCTTCTTTCTTTATATAATATGTGTTGTTGCAAGCGACCATTTTTACATTATTTCGCTTCGCCATTTCAATCAACACACTGTTTACGCGCTTTTCATCTTCTTGGTTATGGCGCATAATTTCAACATAGAGGTCTTCGCCAAACTGCTCTTTCCACCAAAGAAGCGCTTCCTCTGCTTGGTTTTCACCTATATTTAAAATCTTGCCGGGAACTTCGCCATAAAGACTTCCAGTTAAAACAATAATGTCTTCTTTGTATTTTTCTACAATATTTTTGTCAATCCGCGGCACGTAGTAAAACCCATCAATATAGGCAATGGAAGCCATTTTCGCCAAATTGTGATAGCCATTTTTGTTCTTGGCGAGCAATACAATTTGGTAGCCGTTATCCTTGTGGTTTTTGTTGAGATGGTCTTCACAGACAAAAAATTCGCACCCAACAATTGCTTTTAGCTCTTTGTTTTTATCTTCTTCGGAAAGGGATTTATTGTGATTGGAAACAGCCTGCACAAAATGAAATGCGCCCATCATATTGCCCGAATCTGTAATTGACACTGCCGGCATATTGTTTTCAACGGCAGCGTTTACCAAATCCACCGTGCTAGATGTAGATTGAAGAATAGAAAACTGGGAATGGTTGTGAAGGTGCACAAAAGGCGCGTCTTCCAGCGTGGCGATGTTATCTTTTATTTCTTCGGAAGAAATTTCCTCAGTTTCCGAAGTGGCCTGTATTTTCTTCCGGATTTTTTCCGAAGCGCTTTTGAGGTTGATATGCTCAAGCCCTAAAAGCTGAATGGTTTGTGGGTTTTCTTCGGAAAAACTCTCAAAATAATCCGGCTGCACGTCAAGTTCTTCCTTAGTGAAAATCTGACGCCGTACCAACTCCAAAAAACAACGTGTAGTTGCCTCAACGTCTGCCGTTGCATTATGCGCTTCGGTGAAAGGTTCGCTAAAAAGGAATTCGTGAAGTTCCGTTAATGTAGGCAACTTAAATTTTCCGCCACGGCCGCCAGGAATTTGGCATAACTGGGCGGTGGTTTCAGTACAGGTGTCTAAAACCTTCATTTTGGGCAATGGGTTTTCTATTCCCAAACGGAAAAATTCCGCGCCCATGATGTTTACATCGAAGCCTACATTTTGACCGACAAGAAATTTCGCTTTCTGAAGAGCTGCCTGAAATTTTTCAACCACTTCTCCCAACGAAATTCCTTCGGCAGTTGCCAACTCTGTTGAAATTCCGTGAATTTTTTCAGCGTCAAAAGGAATATTGAACCCTTCGGGCTGTACCAAATAATCTTGGTGCTCAACCAAATTCCCCATAGCATCATGAAGCTGCCAGGCAATCTGGATACAGCGCGGCCAGTTATCACTATCGCTAACGGGAGCGTTGAAGCGTTTGGGAAGACCTGTGGTTTCTGTATCAAAGATTAAATACATTTTTTAGTATTAGGAATAGGAATTAGATTAAAGGTACCTGAGTGTTTCGAAAGCATATCTAAAAAAAATAAGCCTAATTAACAACTTCTTGCTTTCAAAATGTGCCGAAGACACAATTTTCAAAAAAGTAAAAATAGAAAAACCAACCGCCTTTGGGAAGTTAAATTATTACGAGTTGTTCACAATAAAAAAAACCGCTCCTTGTTATGGGAGCGGTATAAAACTTTTAATAAAAATTGCAGTTAATAAGCAACATCAAACTGACCTTCGGTTATTTCAGATCGG
>JAPKFY010000003.1 GCA_026646335.1 Aequorivita sp. | reverse complement strand
CCCGATGGGCCCGGGATGGAACGGTACCTATAACGGCAGCCCGATGCCCTCGAGCGATTACTGGTTCCGCGTGGAGTACACCGAGGACGGAAGCGCAAAGGAATTTAAAGGACATTTTACCCTAAAACGATAAATAGAAATTATGAACATCAAACAAATCCCCATTATCCTATTTTTGATATCATCGCTTTATGGATATTCTCAAGACGGCATACCAATATATTCAGAATATTTAGCTGATAATTTATATTTATTGCATCCATCGATGGCTGGTGCCGCAACACACAATCAACTGCGTTTAACTGCACGCCAACAATGGTTTGACCAAGACGAAGCGCCAAACTTGCAGACACTCAGTTTTAATGCGAGAATTGGAGAGCAATCTGGCGTAGGTGCTATTTTTTATAATGATAAAAATGGTTATCATTCGCAAACAGGAGGGTATGTTACCTATGCCCACCATCTTATGTTTTCAAGAAGTGAAGCTGACCTTAACCAATTATCATTCGGTCTGAGTGCCGGATTGACGCAGCAAAGGCTTGACGAAACTAAATTCCCTTTAGATGATTACGATCCGGTAATTGCAGGAATTGTTCAGAGTACTTCCTATTTTAATGTGGATGCAGGTTTGTCGTATAACTTTTTGGATTTTTCAGGGCATTTTACTGTAAAGAATATCATATTTCAAAATAGATCGATTTATACAGAGAAATACGAATCCAACAATCAGCGGAAATATTTGTTCTCAGCTGCATATGCAATTGGTAAATATGGAGCAGATTGGAGCTACGAACCTTCTTTCCTTTTTCAATGGAGCGAGGGCACGGGGGAACAAGCAATTGATGTGAATTTTAAAGCCTATAGAACTATGGACTTTGGTCAATTGTGGGGTGGACTATCTTATAGAAGAGGTTTTGATGGTGCTGATTATTTGAACGGTAGTGAAGTAAAGGGACAAAAACCCCAATACTTTTCTCCAATTTTGGGTATTAATTTCAAGAATTTTATGTTTGCTTACACATATACCTATCAATCTGGAAATGTTAGATTTGATGGCGGTTCATACCATCAAATTACTCTGGGCTACGACTTTTTGGGTGGAAGACAAGAACCGTATGACTGTAACTGTCCTGCAATAAATTAAATCCTTATTTTTATAAAATTAAAATGCCTGACACTTTTTAAAGTGTCAGGCATTTTTTAGTCTTAAGACCTATGTCCAAAGGTCTTAAGTCAGCTTATTAAAAACTATTCCCAAGTATAGCTTTTTTTTTCGGCTTGCTTTTTTATGGCTTGAACCATTGCGTTTTCTAAACCATTGCTTGTTTCTTTCGTGCTTTCTGCTATGTACTTTCGGCGTTGTTCGTTCAGTTTCATAATTTCTTTTTGGATATCTTCTCTTTCGGAACGTTTTGCTTCAAGATATTTTTTTATTTCAGAAGCAGTCTTTCCTTTCAGTTCCTGTGGCAATTCATCTTTTTTCAACTTGTCATAACTGAAATCTGCTTCTTTTTCGGCATCCACCAAATCCCAAGTGCTATTAGTGTAAAGATGGCTTCCTTTGGAAACCGTCCTGCTCACGGCGTTAGCCTTGCTGTATTCCGCAGCATTGGCATCCTGCTCTTGCTGCACGCGACTTTTCTTACTTCCCGCGCTTCCGTAGGGAACATATGTTTTGTTTAACTTCACGTTCAATTGGATGATAATATCATCATAGGGGGAAGGTACATATACAGTTTGCTGATTTTGATTTATGGCCATATAGTCGCCGTAGGTAAGTTGGGCGCCATCTTTCCAGTAACTGTCTATTCCGTGTTTGTAATCGCCACAGAAAATGGTATTTACAACCACACCGTTTTCTTTGGCATTCGCCGCGGCATCCTTATAATTGATTCCGCCTTGATCAAAAGGCTCATTACCTGCTATAAAAACCATTTTCAGATCATCGTCTTCTTTGCCCCAGTCCAGTTTGTTCAGCGATTCCTGGATTACCGCCCCGCAGTATTCGCTGCCACCATTGGTTGTCAATGAAAAAAGCTCTTTTGAAACATCGTCCAAATCTTCTGTGAAGCTCAAAATTTTGCGGATATAATTGTCCCGCGAACTCAAATTATCGTTTCCGTATTCGTATAAGGCAATTTGAAGTTTCGGACGGTCATTGCGGCATTTGGCATAGCTGAGTTCGTTCACGATTTCCCAGAGTTGCGCTTTGGCTTGGTCTATCAATCCGTCCATGCTGTTGCTCGTGTCCAGTAAAAGGGCCACTTTTATATAGTGGTCTTTTTTCGGGGTTTGGGTTTCCAATGTTGCTAATAATTGTTTGTCGGTTTTCTTGGTGTCTGCTTTACAAGAAATGGTCAGCGTAAAGGCTGCGAGCATTAAGATAATCTGTAACTTTTTCATAATTGTTTTTTTAAATGAATTTTCAACAGTATAAACCTAAGGCGAACTTTTTTTGAAAAAAACCGACTTTGAGGAAGCGGTTTCTTTGAATTAGTGAAAAGTACGTTTGGTTGAGGGAAGTATTCTTTTTTAGCATTTGTGGATGCTATTTCAGAAAAACGTAATTTTAGGCATTGCGCCAAAGTGCGTATGTTTACCGTTTTAAAGACAAAATGAAAAACCTTTTTTACCTTTTTTTGGCCCTTGCCTTTTTTTGTTCCGTAGATAGCTTTTCGCAAGTGAAGCGTTTTACGGACAATAAACCTTTTATGCTAAAAGGCGAGGTAATTGACGGCGAAACCAATATGCCCATTGCAAAAGTAAATGTTGAGATTTTGGGTGGCCAATACACAACCACAAATGGACAAGGCAGATTTGTTGTTTCAGCCAAAATAGGCGACGAGCTCGTTATAAAAAGCGATGATTTTGTAACGGTTTATCACACCATTAAAGTAAACGATTTTATAACCGTTCGTGTTGAAAAAGCCAAAACTGCCGCTGCCCCAATTGTTTCCAAAGGCTCCAAAGGAAAAGAGCAAGCTGGGTTCTACGTTTATTTGGACTCTGCAAAATTCTTTCTCAAAAAAGATGCCCAGAAAAGTATTGAATACGTTACCAAAGCGCTGGAGCCAATGCGTGGCAAAACCATTTCAAATAAAGAGAACAGTTTGGCTTTTGAAACATTGGGAGACATAAACTTGTTTTGGACCTTGCCGGACCTTGCCGTTGACAATTATAAGCAAAGTATCCAAAACAGTGAAAGCACGGAAGTTTCAATCAAGTTGGCGAAGGCTTTTGCGCAGAACAAAAACTATCAGGAAAGTATTTCGACCTTTCAAAAATTATTGAAGAATACTCTTTCGGAATACCAAAAAGTAGAAGTTCACGAAGGTTTGGGCGATACTTATAAAGCAATTGGCGATGGCGTGAAAAGTGTTTTCAATTATCAAAAAGCGCTGGATGTAGCCAAAGAGAATAAAATAACTCCGAAAATTACAAACTTAAATTCCAAGATTGGCGAAGCTTATGCCCAGAGTGGTGCCTTAAATGAAGCTGAAGAATATTTTGACAATTCACTGAAACTGGCCAAAAAAGAAAATATGCAACGCGCGGTTTCGGAAAAAAACAAAGTAGCTGATTTTTACAACCAAAACCGCGAATACGAAAAGGAAATCCAGCTTCGCGAAGAAACTTTGGAAGAACTGAACGCTATGGGAAAGGCTTCTCCCCTTGAAGATGATGCGCTAACATCACAACGCCAAAACTATAAAATCGCGAATGCTTTTGTGGCGCAGGAAAAATATAAGCAGGCCATTCCGTATCTTGAAAGAAGTATTGCAGAGGCCGACAAAAAGGAAGATTTGATCGTTCAGAAAGATGCCGTGCGGAAGCTTTCAGAAATTTATCGGGACATCGGCGAGTTTGACAAAGCAACAGAAAGCTACCAACGCTATGTGGAAGTTGTGGACGAACTTTATGTGAAAAAAGAACAGGAAATAAGCCAAGCGGCTCGTCTCAGCAAAGAAATTACGCAAAAACAAAACCGGGTTGCGAGCCTTGAAAATGACCGGAAACTGAATGAAAGCAGATACAAACTCGCTTTTGAAAACCAAGAACTTATCCAAAAGAACGATCGTATCCAAAAGTGGATTATCGGCTCGTTGATTCTTATTGTGCTGCTTTTATTTTTTGCGGCTTATACGCAGTACAAAAACATAAAGCAGCAAAAATATGCCAATAATATTTTGGCGCTGAAATCGCTTCGGTCGCAGATGAATCCTCATTTTATTTTTAATGCGCTGAATTCCGTGAACAGTTTTATTGCAGTGAACGATGAGCGAACTGCCAACAAATATTTGACGGATTTTTCACTGCTGATGCGCTCCGTTTTGGAAAACAGCGAAGAGGATTTTATACCGTTAGAAAAGGAAATTGAATTGCTGGAACTTTATGTGAAGTTGGAACACTTCAGGTTTAAGGATAAATTTGACTATAAAATCATTGTTGACGAAGCTGTAAAGCTAAACGAGTTTGTAATTCCACCTATGTTGCTTCAGCCTTATGTTGAAAATGCCGTTTGGCACGGGCTTCGTTACAAAGAGGAGAAAGGTTTACTGGAAATATATTTTCAGCAAATTGACACTGAAACCATAAAAATCTCAATTATTGATAATGGAATTGGCCGATCAAAATCAAAAGAATTCAAAACCGAAAACCAAAAGAAACAAAAGTCGAAAGGAATGGGCAACACCCAAAAACGGATTTCTATTTTGAATGAAATGTACAAAGACAAAGTGGATGTGAAGGTGGAAAATGTTTTCGAAAACAGCGAAGGGACCAAAGTGGAACTAATTTTGCGAAAAGACTAACCCACTCACAAATTAACCAAAATGTCACCCTGAGCGCAGTCGAAGGGATTAATTTACAAATTATGAAACTAAACGCAATAATTGTTGAAGACGAAGAGACCAGCCGCGAAATCCTGCGGAATTATTTGGGAAAATACTGCCCGAATATCGTCCTAAAAGGCGAAGCTGCAAATGTTGAGGAGGCTTTGGTTTTAATAAGGAATAACGATTTGGATGTTGTTTTCCTAGACGTGGAAATGCCCTATGGAAATGCCTTCGACTTGCTGGACAAAGTTGGCGACCGCCAGTTTGAATCCGTTTTTGTAACTGCTTACAACCATTACGCAATTGATGCACTGAATGCCCATGCGTCTTATTATTTGCTGAAACCAATTTCCATAGACAAATTGATTGAAGCCGTAGATTATGTAAATGAAATAAAGGAAAAGGAAAACAATCTCCAGAATTCAATTTTAAAGCCGCTGCAAACACAAGTTGACGGAAAGATAACTATTCCGCTGCAAAACGGTTTTGAAGTACTTCAAATGGAGGATATACTCTATTGTCAGGCCGATGATAATTACACCCAGATCCACCTAAAAGTTGGAAAGCGTTTGGTGAGCAAAACCCTAAAATATTTTGAGGACTCCCTTTCAGAAAATGGATTTGCCCGTGTCCATAAATCCTATTTGGTAAATGTAAACGAAATTAAAGAGTACAAAAAAGGCAAGGGTGGGAGTGTAGTGCTTTCCAGCGGAAAGGAAATAATGGTGAGTCCATCCCGAAAGAAAGATTTGTTGGCTTATTTTGGTTAAAAGTTAAAAGTTAAAAGTTAAAAGTTAAAAGTTAAAAGTTGCAAGTTGCAAGTTTGATGAGATTAAGTTTAATTGTTATTATTTTTGAAACCTGAAACCTGAAACCTGAAACCTGAAACCTGAAACCTGAAACCTGAAACCTGAAACCTGAAACCTGAAACCTGAAACCTGAAACCTGAAACCTGAAACCTGAAATCTGAAACCTGAAACCAGACACAATGATAATTAAACCCGTAAACGGAAAACATCCCCAAATACCCGAAGATTGTTTTATTGCTGAAAATGCCACTATTGTAGGTGATGTAGAGATGGGCAATGAATGCAGTGTTTGGTTCAACGCCGTCATCCGTGGCGATGTTCATTTTATTAAAATGGGGAATAAAGTGAACGTGCAGGATGGGGCCGTAATTCACGCAACTTATAAAACTTCGCCCACGACTATTGGCAATAATGTATCCATTGGCCACAACGCCATTGTCCATGGTTGCACTATACACGACAATGTTTTGATCGGGATGGGAAGCATCGTTATGGACGACTGCGTGGTGGAAAGCAATACCATTATTGCTGCCGGCGCGGTGGTTTCAAAAAATACGAGGGTAGAAAGCGGAAGTATTTATGCAGGTATTCCAGCAAAAAAAATTAAGAACATCAGTCCCGAATTGACCAAAGGCGAAATTGAACGGATTGCAAATAATTATGTAATGTATTCTTCGTGGTTTAAACAGGTCTAAAATTCAATTAAAAATCTTGCTTTGTTACGGAAATCTTTTCCGCATAATCTTTTAATAGGAATTTTAGCGTATCAGTCTCGGCATTCGTGAAAAATTGGAGATTAGGTATTGCATTCTCTTCGCGAAGCAGATTCAAACTTTGAAGAACAGTTTTTGTCTGCCGTGCAACCGCTTCCCCGGAATCTATAATTTTCACATTTTTGGGAAGTATTTTTTTCAACTGTGGGATGATGTACGGATAGTGACTGCATCCTAAAACTAGGTAATCAACATCAGCATCAATCATCGGTTTTGTGTGTTTTTTCAATAGCGAAATCATTTCCGGGCTGTCTAGTTTTCCTGCTTCTATGAGAGGTACAAGGCCTTCGCCAATAATTTCAACAACGTGTATGTCTTTTGTAAACTCTCTAGTGGTTTTGCTGAAAAGCGCACTGCTTAGGGTGCCTTTTGTGGCCAAAATCCCGATGCTTTTGGAAGTGGTTTGCAGTGCTGCGGGTTTAATAGCTGGTTCAATACCAATAATGGGAATTTCATAATTTTCCCGAAGTGTCGAAATAGCATTTGTGGTTGCAGTATTGCAAGCCACGACAATTATTTTACAGCCCAGCTCAAGCAATTTTTCAACATTTTTTATGCTGAGTGCGGTTATTTCTTCTGGAGATTTATTTCCATAGGGTGCATTTTTGCTGTCGGCTAGATAGATGACATTTTCCAACGGAAGCAATTTGTGGATTTCCTGCCAAATGGAGGAGCCGCCAACGCCCGAATCAAAAACGCCTATGGGATTGTTTTTATCCATATCGTAAATGTAGCCAATAACTTCAAATTTTGGTATAAAAAAAACTGCCCGCTATTAACGGGCAGTTTTAAAATTTTATAGCGTTAATTTAGAATTACATTCCTAAATCTTTTTTAACATCTGCCATTAGGTCTTTACCATCAGCAAGAATAACACCGCTACCTACAGTTGAATCCAAAACATATTGGAATCCTTGGGCTTTAGCTACTCTTTGAATAGTAGATTGAGCTTTTTCAAGGATTGGCTTAAAAATGTCGGTTTTTTTCTTGTCTAGATCCTGAAGTGCTTGTTGTCTGTATGCTTGAATGTTTTCTTGCATTCCTTGAACTTCTTGGAATCTTTTTTGGTTTTCTTCATCGGTTTTAGTAGTGGCCTCAGCATCATACTGCTTCATTTTGGTTTCTAGTTCCTTGGCCATTGCCTTAATCTCTGTGTCGTACGTTTTTTGCACTTTTTCCAACTGGCTCTGTGCTGCTTTGTATTCTGGCATAGCTTCAATTAGCTCTTGTGCATTGATATGTGCAATTTTTGATTGAGCATTCACAAAACTTGTAGCTCCCACGAAAAGTGCAATTGCAACTAATAACGTTTTCATTTTTTTCATTGTAAGTGTATTTAATTTTAAGTGTTATTTTATTTGTAAGTATTGATTATTAAGATTTTATAGGTTATTGGCCATTTTCACCACCCTCACCTTCACCACCACTTGGAGGATTGTTTTTATTTTGGCGAGCGTTCATAATGGAATCTTTTCTTTGTTCTCTTTCCAGAATTAAACGTTGTCTGCGTTCTTCAAACTCTGCTTTCTTTACGGCACGGATGGAGTCACGTTCTTTTTGGCGATTAGCCATCATTTCTTCGCGCTCGGTTTTTTTGGCTTCAACTACTTTTTCGCGTTCTTCTTGTTTTTCTTGAATAGCTTTCTCTCTTTCGGTAACAGCTCCTTCTTCTTCAACAGAAAGTTTTTCGCGCTGTTCTATTTCGCGCTTTTCTTTTTTATCTAAGGCCTGAACTCTTCTGCCGGCGCGCTCAATGCTTCGCAGTACTAAATCGCTGATATCGTTTCTTTTTGCTGCAAAAAGCATTACAACATCTGCAGATTTGTCAAAGATGAAATCATACTTTTTATTTTCGGCGACTTCCTGAACAATATTGAAAACCTGATCTTGGATGGGCTGAACCAATTGCCTGCGCTGGATCATCAAATCGCCATTAGGCCCAAAACGATCCTGCTGATATTTAAGCATTTCGTCTTCCTTGATTTTTATTTCCTCTTCGCGCTCATCAATCAGTTCTTTTGTCAAAAGTACCCGCTCGTTCGCAAGGTTCAATTTCATTTGATCAATTTCTTTTTGTTTTTTCTCAATGTCCTGTTTCCAGCGCTGCACCTTGCCTTCCAACTGTATGGAAGCTTCTTTGTATTCAGGAACACTTTCCAAGATATATTCCATGTCAATATATCCTATTCGAACGCCTCTTTGTGCTTCTGCCATGAAGGTGAAGCAAAAAAGGGCAAGGGTAAAAAAGAGTATTTTTTTTGTCTTCATATTATTTGGTTGTTGTTTAAGAAAATATCGTGCCAGTTTTTAAAATTGTTGTCCAATTATAAAGTGGGTTTCCCATCCATTTGGTTCTGTTCCACCCAAAACAGGGTCGAATCCATATCCAAAATCGATACCCAATAATCCAAATGCTGGCATAAATATACGTAATCCTGCGCCAGCGGAACGTTTTAGATCAAAAGGATTGTAATCTTTGAATCCATTAAAAGATGCTCCACTTTCCGCAAAACCAAGTACATAGATGGATGCCATCTGCGCAAGAGTAACGGGATATCTTACCTCTAACGAAAATTTATTGTAAATCGTATTTCCGTCAACATCTGATAAAGATTGGTTGGGGTAACCTCTTAATTGGATTACCTCACGCCCATCCAGGCTATAGGCTCCAAGGCCGTCGCCACCCAAAAAGAATCTCTCAAATGGCGGTACGCCCCTCTCTTGATTGTATGCTCCCAAAAACCCGAATTCGGTATTGGTGCGAAGGACTAATTTTTCGTAAAGACGAGTGTACCAAGTTCCTTTAAATTTAATTTTATAATACTCCAACCATTTAAAACGCTCCTGGTCAATTTCAGAAATCCGTTGGGTTGCATCTACATAATTAGGACTGCCAGGGGTAACAAGTTCAAGCTGGTCCCTTTCTTGGGATAATGCCTTATAATCTACACTGTTAAATGCCGAATAGGGTAAGGTTAATTTAGCGGTAACACTAAAGTCAGATCCTTGGGTAGGATAAATGGGGTTGGTGGCGGTATTGTTTCGGCTTATCCCGATAGTGTATGCTAGGTTGTTTGAATATCCATCTCCAAAGGTAAATAGCCCTGTGTTGTAATTGTTTAAGTTATAATGTTGGAAACTTATGGCGTTGGACCAAACAAAATAATCATCCGGCCATTTTACCTTTTTTGCAAGTCCTACGGACCCCCCCGTTATGGTAAAACTTCTTGATTTGTCTGCCTGTCTGTTATTGTAATCGTAATAATTCTGGATTGTATGTGTGAAAGATGTGGATAGCTGTACGGGTTTTTTGCCGCCTAACCAAGGTTCAGTAAGTGAAAGGCTATAGGTTTGATAATAACTACTGGCTTGCGCTCTAAGGGATAGCTTTTGTCCATCGCCCATTGGCAAAGGCTTGTATGCTTTAAAGTTGAAAAGATTGCGAAGCGAAAAGTTGTTGAACGAAAGACCTAATGTTCCCACAAAACCTCCACCGCCATAACCTCCTTGAAGCTCAATCTGGCTGGAACCTTTTTCAACTACGGAATATTCCAAGTCAACAAGGCCGTTGTTTTCATCTACTTTTTTGAAGTTTGGAGTAAGTTGTTCTGGGTCAAAGAAGCCCAATTGGCCTAATTCGCGAATGGTTCTTATAACATCGCGTTTGCTGTATTTTTGGCCTGGACGTGTTCTCAATTCCCTATAAATAACGTGGTCATTGGTACGGTCGTTTCCTACTACCGTAACATGGTCAAAGTAGAACAAGCTGCGCTCCATAATTCTGATTTCAAAATCTATGGTATCATTGTGGACGGCTACTTCTACAGGGTTTATACGTGCGGCAAGGTATCCGTTGTTTTGGTAGAGATTGGTCATGTCTTCTGCATCTGGCGCCGAGTCATCTTGAATACGCTCCTGCAGTAAAACACCATTGTAAATATCACCCTTTTTGATGCCTAAAACTTGGCGCAATTGACCATCTGTAAATACACTATTTCCGATGAATTTGATATCGCCAAAATAATATTTATCGCCTTCTTCAAGTTTTATGTCTATGGCAATGTTCTTTTTGTCCAATACGGTTAAAGTGTCACTCAGGATGCGTGCATCTCGATATCCGTTTGATTTGTATTTCTTAAGAAGTGATTCTCTGTCCTCTTCAAAACCTTCTTCAGTATATTTTGAACGTTTCCAAACGCGGGCAAAGTTTTTGCGTTTTGTCTTTTTCATGGAACGGCGCAATTTACCGTCAGTGAAATGTTCATTCCCTTCAAAGTTGATCTTTTTTACTTTAACGCGTTTGCCTCTATCTACGGCAATAGTCATGCTTTTGGAGATTTCAACACCAGTAGAATCTGTGACAGGAGTGGTGGTGATGGTTACATCGGTATTGTAAAAACCTTCTTTTTGGTATTTATTTGTAATGTAATTTTTTGTGGTGTTAAGAAGGTTTTTCGTTATTTTCATGCCAGCATTAAGGTCGTTGTCTTTAATAATTTCCTTACGCTTGGCTTTGCGAATGCCTTTTCCTGTAATGGTTACTTCATGGAGTTTTGGCAATTCAACAATGTAAAGTTCCAAATCCACATTATCGCCTTCAATGTTGGTGACATAAAAAGCAATATCGCTAAAGAGGCTTTGCTCCCAAAGCTTTTTGGTTACTTGGCTTAATTTTTCGCCAGGAATATAGATGCGGTCGCCTTTTTTAAGGCCTGTAAAAGCAATTACGGTCTGTTCGTTAAAGCTTTGTGCCCCAGAAACCGTAATGTTGTTTATGGTGTATTTTTTACCGCTGTCAAGTTCTTTTTGCTGTGCCTGTAGTGTAAAAACGGAAAGTATTGTAAATAATAAGATACAATAAGATTTTCTGTATGTATGCAATAGGGAACTATTGATTAATTTGTTCACTGGTTTTTCCAAATCTTCTTTCTCTGTTTTGATAATTTAATATTGCTTCAAAAAGATGGTTTTTAGTATAATCCGGCCAAAGTGTTTCAGTAAAATACAGTTCGGCATAAGCTATTTGCCAAAGCAGAAAATTGCTGATGCGCTGTTCGCCACTGGTGCGGATCAATAAATCTACATCTGGTAAATTTTGCGTGTAAAGATGATTATTTATTACCGTTTCATCAATATCTTGCGGCGAAATTAGGTTATTTTTAACTTTAAGACTAATCTCCTTTATTGTTTTTGTAATTTCTTCCCTAGATCCATAGCTGAGGGCAAGGGTTAGGGTCATTCGCTTGTTATCCTTTGTTTTATCTATAACATCCAGCAATTCCTTAAGGGCTTTCTTAGGTAAAGCATCCAGATTGCCAATGGCGTTGAGCTTTATATTGTTGTCCTGAAGTGTTTTTATTTCTTTTTTTAATGAAGAAACCAAAAGCTTCATCAATAACTGCACCTCCAATTTTGGACGGTTCCAATTTTCGGTTGAAAAAGCATAAAGGGTTAAAAACGGAATCCCTATTTCGGCGCTGCCTTCTACAATTTCACGTACCGCCTTGGTGCCGTTTTCGTGGCCGATAGAGCGAAAAAGACCTTTCTGTTTTGCCCAACGCCCATTGCCGTCCATGATTATGGCAAGGTGTTGTGGCAATTTGTCTTTGTCTATTTGGTCCATCTTCTTTTTAAAAGTTACAATAACAAGGCTTTCTTCCGAAGGCAAAAGTAACGGTTATCCCAGTGAAAACATACCAATCGTCACTATTTGTGTTTCCAAATCTAAGTCCTTCCTCGTCTGCTAGTCCTTTTACTGGGTTGCTTCCGTCCAGATCGTCAGTAAATGTGTAGCGTGCACCAATTTCAAAACCTAACTGGGCATTTTGACTGATGGTTGCTTTGTAGCCTATAACCATTGGTATGGCAATGCTTGCGGCATTATCATATTCTACTATTTTTCCTGTCCCTCTTTTATAGAGTGCAGTATAGGTAAAACCTGTAAGGCCAGTATATAGGTAAGGAGCTGAAATTGATTTTTGAGCATGAACATCATACTCCCAAAACGTGTATTCTATACCTATCGATAATTCTTTTACTGTGTTTTCAAAGGAATAGCCACGTTGATTTCTACGGCTGTTGGAGCTTTTGGAATCATCGCCCTTTATTTTTGCAACCATAACCGATCCTCTAAATGCATGTCTTGCACTGCGGTTCCATTTAAAAATACCGCCCACTGCAAAGCTATTTGGGTTGATGTAGCTGGTGCTCCCAACATCACCAATATAGTTGGCGCCACCAATCATTCCGCCTATTTCGTAGGTTTGGGAATGTGCCAAGAACACAGTTGAGAGTATTAAAAATACAGTCGTGAAATACTTCATATACTTTAAAAGTTTGCAAATATAACAATAAACTTGGCTTGACATTGTTGGAAGCCGATTTGTCTCTGTTGATTAACAAATTTTGATGGATTTTATTGTTTAATTCCGCTTATCCTCACCCCACAAAAGTTTTTTGCGCAGGGTTTTTATAAAGCTGTCATCGTGAAGCTGGAGCAATTTTATTGTATATGGTGCTTTTTTAATAATAATGAGGGTTTCGTTTTCCAAAGTTGCAATGCGCGAATCCATGGAAAGCAAAAATGAGTTTTCCCTTCCGGAAACTTTTAAAGATACAATACTGGAATCGGGCAGCACTAAGGGCCTTGCGTTAAGATTATGGGGAGCAATTGGCGTAAGCACAATATTTTTAGCCTCTGGGTCTATTACGGGTCCACCACAGCTTAAGGAATATCCAGTGGAGCCTGTGGGTGTTGCAACAATTAATCCATCAGACCAGTAGGAAGTAAGGTATTTATCGTTGACAAGTGTTTCCACTTTTATCATGGAAGTTGTGTTCCGTCTGTTTACGGCAACTTCGTTTAAGGCAAAATTTAAGGGTTGAATTTCTTCGCTCTTCGGAAAAGTTTCTACGGTGAGCAAGCTTCTTTCAGAAATGGAATACTCGCCTTCCAAAATCTGGTTTAGGCTCTCGGTGATTTCTTCTTTTTGAATAGTGGCCAAAAAACCAAGCCTTCCTGTGTTTATTCCAACGATCGGAATGCCCAAATTCCCCACAAAAGTTACGGCCTTCAAAATTGTTCCGTCACCACCAATACTAAAAAAAAAATCGAAGCTGGAATCTAATTTTGTGAATGTGGAAAAGCCAGAGAAGTTTTTCGTTATGTCCTGATTTTGGTTGATGATACCCAGAAAATTCGCTTCAATAAACACTTCGGCCTCTCTTTTCTGAAGTGCGCCAAGCAACATCTGAATATAGATTTCTGAATTTTCGTGATAAAACTGGCCGTAGATGCCTATTTTCATTAGTATTGATATTGTTGTTTTTTATTTACTTTTTTACTGAACACTGAACACTGCTTGCTATATATTAAGGTATTTATCCAAATATTTGGAGCGTTCCTTCAAATCTTCCAAAAATTTATCCTCTTCATGATGGCTAATCACGGTATAGTTATATCTTCTAAAAGTTTGAACAATACTATTCATAGCGGTGTGCCCCACTTTTAGGGTAACCTGAACAATGTCATTTTCTATATTTGAAATAAATATACCAAATATCCGTGTTCCGTTGGATTCGACGATTTGGCATATTTCACTGAATGAATAATCCTGAATTCCTTTTTCAACTACAATAATTCCACCTGTTTCGTTCAAAAATGGGGTGTTGTTGAAAAGACTCATAATATCGCCCAATTCATAGTATCCCAAATATTTGTTCTCCGCACCTAACACTGGCATAATATTGCTGTTGTTTAAAGCAAAAGCCTCTAAAATATCTAGCCAATTGGTGTCCTCAAGCACATGAAAAGGTTCCAAGGCATACTGAAAATCACTGAGCAATTTGGTGTTGTCAAAACAGTATGCGTCATTTTCAGAAACACAACCTACAAAATGACCATCCTTTTGAACAGGGACGTGTGAATAGGTTAGCTGATTGAAAACTGTTTGCACGTCTTTTATCTTCGCAGAAATGTCAAACGGTTCAATATCGTTGATAATATAATTTAGGGTTTCCATCGAAAATTATTTTTAACGCAAATTACTTAAAATAAAGGTTCATTAGCGATTAGAAGGTTTGTATTTTTGTTAATTCTAACACAAAAAAATGACAAAATTAAGCGTAAACATAAATAAAATTGCCACGTTGCGCAATGCGCGCGGCGGCAATGTGCCCGATTTATTGCAGGTAGCAAAAGACATTGAAAAATTTGGGGCACAGGGAATCACAATCCATCCAAGACCCGACGAACGTCACATACGCTATCAAGACGCGTACGATTTAAAGTCCATTGTTTCCACGGAATACAATATAGAGGGAAACCCAATGGATAATTTCACGAAAATGGTTTTGGAAATAAAGCCTACGCAAGTAACCTTGGTGCCGGATGCTGTTGATGCAATTACTTCCAACGCTGGTTGGGACACGGTGAAACACGCAGCTTATTTAAAGGAGATAATTTCTGAATTCAAACGAAACGGCATACGTACTTCCATATTTGTAGATCCAAGCTTACAAATGATTGAAGGCGCCGCCGAAACTGGCACTGATCGAATTGAACTTTACACCGAAGAATTTGCCAAACAATATTCCCTGGGAAACAAAGAGGCCATAAAACCCTATACTGAATGTGCAATTCTAGCAAATAAGTTGCATTTGGGCATTAATGCAGGCCATGACCTTTCACTGGAAAATATTGCATTTTTTAAGGAAAACATCCCAAATTTATTAGAAGTGAGCATTGGGCATGCGCTTATTAGTGAGGCGCTTTATGATGGGTTGGAAAAAGTGATTTCAGAATATTTAAGAAAACTGAGCTGATGATTCTCCATTCCCAAATACTCGGCTCCGGCAAACCCTTCGTAATCCTCCATGGCTTCCTCGGTATGGGTGACAACTGGAAAACCCTCGGCAACCGTTGGGCGGAAGATGGCTTTGAAGTGCATCTTTTAGACCAGCGCAACCACGGGCGCAGCTTTCACAGTGATGAATTTTCGTATGAAGTGATGGCTGAAGATTTAAAAAAATATTGTGAAGAGCACGATTTAAAGCAAATAATCCTGCTCGGTCATTCTATGGGTGGCAAAGTTGCAATGCAGTTTGCCGTAACCCATCCCGAAATGGTTTCAAAATTGATTGTTGCGGATATTGGCCCCAAAGCCTATCCATCGCACCATCAGGATATTTTGAAGGCACTGTCTGCATTGGATTTTTCAAAAATAAAATCCCGTGGAGAAGCGGAGGCTGTTCTTTCAGAATATATAAAAGACGAAGGCACGCGGCTGTTTCTTCTGAAAAATCTTTACCGAAAAAATAAAAACGAATTGGCGCTTCGCATTAATTTGCCGGTTCTTTCAAAAAAAATAGAGGAAGTAGGAGTAGCTCTTCCCGAAGACACTGTTTTTAAAGGCGACACCCTTTTTTTGGGAGGTGAAAAGAGTGGGTATATTGAGCCAATGGACGAACTTTTGATCAAGAAACATTTCCCAAAAGCAAAAATTGGAACGGTCTCAAACGCTGGACATTGGCTGCACGCAGAAAATCCCGATGAATTTTATAGAATGTGCCTTAAATTTTTAGAATAATATAAAAAGATTTTTATTAGATAATATTCTCTCTGGCAGCTTTTAAAAATTAAAAAAAAGAGACTAAATTGTTGTAATTTTTTTATAATATTGTAAAAGGAATTTCTTATGCACGCATAAGAAATCTAAAAAACATAATTCCTAACTTTTTTTAATCCTCAGAATTAACTCTAAAGAAATAACAATTATGAAGAAAGTATTAGTACTTGCCGTTTTTGCACTCGCAAGCGCGGTTACTTATGCGGGCGGTTACCGCGTAAGTTTGCAGGGAAATAAATCCTTGGCAATGGGCCACACGGGCGTTGCTGTTATAAACAGTAGTGAACTTGTGTTTTTTAACCCAGCCGGATTGGTCTATTTGGATGATAAATTCAACGTCACTGCCGGTATGCATGGGGTGTTTTCAAACATCGCCTACCAAGACACTGAAACAGGGGCTAATGCCCAAACCGACAGCCCGATGGGTACGCCGTTCTATTTGTACGCATCCTATAAGGCCACAGATTGGATGGCCTTTGGTCTAGGAGTTTATACGCCTTATGGAAGCTCAGTAGAGTACGAAAAAGATTGGGCAGGTTCGCATTTGGTGAACAATATAGATCTGAAAGCAATTTACATTCAACCAACTGTTTCGTTTAAAATTAACGATAAGTTGAGTTTCGGTGGTGGTCCTATTTATGTTACTGGTTCTGTAAATTTCAACAGAAACCTGAACCGTACTCTTACCGATCTTGAAGGAAACCGAGCCAACGTCACTATTGATGCAACTGGTGTAACTAGCTGGGGTTGGGTTGCGAGTACTATGTTCAACCCTACCGATAAACTCCACATTGGTGCAACCTATCGTTCAGAAATCATGCTCGATGCAGAGGAAGGTGATGCAACTTTTGAAAATATTCCAAATTCTCCGCTAACTCCTTTCGAGAACACGGGTATTAAAGCTTCAATGCCATTACCTGCTGAACTGACTGTTGGTATGTCCTATGATTTCTGTGAAAGCTGGACTGTCGCATTTGATTTCAACCGTACTTTTTGGGATGTATATGAATCATTGGATATAGACTTTGTTAATGAAGATATTCCAGATTCAAAGAACGCGCGTAATTATAAGAACGCCTCTATCTACCGTTTCGGGATGCAATATGACGCTACAAAAATGTTCACGTTGAGAGCAGGTTATTACTTTGATGAATCTCCTGTTCGTGAAGGATATTTCGCGCCTGAAACACCGCGTAACGATAGCAATAACTTTACCGCTGGTTTAACCGTAAACCTTGGCGAACATTTACAAATAGATGCTTCTTTCCTTTATTCACACTTTAAAGAAATTGATGCATCCTATAACTATTATTTCGAGAATGGTGTAGCAGTTCCTTTTAGTGGAACTTATAAAACCAATGCTTTCGTTCCAGGATTGGGGCTAACTTATAAACTATAATTGAAAAAAATCTTAAAGATGAAAAATATACTTAAATATACATTCGCGCTTTTGGCCATTGGCTTCGTAAGCTGCGAACCCGAATTTGATAGCCCTGTAACCGATGACGGATTTTACAGTAGCGGAACGGCAAACCTTTCAAAATATGTTTCGGTTGGGAACTCCCTGACCGCAGGTTATGCTGATGGTGCTTTGTATATCACAGGCCAAAAAAACAGTTATCCAAACATCATGGCGCAACAATTTGCCTTTGCAGGGGGTGGGGAATTCTACCAACCTTTGATGAGTGATAACCTTGGAGGATTGCTTTTAAGTGGCAACCAAATTACTGAAAACAGATTTGTATTGGCCGTCGGTCCAAATGGAAATCCTGGTCCAGTTCGTTTGGCAGGAACACCAACTACAGATATAACCAATCATCTGCCTAGTACATATAACAATATGGGTGTGCCCGGCGCAAAGAGTTTTCATCTAGTTGCCCCAGGTTATGGAAATGTGGCTGGAGTGCCAACTGGCGCTGCCAACCCTTATTTTGCGCGTTTTGCAAGTAGTGAATCTGCAACTGTATTAGGTGATGCAGTGGCCCAAAACCCAACTTTTTTCAGCCTATGGATCGGTAATAACGATATCCTGAGTTATGCAACTTCCGGAGGTTCTGGAGTTGACCAAACCGGAAATTTCGATCCATCAACTTATGGAAGCAATGACATTACAGATCCAAATGTTTTTGCTTTGGTTTATAGCCAACAAGTTGATGCTTTAACCGGAAATAGTGCAAAAGGTGTTTTGATAAACATTCCTGAAGTGACTTCTATTCCGTATTTCACTACTGTTCCAACAAATGCCATTCCTTTGGATGCTGCTACTGCCGGAGCATTAAATGCTCAATTTGGGGCATACAATACACAAATATTGCCGGGCTTGGCAGGAATGGGTGTTATATCTCCCGAAGAAGCTGCATTGCGCATGATTAATTTCTCTGCAGGACAAAACTTCCCTATAATGACAGATGATGATCTTACCGATATAACAGCTATTTTGCAAGGCCCTCCTTTTAGTTTGCCTGCTCCGTTGGCGATATTATTAGGCCAATTGCGCCAAGTAAAATCTGATGACCTTATTGTTTTGACTGCCTCTTCTGTCTTGGGAACTACTCCAGATCCAAACAACCCACAAGGCGTTATCGGTGTTTCAATACCACTTAGTGATCAATATGTGTTGGCTGTTTCTGAACAAGCGCGCATAACTGCTGCAAGCACAGCATACAATGCAACTATCGAGGCGCTTGCTGGTGCAAAAGGCTTAGCTTATGTTGATGCAAAAACAGCATTGGCAAGAGTTGCAAATGGGGGTATTCCTTATGATGGCGGCGTGCTTACTTCACAATTCGTAACAGGTGGCGCATTCTCTTTGGATGGTGTTCACCCAACGCCAAGAGGGTATGCTTATACCGCAAATCTTATAATCAAAGCAATCAACGAAACTTATGATGCCACCATTCCAATGGTACATATTGGCAATTACGGAACCGTAACGGTCACTAACAATTAATATTTGAAATTAAGTTTAGTAATGGCCGCTCTCATTTGAGGGCGGTTTTTTTTATTATATTTACTCAAAGCTTATCTAACTATTTATTAATACCTCCCTTATGAAACTGATAATCAAATTACTTCTTACAGCTCTAGCTGTCGTTGTTTTGGCAAAAATCCTTCCCGGAGTACATGTTGAAGGATATGGTTCCGCAATTATTGTTGCTATCGTCATCGCTTTGTTGCGATTGTTCGTCAAGCCAATATTGGTCATTTTAACTTTACCCATTACAATTGTCACCTTTGGGTTGTTTTTGTTGATAATCAACGCCATTATTATTTTATTGGCAGGTTATTTTGTGGGCGGTTTTACGGTAACTACTATCTGGTGGGCACTACTTTTCAGCCTATTACTTTCGCTTTTCCAATCCGTACTATTTTCGCTTTTACCGGAAGATAAATAATTGGTTGAACAACAGTTTGTAAATATTTGTCGGGTTTTGCAAAAAACCGTACTTTTGCATCCCGAAATTCAGAAGAGAAAAAATGAACATTACAAAAAAAGACATTGATAAACTGAATGCTGTACTTACAGTTGAAGTTTCAAAAAGCGACTATTCAGCCAACGTTGAAAAAGTATTGAATAATTACAGGAAGACTGCCAATATTCCAGGTTTTAGAAAAGGCCATATCCCAATGGGAATGGTAAAAAAACAATACGGAAAGGCTGTTTTGGTTGAAGAAGTGAACAAGATTTTGCAAGATGCGCTTCAAAAATTTCTTACCGAAGAAAAACTGGACGTATTAGGGAATCCACTTCCGAAAAATGAATCAGAAATAAATTGGGAAGCCGATAATTATTCCTTTGAATTTGAATTGGGCCTTGCGCCAGAATTTAAAGTTGACATAAAAGGCAAGGAAGTTGTGCACTATAAAATTGTTGCAGATAAAGAAATGCTCAACAATCAAGTAAAAACCATCCGCAAACAATACGGCAAATTGATTTCAAAAAAAGAAGTGGAGAAAGGTGATGAAATCACTGGAACTTTCACTTCAACTGAAAAAGAGATCGATAAGAAAACTACACTTTCTACAGAGGAAATTGCTGGTAAAAAACAATTGGAAAGCCTTATTGGCGCTAAAGTTGGCGACACTGTTAGCCTTAAAACAAAAGGAATGTTTGCCGATGATCACGACAACCAAAAGTATTTAGGCGTTGCGCATGATGATGCACACGGTTTAGACATTGAGGTTTCTTTTAAAATAGAAGAAGTGAACAAACGCGAAATGGCTGAGTTGAACCAAGAATTATTCGATAAGCTGTTTGGGCCGGCCGCAGTTACTTCCGAAGAAGAATTGAAAGTGAAAATCAAGGAAGATGCCGAAGGACAATTTGCGCAACAAAGCGACCAAAAACTATTGAATGATGTTGTCGATTCATTGATTGAGAACACCAAATTCGATCTTCCGAAGGAATTTTTACAGCGTTGGATTGCTATGACCGGCGAAAAAAGACTTTCAGAAGAAGATGCAAAAGCCGAATATGAAAGAAGTGAAAAAGGACTTCGTTACCAATTGATTGAAGGCAAACTTCGCGCTGAAAACAACCTGCAAGTTACTTTTGAAGAGTTGAAAGACTATTCAAAAAATATGATAAAAGTGCAAATGGCTCAATTTGGTCAAATGGACCCATCAAATGAAGAATTGGAATCCATCGCCGCGCGAATTCTTTCGAACAAAGAAGAAGTGCAACGTTTGAGCGAGCAGATGGCCTCTGCTAAATTGCTTAATTTCTTTAAGGAAAATGCAAATTTGAAGACCAAAGAGGTTACTTACGATAAATTCATTAAGGAAGCCTACGCATAATTCAGCGAAGAAATAGTTATCTTTAGGCGTTGAATTGTTTAATTTGACGCCTTTTTGATTTAAACCTTTTCCTGTTCAGGAAAGTATATTTTAAAACGAACAAACATTTATGAACTACAGTAACGAATTTAGAAACTTTGCTATAAAAGATCAAGGCATCAACGATATGTATTATGACAAAATCATAAGCAGTATGTATCCAACAAACTTGACGCCTAATATTATTGAAGAACGCCAAATGAACGCCGTGGCAATGGACGTTTTTTCCCGTTTAATGATGGACCGGATTATTTTCCTGGGCACTGGCATTAACGACCAAGTGGCGAACATCGTGCAGGCGCAATTGTTGTTTTTGGCAAGTACGGATGCCGCGCGTGATATCCAGATTTATATCAATTCACCTGGCGGAAGCGTTTACGCAGGCTTGGGGATTTATGACACTATGCAATTTATAAAACCAGACGTTGCAACTATTTGTACTGGAATGGCAGCCTCAATGGCAGCGGTATTGTTGTGTGCTGGCGAAAAAGGAAAGCGCAGCGGCTTGACGCACTCGCGGGTAATGATTCACCAACCCTTGGGCGGTGCGCAAGGACAGGCGAGTGATATTGAGATTACGGCACGTGAAATAATAACTTTAAAAGAAGAGCTTTATAAAATAATCGCAAAGCACTCTGGTCAATCCTACGAAAAGGTTTATGATGACAGTGACCGTGATTACTGGATGAAAGCAGACAAAGCTTTGGAATACGGAATGATTGATGAAATTTTGACCAGAAACTAAAACTTAGATTTTGAAAAAAGATAATATGTCGAAAGAAGATTTAGAATGTTCCTTTTGTGGCCGTAAAAAGTCGGAAACCAACTTGCTCATTGCAGGATTGGACGCACATATATGCGACCGTTGCATTGAGCAGGCCCACGGAATTGTGGTCGAGGAAGCATTGCATTCTGGCAATACTGAACTGTCCAAAGATTTAATGCTGAAAAAACCAAAAATCATAAAAGCCTTTTTGGATCAATATGTAATTGGGCAGGAATTCACCAAAAAAGTAATGTCGGTCGCCGTTTATAATCACTACAAAAGATTGCTCCAGCCAAAAAGCGATGACGATATTGAAATCCAGAAAAGCAATATCATCATCGTTGGCCAAACGGGAACTGGAAAAACCTTGATTGCAAAAACTATTGCAAGAATGCTAAATGTTCCTTTGGCTATTGTTGATGCTACGGTTTTAACCGAAGCTGGATATGTGGGCGAAGACGTTGAGAGTATTTTAACGCGTTTACTTCAAGCTGCTGATTACAACCTCGAAAAAGCCGAAAACGGAATTGTCTTTATAGATGAAATAGATAAGATTGCACGTAAGAGCGACAACCCTTCAATCACCCGCGATGTGAGTGGTGAAGGCGTGCAGCAAGCACTTTTGAAACTTTTGGAAGGAACAACGGTTAACGTTCCGCCAAAAGGTGGAAGAAAACATCCCGATCAAAAATTCATTGAGGTAAATACTGAAAACATTCTTTTCATTGCCGGCGGTGCTTTTGATGGCATTGAGCGTCATATTTCAAAAAGATTGAATATGCAGGCGGTTGGTTTTACTGCTTCGGTAAAGGAAAACCAGATGGAGAAAGACAATATACTTCGCTACATTATTCCGAAGGATTTAAAGGATTTTGGATTGATTCCCGAAATAATAGGGCGCCTTCCTGTTTTGACTTATATGAATCCGCTGGACAAAGAAACGCTTCGTGCAATTCTTACAGAGCCTAAAAACGCCATTATTAAACAGTATAAAAAACTGTTTGAAATGGACGGAATTGATTTTGTAATCACTGAAGAAGCATTAGATTTCATAGTTGAACAAGCAATTGATTACAAACTTGGAGCACGCGGACTTCGTTCATTATGCGAAGCGGTGTTAACAGATGCAATGTATGAAATGCCTGGCACCGATGAAAAGACCGTTCACGTTACGAAGGAGTATGCGGAAGAAAAATTGAATAAATCAACTCTTAAGAAGTTGAAAGCGGTTTCATAAAAACCAAAATACTTATAAAAAGCAAAAACCCCGATAAAATCGGGGTTTTTTTATATTGATTAATTCAGCTTTATGGTGTTGCGAGCAAAGCCTTATTCTTTTTATAAAGAATTTTGTTCTGCATCTGTTCTTTTTTACTTTTCAAGTTGTAGCCTGTCACTTCAATTTCTTTGTTATTTGCTTTTTGTGTTGTTGCACAAGAAGAGAACAGAATTGTGAAAACTAAAAAAAATACTATGAAAAAAACTTGCTTCATTTTAAAACACTAATGATTTTATAAGTCAAAAGTACTTCGGAAGTAAAGCGCCCACAAAAGTTTTAGTTGAACTCACCCGTAAATTCGTTGAAATACAGTTCTCGAAAAAAACTGTCGATAAAGTGCTTGAAATGTACGATTTACGGCACGCTATAAATCCTTGTATTTTGAAATAGGAAGCTTAAAGAGGATTGTTTAAACGCAAAAGTTCCTCCAAATAATCTCTTGTGTTGGAAAGTCGTGGAACTTTATGTTGCCCACCAAGTTTGTTTTTTTCCTTTAACCAATCATAAAAAAGACGTTCCCGAGCGTGGTGGATTTTTGGTGCGTTAAGTGTAGTATTGTTGAATCTTTTGGCCTCATAATCGCTGTTTACCTCCTGCAGGGCCGAATCCAACAGTTTGGTAAAGGAATTTAAATCCTTTGGCGGTTTTTTAAACTCTATAATCCACTCGTGGGCTCCTTTTTCCCTTCCGCTCATAAAAATGGGAGCAGCAGTGTAATCCACAATTTCAGCATTGGTAAGTTGTGAAACCTTTCGCAGCGCAGTTTCCGCATTTTCAATAATTAATTCTTCGCCAAAAACATTGATGTGGTGTTTGGTTCTTCCAGTAACCTTTATCCGGTATGGATCGGTTGAGGTGAAGCGAACGGTATCACCAATTTTATAGCGCCACAGCCCCGCATTGGTAGTTATCACCACAGCATAGTTTTTTCCTTCCTCGACCCCGCTTAATGGAATCACTTTTTCTTCGGAACTGCCATAGTTGTCCATCGGGATGAATTCATAAAAAATTCCGTAGTCAAGCATCAACAGCAATTCCTTATTTTCATTGCGATCCTGAATGGCGAAAAACCCTTCCGAAGCATTGTAGATTTCATAATATCTAAAACTGTCTTTAGGCAATAACTTGTTATATTGGTCAATATAGGGCTCAAAATTAACGCCGCCGTGAAAATAAACTTCCAGGTTTGGCCACACTTCAAAAAGATTGCCCTTGCCCGTAGTTTCCATTACATTGTTCAGCAAAACCAGCATCCAAGAAGGTACGCCTGCTAAACTTGTAACATTTTCTTTAATTGTTTCGTTAACGATTGCCTGCATTTTGGTTTCCCAATCACCCATCAGTGAAATCTCGTTGCTGGGTGTACTGCTAAATTCTGCCCAAAAAGGCATATTATCTATCAAAATTGCCGAAAGATCGCCAAAGACCGTCCCGTTTTCTTCATACAATTGTTTGCTGCCCCCGAGACGTAAACTCTTCCCCAAAAATAATTGCGAATCTGGGTTGTTATTGAGGTACATGCACAGTAAATCCTTGCTGGCAGCGTAATGGCAATCTTCCAAGGAATCGTTGGTGACGGGAATAAATTTGCTTTTTGCATTGGTGGTACCGCTAGATTTTGCGAACCATTTTATAGGAGTTGGCCAAAAAATATTGCTTTCACCCTTTCGTGCGCGTTCAATCTGCGCTTCGCTTTCTTCATAGGTTGTAATAGGAACACGCGCTGCGAAGTCGCGATAGGTTCGGATAGTTCCAAAATCATACTGCTGCCCAATTTCTGTGTTTTTGGCTTTTTGGAGCAAATTGAAAAGCAATTCTTCCTGAACTTCAATGGGATACTTCAGAAAAAGGTCTATTTGATGGAACCGTTTTTTCAAAAACCAAGAAGCAATGGAATTTACAATGGGGATTGGCATATTTTTCCGCTATCTTTATGCTATAAAAATAACGATTTTATAATTACGATTTCCGCTTTTTTGAAGTGATGTTTTTAGAGCGTTTCTTCAGAAAAGTTTTTGGCTTAAATAATTTTGAATAAATGAATTACGAAGGAGTACTCACTAAAATGCAGACTGAAAACGGTTCACCCATTCAGTATTATTTAGTTTTTGAAAACGATTTTTTGAACGTAAACCAATTGTTGGATAAAAAAATTGCCATTAATTTTCTTCGCTATCAGTGTTTAAATTGCGGACTTCAAAAGAAAATTTACCGTCAAGGTTTTTGCTATGATTGTTTTTATGAAATCCCCCAAGCGGCAGATTGGATAATGAATCCCGAAACGAGCAAGGCACATTTAGGGATCGAAGATCGCGATCTGGCTTATGAGGAAAAAGTCCAGTTGCAAGCACACGTGGTTTATCTCGCCAACAGCAGCAGTGTAAAAGTAGGGGTGACGCGAAAAAGCCAGATCCCTACACGATGGATAGACCAAGGTGCTCACGAAGCCATTGAAATTGTGGAGGTGCCAAACCGCTACCTTGCCGGGATTACGGAAGTTGCTTTGAAAGATCACGTGAGCGATAAAACCAACTGGCGAACCATGCTGAAAAACGATCTGAAAGATGAAGATTTGGTGGAATGGCGAAATAAATTAAAACAATTCATTCCCTCTGAAGCTGCTGAATATTATCTGGAAAACAATTCAGAAACCAATCTGCAATTCCCTGTTTTGAAATATCCAGAAAAGCCGAAATCGCTTAACCTTGAAAAATCTCCTTTTTATGAAGGAATTTTGAAAGGAATAAAGGGACAATACCTTATTTTTGACGACGACACCGTGTTCAACATTCGAGGAAACGAAGGGTATGTGGTTTCAATAGTTGTAAATTAAAACAGGGAAATTCCATCAAACCACTTTTAAATATATACCTGTCCTTGGGAAGCAATATGGGCAACCGTTTTGAAAATCTTCAAAAAGCGGTTGATAGCTTATTTGGGAAAATTGGTTCCATCGTAAAAATATCTTCGGTTTATGAAACTCCAGCCATGGGTTTTGAAGGCGATGCTTTTCTGAATTGCGCCGTCTGGATGCAAACCGATTTGAAACCCTCAAAAACCTTAAATACAATTCTGGAAATTGAAAAAACGATGGGACGGAAGCGGGATGCTTCAAAAACCTATACTTCTCGACCCATCGATATTGACATAATTTTTATTGACGATGAAATTATAGAATCTGAAAAACTTATCGTTCCACATCCCGAAATGGCGAAACGGAAATTTGTGTTGCAACCTTTGGCAGAATTGAATTCACAATTAATCCATCCTGTTTCGCAAAAAAAGATCATTAAGCTTTTAGCCGAAACCAATGACAAAAGTGGTCTTGAAAAACAATCCAAATGGCTCAGTAACCCGATGAAGGATTTCAATATCTCGCAGTATAGTTACATTGCTATTGAAGGAAACATTGGTGCCGGAAAAACATGCCTTTCCACAAAAATTGCAAATGATTTTAATGCCAAATTGATTCTCGAAAGGTTTAAGGATAACCCTTTTCTGCCCAAATTCTATGAAGATGCTGCTCGTTATGCCTTTCCTTTGGAAATGTCTTTTTTGGCAGATCGCTATCAGCAGTTGGTTGATGATATAACGCAGTTCGATCTTTTTAAGGAATCCGTGATTGCAGATTACGACGTGAATAAATCCTTGATTTTTGCAAGTATCACCTTGCCAGAAGAGGAATATGCGCTTTACAAAAAACTATTCCAGGTAATGCACAAAGACTTGCCCAAGCCTGATTTGTATATTTATCTATACCAAAACACCGAGCGTTTGCTGGAAAATATAAAAAAACGGGGCCGGAAATATGAGCAGAGCATTGAAGCGGATTATCTTCAAAAGTTAAATACTGGCTATTTGGAATTCATCAAAAACCAGTATTCTGAAAATATAAAAATCATCGATATTTCCGAATTGGATTTTCTTCAAAACAGAGCAGATTATTTAAAGATTTTGAAGAAAATAACTTCTTAAAAAAGCAACATTAGCCAGTTGCGGTTAGCAGTCTTTTTACTGTGCAATGAAAACTGCAACCGCCTACTTAATTTCATTATCTTTGCAAAAAATTATAAATGAGCACACAAGACAATTACGACAAAGGAAGAAGTTCCAACAAGCCCGGAAAAAATGCGCGAAAGAAAACCGTGGCTCGTAAAAGTGCTGCCCTAAAGTCTGATGCACCTAAGAAAAACACTGGCCGTGAGCAGGATCCAACAAAACCAAAGTTAAAGTTTGACAAAACAGGAAAGGAAATTGGGCGTCGTGAAAAACCCACCGTACAAGTAGTTAAGAAAAGCAATCCAGAAGATGGAATTCGCTTAAATAAATACATCGCTAACAGTGGAGTTTGCTCGCGCCGTGAAGCAGATACTTATATTGCCACAGGGTTGATTTCTGTAAATGGCAAAATTATTAACGAAATGGGCTACAAAGTCCAGTTGACAGACGATGTCCGTTTTGATGGTCGCCGCCTAAACCCTGAGCCAAATACCTATGTTTTGCTGAACAAGCCGAAAGGTTTTGCAACCACTGACAGCAATGCAAAAGGAATGACCGTGATGGATTTGGTTGCGAATGCCACCACCGCCAAAATAAAACCTTTTGGCCGTTTGGGTCGAAACGCCACAGGGCTTTTACTTTTCACCAATGACGATGAGTTTGTGCAAAAATTCACCAAAAAAGGAATCGCACGTCTTTTTCATATGGAACTTGACAAAAACCTGAAAGCAGAACACCTAAAAAAAATAAAGGAAGGTATAACTATAGATGGCAAAGAAATAACTGTTGAAGAAATAAGCTATGTAGACAATTCGCCAAAAAGCGAAGTGGGCCTAAAAATTAAACATAC
Organism: Aequorivita sp.; assembly: GCA_026646335.1. Taxonomy (GTDB): domain Bacteria; phylum Bacteroidota; class Bacteroidia; order Flavobacteriales; family Flavobacteriaceae; genus Aequorivita. The sequence goes on along the minus strand of JAPKFY010000003.1, from coordinate 30,055 downwards.
CGGAACCAGCGTTATACGGACCATTTTTGAACATTTGGGCTATGATGTTATGCGAATGGACTGTGTAACCCTTGGGCCGTTGACCAAAAAAGATTTGCCCCGTGGCCGTTGGCGAACCCTGACCGAAAAGGAACTCAGCTTGTTCAGCATGATTTAATGGAAAACGAAATTTATCTCTGTTTGATTAATTATTGAATTTTTTTTGGCACATTTGTACTGTAAATATTTAAAATGGTTGGTTTTTGAAAAATTTCGGAAACATAGATTCTAAATGAACAACACATTTTTACTTCCAACGGCTGCAACACAGCAGGTTTCGGGCGAGAGTTTCATCATAAACACTTTGCCTATTCACATTTGAACTTCAAGTTAATTTTTTGTCATAATCTCCTTTTTTTGGGAGAATACCCAGCAAGAATTTTTAATTTACACCATTCAACGAAAACAAAAGGATGAACACCAAATACATAGATTTAATAAACCAAACGTATTATTTTCCACAGGAAGAATTCCGCTTGGGTGATAATGGACTGGAATTTCACGGCGTAGATCTTATGGGTCTTGTAGAAAAATATGGCGCTCCGCTGAAGTTTACCTACCTTCCAAAAATTTCCGAAAATATCATTTTGGCGAAAAAATGGTTCGCGGAAGGAATTAAAAAAAACAATTATAAAGGTACTTACAGCTATTGCTACTGTACCAAAAGTTCACATTTCAAACACGTTTTGAATGAAGCTTTAAAAAACGATATCCACATTGAAACCTCTTCGGCTTTTGATATTGATATAGTGGAAAGCCTAAAGAAATCAGGAAAGGTTACCAACCAAACCTATGTTATTTGCAACGGTTTCAAACGGGAGCAATACATTACGAACATTGCCAGACTTATCAATAGCGGCCATGAAAACTGCATTCCGATTATTGATAATTACGAGGAAATTGAATTGCTTTCAGACAATATTGAAGGTCATTTCAACGTAGGAATCCGAATTGCTTCGGAAGAAGAACCAAAGTTTGAGTTTTATACTTCCAGATTGGGAATTGGTTACAAAAACATCATCCCATTTTACGAAGAACAAATAAAGAACAACGAGCGTGTAGATTTGAAGATGCTGCATTTCTTCATCAACACCGGAATTCGCGACACTGCGTATTATTGGAACGAATTGGTAAAATGTCTGAAAGTGTACGTTCGCCTAAAAAAAATCTGTCCTTCCTTGGATAGTTTGAATATTGGTGGCGGTTTTCCCATTAAAAACTCGTTGCATTTTGAGTATGACTATCAATACATGGTCAACGAAATTTTAAACCAAATAAATATAACTTGTGATGAAGTAGATGTGCCCGTACCGCACATTTTTACTGAATTCGGAAGCTTTACCGTTGGCGAAAGTGGCGGTGCTATTTATGAAATTCTATATCAAAAGCAACAAAACGATAGAGAAAAGTGGAATATGATAAACTCTTCTTTTATTACAACCTTGCCAGATACTTGGGCAATTAGTAAAAAGTTTATTATGCTGCCAATAAATCGTTGGAATGATGAGTATGAAAGAGTGCTTTTAGGAGGTCTAACCTGTGATAGTGATGACTACTACAACAGTGAGCAAAACATGGCTGCAATTTATCTGCCAAAGTTCCGTAAAGAAAAACCTTTGTATATTGGCTTCTTTAATACGGGCGCATATCAAGAGAGCATTGGCGGTTTCGGCGGCTTGCAACACTGCTTGATTCCTTCGCCAAAACATATTTTGATTGACAGAGACAAAAACGATAATATAACAACCAAACTTTTTTCAGAACAACAAACAAGCGAGCAATTGCTAAACATTTTAGGTTATGAGCATTAAGACGTACGCCGGAATCCCGCAAAAATATGCGGCTCTTGAAACATCAAAAATTGTATTGATCCCCGTTCCCTATGACGGAACCAGCACCTGGCAAAAAGGCGCAGACAAAGGCCCAGAAGCGTTTTTGGACGCTTCCGAAAACATGGAGCTTTATGACATTGAAACCCAAACAGAGGTCTACAAGCAAGGGGTTTTCCTTGCAGATGCCATTACGGAAAATTCCTCACCGGAAGCAATGGTTTCAGAAGTACACAAAATCACAAAAGATTATATAAAGCGAAACAAGTTCGTAACTATTTTTGGCGGCGAGCACAGTATTTCCATAGGCACTATCCGCGCCTTCAACGAATGTTTTGACAACCTGACCGTGCTTCATATTGATGCACACGCAGACTTGCGAAAGGATTTCCACGGAAGCGCTTGCAACCACGCTTGTGCCGTTTACGAAGCCAGTCAGACTACTAATCTAGTGCAAGTTGGCATTCGCAGCATGGACATTGCAGAAACCCGTGTTATGGACGAGGAAAAAGTATTTTTCGCCCACGATATGGCGAAAGACGAATACTGGATGGACAAAGTAATTGAAGCTTTGGGCGAAAACGTTTTTATAACTTTTGATCTTGATGCGTTTGATCCATCAATCCTTCCTTCAACTGGAACTCCAGAACCAGGGGGGCTTTTTTGGTATGAAACCCTCGATTTCCTAAAGCAGGTTTTTGAAGAAAAAAACGTAGTAGGTTTTGACATCGTAGAGCTTTGTCCAAATCAAGATGAAAGAGCTTCAGACTTTGTAGCCGCGAAACTTTACTACAAAATGTTGACCTATAAATTCGCAGGAACTGTAGAGGGTGACGAATACGAAAGCAATTTTAACGAAACCAAAAAAGGGGTTTCAAAATTTAATACAGAAGAAGATGAGTACTAGCAAAGGATCTATTTCCCAGTTTATTGAAAAATATTATTTACACTTCAACGCCGCCGCATTGGTAGATGCCGCAAAAGGCTACGAAGCACAGTTGAATCAAGGTTCAAAAATGCTCGTGTCCCTTGCCGGCGCTATGAGTACTGCAGAATTGGGAAAGATTTTTGCCGAAATGATCCGTCAGGATAAAGTTCAGATAATCTCCTGCACAGGCGCAAACCTTGAGGAAGATATAATGAACCTTGTGGCACATAGTCATTACGAACGCGTCCCGCATTATCGCGATTTAACACCGCAAGATGAGTGGGATTTGCTTGAAAGAGGTATGAACCGCGTTACCGATACTTGTATTCCTGAGGAAGAAGCTTTCCGAAGAATCCAAAAACACATCGTGAAACTTTGGAAGGATGCCGAAGCAAAAGGCGAACGCTACCTTCCGCACGAATATATGTACAAATTGCTTTTAAGCGGTGTAATGGAAGAGCATTACGAAATAGATTTAAAAGACTCGTGGATGTACGCAGCCGCAGAAAAAAACCTACCTATCATTTGCCCAGGATGGGAAGATAGCACGATGGGTAACATCTTCGCTAGCTATGTTTTGAAGGGCGAATTGAAAGCCTCCACAATGAAAAGCGGGATAGAGTATATGACTTTTCTTGCAGATTGGTACACAAAAAATTCAGAGAAAGGAATCGGGTTCTTCCAGATTGGTGGAGGAATAGCGGGAGATTTCCCTATTTGCGTAGTGCCGATGCTCTATCAAGACATGGAGCGGCCAGAAACTCCATTTTGGAGCTATTTCTGTCAAATCAGCGATTCTACCACCAGTTTCGGCAGTTATTCCGGAGCGGTTCCAAATGAAAAGATTACTTGGGGAAAACTGGGTATTGATACCCCAAAGTTTATAATAGAAAGTGACGCTACCATTGTAGCACCTCTTATCTTTGCCTACTTATTAGATATGTAACTTATGGATACTACAAAGATTGAAAATATAGAACTGAAATTTTTAACAGTTGAGGATTATGAGGCTTTAAAGGAAGCCACACTTCAATCTTATGGAGGGATATTAAATTCCTATTGGGAAGAAAAGCATATTGAAAAACTTATTTCTATTTTCCCCGAAGGACAAGTGGTTATTAAGATTGATGGTAAAATTGCTGGCTGTGCACTATCATTGATAGTTGATTATGATAAGGTAGATGATAATCATACCTACGCAGATATTATTACTAAAAGTTCATTCCAAAACCATGACCCAAACGGCGATATTCTCTATGGAATCGATGTTTTTATAAAGCCAGATTTTCGAGGTCTGCGTTTGGGAAGACGTCTTTATGATTATCGAAAAGAAGTTTGTGAAAATCTTAATTTAAAAGGAATTGTATTTGGAGGAAGAATGCCAAATTATCATAAACATCAACACGAATTATCCCCAAAACAGTACATTGAAAAAGTAAAACGCAAAGAAATACACGATCCAGTACTAAACTTTCAGTTGTCGAATGATTTTCATCCCGTTCGTGTTTTAAAAGGATATTTGGAAGGCGATTCTGCTTCGGCTGAATATGCAGTTTTAATGGAGTGGGATAATATTTACTACACCAAACCCAACAAAAAACCAAATACTACAAAAACCGTAGTTCGATTAGGGTTGATACAGTGGCAAATGCGTACTTATAATGGCATGGAAGAACTTATGCAGCAGGTTGAGTACTTTATAGATAGTGTTTCTGCGTATAGGTGTGATTTTGCAGTTTTTCCAGAATTTTTCAATGCGCCTATAATGGCAGAATACAATCATCTTTCAGAATCTGATGCTATTCGTGAATTGGCTAAATACACCAAATTAATTACAGAAAAACTATCGAAACTTTCCATTTCTTATAACATAAATATTATCTCTGGAAGTATGCCAGAATTGGTTGATGATAAGTTATATAATGTTGGTTATTTATGTCGTCGTGATGGAAGTATCGAGCGTTATGAAAAACTTCACGTAACGCCAGACGAAGCAAAAGTGTGGGGAATGCAGAATGGGAATAAGCTGACCACCTTTGATACAGATTGCGGAAAAATAGGGATACTTATATGCTACGATTCTGAATTTCCAGAACTTTCAAGGTTGCTTGCTGATGAAGGAATGGATATTCTCTTTGTTCCATTTTTGACTGATACCCAAAACGGCTATTCCAGAGTGCGTTTATGCGCTCAGGCAAGGGCAGTGGAAAACGAATGTTATGTTGCAATTTCAGGAAGCGTGGGCAATTTGCCCAATGTGCATAATATGGATATTCAGTATGCACAGTCTGCAGTTTTTACACCCTGTGACTTTGCTTTTCCAAGCAACGGAATAAAAGCTGAAGCAACTGCAAATGCCGAAATGATTTTAGTTGCAGATGTAGATTTGGGATTGTTACGCGAACTACATTCTTTTGGCGCCGTGAGGAATTTAAAAGATAGAAGAAAAGATTTTTATAGACTAGAACGAGTAAATAAATAAATTACTAGCCTGCAAGGCTTTCAAAACCTTGCAGGTTTTATTTTTTTCTGAGGAAATACTTCCCAAATCGCAACCCCAACTACCACAACATATTCCAAAGCAACCAACCAAAGGTTTTCATCAAAGCCATCCTTTCCATAGGCTGAATAACTAAGTACTGCCATAATACTCCAAACAACAGGAAATTTGTATTTCGTAAATACCGAAAGCAAAAGAGGAGTTGCAATGTACCATGGATGTACGGTTGTTGAGAGAAGAAAGTAAAACGAAACCGCAAAAAGCATCGCAGTAATTAATTGCTGCGGCATTTTATTTTTTCTGAAGAATGCAATTCGCATAACAAACAGGAAGACTAAAACAGGAAGAATTTTCCCAACGGTTTCAATCAAATTCCAACCCACAACCTGAAACCCAATCCATCGAATTATATAATAAACACTCGCGTTAAATTCAAAATTCTGAAACCAAAGTGCTATGGTTGCAGAAAAGTTCTGAATAAATTCCGAAGAAAGAAAGGGTAGAAATGTGAGTACTACTGTTAACCCTATAATTGAATAAAATCCAACGAGTCTTTTAATCGAAACCCCAAAGGTTTTTAAAACCTTTGGGGTTTGGTTTTTATTAGTGAAATATCTCAAAAACAAAGGCAAAAACAATAACGGAATCAATTTCACCGAAACAGAAACTCCAATCAAAACAGCCGCCCAAAACCAATTTTCTTTGAAAAGTAAATAAAGCGCCCACACAAAAAAGAATAGCATCACGCCCTCAAAATGAAGGTTTCCGGTGAGTTCAATAATGATAAAAGGATTCAGAAAATACCAAAAGATGTTTTTAACTGGAAGGCCTAATTTCTCTATTATCTTTTTTCCGAAGTAAAGAATTCCAACATCTGCCAGAATGATTGTAGTACGTAAAACTATAACAGAACCAATAACACTTGTCCCCGATAATTGCGCAGCAATTGCAAAAAACAATTGGTTGACCGGTGGATAATTACTGAAATGACTCGCGTTAAGCGCGCCCATTCCATCTATTAATTGTTTTGATTGTTCAACTGTTACACTTAATGCAGCTGAAGCATCTGGAGTGAATAAATACGGACTAACGCCTTGAAGAAGCAACCGCCCATCCCACAGAAACCGATAGAAATCCTGTGAAAGATTTGGGATTGCAGCAATAAAAACAAGACGGAAGACAACTCCCAAACCTACCAATAACCAAAAGTTCAGCTTAAATTTTTCAATAAAAAAGTAGGAAGTAAAAAAAAGTGCAGTGTAAAGTGAAATGAGCTTTACAAAATCACTTCGCTCTAAATCAAAAGCAAAACTGATGTAAAAGGCAATGGAAAGTACCGCAATTAAAAGTGGGATTTTATATAATTTAATGAAATTCAAAAACCGTTTTGTTTAAGTGTTAAATAGAAATTCAAAAAATCTAAAATCTGTAATCAGCAATTGTTAATCAAATCAGTCTTGCCATTCGGCAATAAACATATTCGTGTCATGTCCGCCCCCGTTATTTCTGTTGGAAGAAAACACCAGCTTTTTCCCGTCATTTGAAAATACTGGAAAGGCATCGAAAGTTCTTCCGTGCGTTACGCGCTCTAAATTTTTACCGTCAATATCAATCAAATACAGATTGAATGGAAATCCTCTTTCGGCTTCAAAATTGCTTGAAAACAAAATCTTTTCGCCCGAGGGATGAAAGAACGGTGCCCAATTGGCATTTCCCAAATGCGTCAATTGTCTAAGCTCGCTGCCATCGGCGTTGCAGATAAAGAGCTCCATTTCGGTGGGCTGCACCAAACCTTGGGCAAGCAAATCTTTGTAATCTTTAATTTCCTTTTCAGTTTTTGGGCGCGAAGCACGGAAGATCAGTTTGCTTCCATCTGGTGAAAAGAATGCACCGCCGTCATAGCCCAATTCATCGGTTATTTGTTTTACGTTTTTCCCGTCAAGATCCATAGTGTAAAGTTCCAAATCACCGCTTCGCATGGAGGTGAAAACAATCTTATCTCCCTTTGGCGAAAGGGTTGCTTCAGCATCATAACCCGGTTCATTGGTAAGTTGTGCGGTAATATTTCCATCCAAATCTGCAACGAAAATATCAAAGCTATCATAAACTGGCCAAACGTATTTTCCTTCCTTTTTCAGTGGAACTTCCGGGCAGTTTTCGTCTTTAAGATGAGTGCTGCCGTAAACAATATGTTTGCCGTCTGGCATAAAGTAGCTACAGGTAGTTCGGCCTTTTCCGGTGCTGATCATTGGAGGTTGCTTGTCTTTAAATACATCATCGGCATTCATCAAAAACATTTGGTCGCAATTTACGCCCCAATTTTTATTGTTGCTTTGGAAGATGAGTTTGCTGTCGTCAAAACTCCAATAAGCCTCGGCATTATCACCGCCAAAGGTTACTTGACGGATGTTTTTGAAGTGTTTTTCTTCTGGATAGATTAAAGTGTCATTTGTTTGTAGATCGAGAACAAGCGAAGATTTTTTTTCATTTGTTTCAAAAGAACTCTGTTGGTCTTTTTTCATTTCGTTCTTACAGCTCCAGAATAGGGAAACAACCAATAGCGTATATATTATTTTCATTTTTAATGTACTTTTGAACAAAAGTAATAATATGCGTGTAATTTTAGTGATATTTCTGGCAATAGTGGTTTTCTCTTGTAAGGAAGCCAAGGTGAAATCGGTTAGTATGAAACAGGATGTTTCTGTTTTGGCAAACGATAGTTTAAATGGAAGGAAAACTGGTTCAGTTGGCGAAAAAAAAGCAGCTGAGTACATCGCCAAAAGATTTGAAGGTCTAGCTTTAAAACCAAAAGGAACTGAAGGGTACTTTCAAAAATTCACTTATAAGGCCAAGAAAAACCCACATCAAGAAGCGGAATTTACTTCAGAAAAAAATGACAGCACGGAAACTGGCGAAAATGTAATTGCTTATTTAGATAACAAGGCTGAAAATACAGTAGTCATTGGAGCGCATTACGACCATTTGGGGATGGGCGGCGAAGGCTCGCTGTATCGCGAAGGTGAAGCAATCCATAACGGAGCAGACGACAATGCTAGTGGCGTGGCAATAATGCTTCACTTGGCCGATTCGCTTCAAAAGACAGGTTCTCCAAAGAACAACAACTATCTTTTTATTGCTTTTTCTGGGGAAGAGGAAGGCTTGCTGGGTTCAAATTACTTCGTAAAAAACCCAACTATCGTTACCAAAAAAGTGACCTATATGCTGAATATGGATATGGTGGGAAGACTGAATTCCGAAAAGACTTTGGCAGTGTACGGTGTAGGAACCTCACCTATTTTGAAGCAGGCTGTAAATGCTAACGCTGGCGATTTGAACATTGTAGAAAACGAAAGTGGCGTTGGCCCGAGTGATCATACTTCATTCTATTTGGCAGATATTCCGGTTTTGCATTTTTTCACAGGGCAGCACGACGATTACCACAAACCCAGCGACGATACCGAAAAGGTAAATTTTGAGGGAATGGAAATTGTTTCAAATTATATTTTCAGCATCATCAAAGATTTGGACAGTCAAAAGATGCTTCCGTTTAGAAAAACCAAAAATGAAAGTGAAGTAGTGCCAGATTTTAAAGTGACTTTGGGGGTGGTGCCCGATTATCTTTTCAGCGGAAAAGGGATGCGCATTGATGGCGTTAGCGAAGATAAGCCAGCGCAAAAAGCAGGGCTTCAAAAAGGTGATATTGTAGTAAAAATGGGTGATTATGAAGTGACTGATATGATGAGTTATATGGAAAGTCTTTCGAAATTCGAAAAAGGACAAACAGCAACTGTTACCGTGAACAGGAATGATAAATTAATAGAAGTTGAGGTTACTTTTTGAGAAATAAAAAAACCTAACAGGTCCTTCATTCTTCGCATAAAGCTGCGAATGACGAAGGAAGACCTGTTAGGTTTAAATCTATTTGATCACTTTTGGGATTTTACATCATCCCGGGCATTCCGCCGCCCATACCGCCTGGCATTCCGTGGCCGCCACTTTCTTCTTTGATGTCAACCAAAGCACATTCTGTAGTAAGGATCATTCCAGCAACCGAAGCGGCGTTTTCAAGCGCGATACGGGTTACCTTTTTAGGATCGATGATTCCAGCTTTTAGCATATCAACATACGTTTCGCTTTTGGCATCGTAACCGAAGTTTTTCTTGCCTTCCAAAACCTTGTTGATTACAACAGAACCTTCACCACCTGCATTTTCAACGATTGTGCGAAGTGGAGATTCGATTGCTTTAGCCACAATGTTTATTCCTGTTGCTTCATCAAGAGTATCGGTTGTAAGTTTTTTGAGCACTTCAATAGCGCGAACTAAAGCTACACCACCACCAGCAACAATACCTTCCTCAACAGCCGCCCGGGTTGCGTGAAGCGCATCGTCAACGCGGTCTTTTTTCTCCTTCATCTCAACCTCAGAAGCAGCACCCACGTAAAGAACGGCAACACCGCCAGCCAATTTAGCCAAACGCTCTTGCAATTTTTCTTTATCGTAGTCACTGGTTGTAGATTCTATCTGAGATTTTATTTGGTTCACACGACCTTTAATGTCATTCTTGTTTCCAGCACCATTTACGATTGTAGTGTTGTCCTTATCAATAGTAATTGTTTCCGCAGAACCCAACATATCGATTGTTGCGTTTTCCAAAGTGAAACCGCGCTCTTCAGCAATTACGGTTCCTCCAGTCAAAACTGCGATGTCTTCAAGCATAGCCTTTCTTCTGTCGCCAAAACCTGGCGCTTTTACGGCTGCAATTTTCAACGAACCGCGAAGTTTGTTTACTACCAAAGTAGCCAAGGCTTCACCATCAACATCTTCGGCGATAATCAATAAAGATTTTCCTTGTTGCGCCACTGGTTCAAGTATTGGCATCAAATCTTTCATTGAAGAAATTTTCTTGTCGTAAAGCAATACCATTGGGTTTTCCAATTCGGTCATCATTTTTTCGGTATCGGTTACGAAATATGGAGAAAGGTAACCTCTGTCAAACTGCATTCCTTCAACAACGTCAACGTACGTTTCAGTTCCTTTTGCTTCTTCAACGGTTATAACTCCTTCTTTTCCAACTTTTCCGAATGCTTTCGCAATCAAATCGCCAATCACATCATCGTTGTTTGCAGAAATGGAAGCCACTTGCTTTATCATTTCGGAAGAATTACCAACTTTGGTAGCTTGGCTTTCCAAATTTTTAACAATGGCTGCAACAGCTTTGTCAATTCCGCGTTTCAAATCCATTGGGTTTGCGCCAGCGGCAACGTTTTTAAGGCCTTCTTTTACGATTGCCTGGGCTAAAACTGTAGCAGTTGTAGTTCCGTCACCTGCAAGATCGTTGGTTTTTGAAGCTACTTCCTTTACCATCTGTGCGCCCATATTTTCAAGAGGGTCTTGCAATTCAATTTCCTTTGCAACGGTAACACCATCTTTGGTCACCTGTGGTGCGCCAAAGGATTTGCTGATGATTACGTTCCGCCCTTTTGGGCCCAGGGTTACTTTTACTGCGTTTGCCAATGCGTCAACGCCACGTTTTATAGCGTCGCGAGCCTCTACATCAAATTTTATATCTTTTGCCATAAACTTTTTGTTTTGTGATTCCTTTAAAATTTGGAATCTTCAGGTTAATATTTATATTTTTTTTAAATTTTATCTTTTTACGAAATTCCAAATTCCAAGTACCAAATTCCAAATAAATTTCATTAAACAATTTTTAAATAGAATACTTTTGGAATTTGATTATTGGAATTTGCGAGCCATTATCCTTAGATAATGGCGAGAATATCATCTTCGCGCATGATCAGGTAGTCTTTGCCATCAAATTTCAATTCGCTGCCGGAGTATTTTCCGTAAAGAACGGTATCGCCAACCTTTACGGTCATTTTGTGGTCTTCTTTACCTTTACCCACAGCTACTACTTTGCCTTGTTGCGGTTTTTCTTTTGCGGAATCTGGAATGTAAATACCAGAAGCGGTCTTAGTCTCAGCTTCTTGTGGCTGAACCAAAACGCGGTCTGCAAGTGGTTGAATTTTTAATGCCATTTCAATTTTATTTTTTAGTTGCCTACCGACCGGCAGGCGGGTTAAACTTTGGTTTATATGGTTTGGAAGCTAATTGGCAGAAACTGTGCCACTGCCCCTAAACTGACAGTTTTCGGAATTAAAAATGCCAGCTTGGCAGAAGTTTTTTTCTTAGGACCGGTAGATATGATTATAATCATAGTATAGGATGTCTTGTTTCTTTATTTTTCTTTGAAAAACAATTAGAAAAATGAAAATTGCCAAATATTATATTTTATTTATTATTTTGTTATGCCCATGGAGCCATTTTGGACAGGAAAACCAACAACGGTTTAAATTTCACAGCACCTCTTTGTCGCCCAATTTCTACAGCGGAAACAATGCCACAGGCTTTATGGTCAATTTGGATTTGGCATTTGCCATAGACGGGCATATATTAAAAGCGTCCGTTATGGCAGCTGCCGAAGTAGATATCTGGACTTCCTACCAGGACAATTATTATAGTTATGACTTCATGTACGGAAGGGAGTTTATGGCAGGCAGAAGTATAGCTATCGATTTATTTGGAGGAGTGGGATACCTTCATTTTAAAACACGCAATCCGGACACGCGTCAAAAAGGCTATGTAGATGAGAAGACTCTTGGGTTCCCGCTCCAGGGACGGCTTCGTTTTAGGCACGGAAAAGTATTCAATCTGGGAGTCCAGATTCACAGCAATGTTAACGGGGCCAGTAGTATAATAGCGGTCGGTCCCTTCTTTCAATGGAGTTTTCATCCTGAAAAATCACAGAACTGAAATGGCTCTAACAAAAATGCCAGCTCGAAAAAGCTGGCATTTTAAATATTTTATAGAGTAGTATTATTCCGCTGGATCTGGTGCAGCCGGAGCAGGAGTTTCTGTGGTTGGAACTGCAGGCACAGCGCTTTCATCAAAAGTTTTGGATTGCAAACTGTTGCCACCCATAATAAAAACGTTGGAAAACAAGATAAGTGCCAACATAATAGTTGCAAGCGTCCAAGTACTTTTATCCAAAAAGTCACTTGTTTTCTGTACACCGCCAATCTGTGCGCCACCGCCACCGCCAAAGGACGATGAAAGTCCGCCCCCTTTTGGGTTTTGAACCATTATAACTATGACCAACAAAAAGGCCACGATCATTATTAAAATTAAGAATATTGTAAACGTACTCATGATTGTTCAGATTTAATCAATTTTTCTATTGCCCGAATTTGGTCTGCAAAGAAACCACTTTTTTCGGGATTTTTCAAAATTAAAATTTTATATGCTTGAATTGCTTTTTTATAGTTCTTTTGTTGAAGATAAACTTTCGCCAAAGTCTCCGTCATCAGTGCCTCGGGCGTTTGTTGAAAAGATGGAAGCGGATTTTTTTGCGCTTCGTTTTGAGTTTTATTTTCTACATCAGGCGGAATTATTTTGGGTCGTTCTTGGATAAATTTGTCTATCAATTCAAATTTTCGCTCCCTGTCATCTTTTTGCATTTCATCATCTTTCTCGTCTGAAATGTCTTCATTGCGCTCAATAGGACAAGCTTTTGTAAGTTTCAACCATTCAGAGAACGAGTGGGTGTCGTTTTTGGTGAATTCCAAAGGTTTGTCTGGTTGCAGGATTTCTTTGTGCTTTTCCTCTTTCTTTTCAACCAAATTGGAAACAGAGGCAACTTTTCTTTGGAAAAGTTCCGGATTCAGAATATCCTCCGCCTTTTGCATTTCGGCTTTAAGTTGCCTGTCTATTTCAAGACTAATTTGTTCGGAAACATTTTCTGAAACCACTTTAATTTCTTCTACCGAAGCATCGTGTTGAAGTATTGTTTGCGAAATTTCATTCTGTATAAATTTTTCTGATGTTATGTATTCAAACAAAATATCACGATCGGTTGTATGTGCTGCGGTAAGTTTCAGGGCATCATTGTAAAGAAAGCTATCATTGTTTTTTAAGCCTTTAAGTTGCAAGGCCCGTGCGCTTTGGAAATAGGGATATTTTTTTAAGAGTAAATCCAATGCAGCCAAATCCTCAGAAGTTATTTTCTGTGGATTGGCAAGGAGATATGTGTAGTTGGAAATATTCAAAATTTAAACTTCAAAGATTAACCCTTCAACTGCGCTCTGGGTGACTAGTTAAATTTACCAATTTGCAAGCGATTTGTTAAAAATATCCTGCGTCAATCGTTCAAAAATAATATCGACCGCAGCATCCAGTTTTGATCCCGTCAATTGCGTTTGGCCAGGATAATCATAATAAAAACTAAAGGGTTGCTCAAAATCCTTCAGGGGTTGTTTGGTGTTGTAAAAGCGAATGTTTATACCTATGGTAAGCCTGTTTTGAGCTGCGGTGCTGTTCGAGGTTGCCGTGATTGGCGCAATGTAATATTGTGTTATTTCACCTTCGTAAACCAAATCGCCGTTGTTGTTCACTAAGTCCAGACTGGTTTGGTTCAAAAGTAAATCCTGTAATTTTTGGGTAAAATCACGAGCAATTCCGGGCTCTACAATAGGGGCGTTGTTTTGAAAATAATTTACCTGTACTGTTTTTGTGGTGCTGTAATTTATATCAGCCCCGGTGAAGGAATACGGTCCACAACTCTGCAAAGAAAATGCAAAGGGCAGAATGATTAAAATTGAAAATATTTTTGGCATCGACGTTATTTTGATTTTTTTACTGACTAAAGATCATACTGCTTAATCTTCCTATATAAAGTCCTTTCAGAAATACCTAGTTCGTCTGCGGCATCCTTTCGTTTTCCGTTGTACTTTTCAAGTGATTTTTTGATGAGCTCCAATTCCTTTTGATGAAGGGAAAGGTTTTCTTCTTCCTCAATTTCCTCGGCGTATTCATATTTGTCTTTTCGGGATTCCAAAGAATTTTCGGGAATACTGAAAACTTCAACATCGGTTTGCGCGCCGTTGGTTTCTTCCTCAATTATGGAAGCTAATTCCTCTTCGGCTTCGTTTTCATCAGCATATATTTTATTGATAAGTGAAGACTGCTCTTCTTTGACCTTAGCGGCGTTGCCGGTTTTCATCAATTCCAATGTAAGCTTTTTCAAATCGTTTACATCGCGTTTCATATCGAAAAGTACTTTGTAAAGAATTTCCCGCTCACTGCTGAAATCGCTTTCTGCTTTCTTCGCATTTACAATTGCCGGAAGGTTGCTGCCCATATCGGGCAAATAATGCTTTAAGGTTTCGTATGAAATCTCGCGATTCTGTTCCAAAACTGAAATCTGCTCGGCAACATTCCGCAATTGGCGGATGTTTCCGCTCCAGCGATATTTCAACAATAAATCCGTTGCTTGGTCTGTCAGCCTAATTGTTGGCATTTTGTATTTCTGTGCAAAATCTGCTGCAAATTTCCGGAAAAGCAAATGTATGTCTTCCTGCCGTTCGCGAAGCGGCGGCAAATTGATTTCCACAGTGCTCAATCTGTAATAAAGATCTTCTCGGAATTTTCCTTTTTCAATGGCATCAACCATTTTCACGTTGGTTGCAGCCACAATGCGTACATCGGTTTTCTGCGTTGCGGAAGAACCTACTTTTAAAAATTCGCCGTTCTCCAAAACCCTTAAAAGCCGAACTTGTGTTGGTAACGGCAATTCGCCAACTTCATCGAGGAAAATGGTGCCGCCATCGGCTACTTCAAAATATCCGCTTCTGGTTGCCGTGGCGCCCGTAAAAGATCCTTTTTCGTGACCAAAAAGTTCGCTGTCAATGGTTCCTTCGGG
Source organism: Aequorivita sp. (assembly GCA_026646335.1). GTDB lineage: Bacteria > Bacteroidota > Bacteroidia > Flavobacteriales > Flavobacteriaceae > Aequorivita. Next base: position 15,001 of record JAPKFY010000003.1, on the reverse strand, counting down.
AATGGCACCGCAGTTAACGGCTATGTATTTTCCGTGTTTTCGGTGCGAGAGCGAGTGGATAATTTTTGGGATACTTTCTTTCCCCACCCCGCTTTCACCAGTTACCAATACCGAAATATCCGTGGGCGCGACCTGGATGGCCTTTTCCACGGCGCGGTTCAGTTTGGGGTCGTTGCCTATTATTCCGAATCGTTGTTTTGTTGCTTGTATGCTTTCCATATTTTATCCCAGCAAAATGCGGGACCTAAATTTTAATTAATAATATTCGTAGGTCGCTCTCGAAAATAAAACACCATCCTTTTTTGTTTCGGAGCTTATGGGATAATCGGAATCGTTATACTGAAATGTAATTTCCAACACATAATTTTCCGAAGTATCAGTCCCTGTTCGGGTTATTTTCGTGGCATTGCTCGGCGACATAAATAATGAATGCTCGAACAGGTATCCATAATAATAGGTGTTGAAGGGGTAGTTGTGAAACTCTTCGTAGAATGGATTTATTTTTACGTCATATTCATACGTATGGTTTATTTCCGAATTAAAATAATCTGTGGTAAGGTTAAGGTTGGTGATGTTCAGAGTACTGTCATAAGTGATGATTTCATCGCTAACGATTCCCAGGTCACCTATATGTTTTACTGCGGTTAGTACATCTGTAGTATTATAATAAAATTCTGTTCGTTCTTGTGTCGGGGTAAACCATTGCACGTTGGTCTGTTGTGGTTGATAGCTAAAGCTTATGGAATCCATATCAATTCCATCTGCGTCCCAATCCCTAAAAACTACCCAGGGCTTGCTGTTTTGGTCATAATAGTAGTTTTCAACAAAATCAACAGGGTAATTCAAGTGATTGTGGGCTTTTCTTGTAATTTGCCCAAAATCGTTGTAGGCATACTCCCAGAAATAGTCGTAAAAAGCATCAATAATATGGTCTTTTGTTTTTTTGCCGTTTTCATCAAAAAAATACTCAACCATTTCTCCATTTGGAGTTCCGTTAGCATCCAAAGAGATGCTTGTATATTTTTTGATTTTTAGTTCTTGTGGGTTCTCTGTACCATTATTGTCGTCTTTGGAACATGCCAATAACAATAAACTTGCTATAAAAAGAAATAGGATACGTTTCATAACTTAATGGTTTTGTGAATATCCAACCGCTTCGCCAATAAGCGTTGCAGTAGTACAGTCGGTTATTTTTACGTTTACGAAATCTCCAGCTTTATAATTCTCCTTAGGAAAAACCGCAACGTTATTGTGCTCCGTTCTTCCGCTCCATTCATCTTTGTTTTTTTTCGATTCTTTTTCAATCAAAACAGTTACTGTTTTTCCTAAAAACTCCGCCGTGCGAATGGCACTGTGCTTTTGCTGAAGGTCCACAATCTCGGTCAGTCTTCGGCTTTTTGTTTCCTCAGGTATATCGTCTTCCAGTTTTCGGGCAGCCATGGTGCCGGGCCTTTCGGAATATTTGTACATATAGCCAAATCCGTATTTCACATATTCCATCAAACTCTTTGTCTGTTTGTGGTCTTCCTCGGTTTCAGTTGGGAAGCCTATAATCATATCCTGCGAAATGGAACATCCGGGAATAATTTCCCAAATCCTGTCAATCAATTTCACATACTCCTCCCGCGTGTGCTGACGGTTCATTTCCTTCAAAATCCGCGTGCTTCCACTTTGAACTGGAAGGTGAATATGGTTGCAAATATTGTCGTGTTTCGCCACTATGTGCAACACTTCTTCATGCATGTCTTGCGGATTGCTAGTTGAAAAACGAATACGCATTTTTGGCTGTGCGGTTGCGGCCATATCAAGCAATTGGGCAAAATCAGTAGCAGTAGCCTGTTCCATTTCCGAAGCATTTTTGAAATCTTTTTTCAAACCGCCGCCGTACCATAAATAACTATCCACATTTTGGCCGAGCAAGGTGATTTCTTTATAATTTTTTTCGGCCAGATCATTTATTTCATTTAAAATACTCTGTGGATCACGGCTTCGCTCACGGCCTCTCGTAAAGGGAACCACGCAGAACGTGCACATGTTGTCGCAACCGCGGGTAATGCTAACATAAGCTGTAATTCCGTTTCCGCCCAAACGCACTGGCGAAATATCGCCGTAGGTTTCTTCTTTGGAAAGAATTACGTTCACTGCATCGCGACCTTCTTCAACTTCTTTCAGCAAATTTGGAATGTCTTTATAGGCATCAGGCCCAACCACTAAATCCACGATTTTTTCCTCCTCAAGGAATTTTTCCTTTAAACGTTCCGCCATACAGCCCAATACGCCCACTTTCATTTTCGGATTGATGCGTTTTACGGCGTTGTATTTTTCCAATCGTTTTCTGATGGTCTGTTCTGCCTTGTCGCGAATGGAGCAGGTGTTCACCAAAACCAGATCGGCGTCTTCCAATAAATTTGTAGTGTTATAACCTTGGTCCGCAAGTATGGAAGCTACAATCTCACTGTCACTAAAATTCATTGCACAGCCGTAGCTTTCTATATAAAGTTTTTTTGGATTCTCTTTCTTGGCGTCAAGAACCAAAGTGTTTCCTTGTTTGTTTTCGTCTATTATCTTTTCCATGGAAATTATAAAATAGTAATCGCAGTCAATAACTTGACCATTGAATCTACAAAGGTACAATTTTAAGCAACGGTGACAAAGTGGCAGATTTGTTTTCAGATCAAATTAATTAAGATGTAAAAATTTGCCGCGAATGCACGAATGATTTTCTATAATTGTTCGTGTATTCTTGGCTAAAACAAATCCTCCAAATTCCAAATTTATTGCCCAAAATCATTCGTATTAAAAAATTCATATACTTTTGCAATCACAATAATATAGGATATGGCAAAGAATTTAGTGATAGTTGAGTCCCCGGCAAAAGCAAAAACCATTGAAAAATTTCTCGGGAAAGATTTCAAGGTTTCCTCCAGTTTTGGGCACATTGCAGACCTTCCGTCCAAGGAATTGGGCGTGGATGTAGAAGGGGATTTCACACCTAAATATATAGTGAGTAGCGACAAGAAAAAGCTAGTGGCAGAGTTAAAGGCACTTTCCAAAAAAGCCGATATGGTCTGGTTGGCGAGTGATGAGGATAGAGAGGGTGAGGCTATTGCGTGGCATTTAGCTGAGGAATTAAAGCTCGATAAAAATAAAACCAAGCGAATTGTTTTTCACGAAATTACACAATCTGCTATTTTAAAAGCTATTGAAAATCCACGCCAAATAGATTATAATTTGGTAAACGCCCAGCAAGCGCGTCGCGTTTTAGACCGATTGGTGGGGTACGAACTTTCACCGGTACTTTGGAAAAAGGTGAAAGGTGGACTTTCCGCGGGCCGTGTACAATCTGTTGCGGTGCGATTGATTGTGGAACGCGAACGCGAAATAGAAGGATTTACACCCGTTGGCTCTTATAGAATTGACGCCGAGTTTACCACGCCCGATGGCAGCAAATTTAAAGCGAAACTTCCTAAGAATTTTGAAACTGAAAAAGAAGCCCGCGAGTTTCTTCGGAAGAACTTAGGAGCGTCCTATAAAATTTCAGATTTAACGAAAAAGCCAGCCAGCAAGTCGCCGGCAGCGCCTTTTACCACTTCAACCATACAACAGGAAGCAGCTCGGAAACTGTATTTTTCAGTAGGAAAAACGATGACCATTGCACAGCGATTGTATGAAGCTGGTTTTATAACCTATATGCGTACCGATAGCGTCAACCTTAGTAACGACGCAAAAAACGCAGCACAAAAAGAAATTATTTCTTCCTACGGAAAAGAATACAGCAAACCCCGGGATTACAAAGGGAAGAGCAAAGGCGCACAGGAAGCCCACGAGGCCATCCGCCCGACCGATATGTCTTTACAGAACATTACGGGCGATCACGACCAAGCGCGTTTGTATGATTTAATTTGGAAACGAACACTGGCCTCGCAAATGAGCGATGCGCAATTGGAGCGCACCAACGTGAAGATTGACGTACTTTCCAAAGAGAAAGTTTCAGAAAATTTTACTGCCAATGGTGAAATGATAAAGTTTGACGGTTTCCTAAAAGTGTATTTGGAAGGAACCGATTTTGAAGAAGAAGAACAGGAAGGAATGTTGCCGAATATGAAAAACGGTGACCCTCTTGATAATAATTACATCACAGCTACGGAGCGATTTACGCGCCCGCCGTATCGATATACGGAAGCTTCTTTGGTGAAACAACTGGAAGAGCTTGGCATAGGCCGACCTTCAACGTATGCGCCTACCATTTCTACAATCATCAGCAGAAATTATGTTGAAAAAGGAACGGTTGAGGGCTCTGAACGAAAATATATTCAGGTAACGCTTCAAAAGGAAAACATTAAAGACAAAACCTTGACTGAAACGGTTGGTTCTGATAAGGGGAAATTAGTTCCCACAGATATCGGGATGATCGTGAACGACTTTTTGGTGGAGCATTTCGAAGATATTATGGATTATAACTTTACTGCAAAAGTAGAGCAGGATTTTGACGATATTGCCGAAGGAAAAGAGGAGTGGACCAAAATGATGAAGGATTTCTACGGTAAATTTCATCCACAAGTTGAACATGTAGAGGAAAATGCAGACAGGGAAAGCGGTGAACGGATTTTGGGTGAAGATCCCGAAACCGGAAGAACGGTTTTAGTGCGTCTCGGTAAATATGGCCCAATGGCACAGATTGGTGCGCCGGACGATGAGGAGAAAAAATTTGCCAGCCTTCGCCCAGACCAACAATTGCACATGGTTACCTTTGAAGAAGTGATGGACCTTTTCAAGCTTCCGAAGACTTTAGGCATTTATAACAATGAAGAAGTTGAGGTAAACAATGGCCGTTTTGGCCCTTACGTTCGCTTAGGAAAAACCTTTATTTCGCTTCCGAAAGGAATGGATCCTTTGGAGGTGGATATGGCTTTCGCGAAAGAACTTATCGAGGAAAAGAAAAAAGCCGACGCACCAATATATATGTATGAGGATCTGCCCGTGCAAAAAGGTGTTGGGCGCTTTGGCCCTTTCATAAAATGGGACAATATGTTCATTAACGTGAACAAGAAATACGATTTTGACAATCTTTCTAAAGAAGATGTAAAAGAACTTATTGAGGATAAAAAACAAAAGGAGATCGATAAGCTCATTAACGAATGGCCTGAAGAAAAGATCAGAATTGAAAAAGCCCGTTGGGGCCGTTTCAACTTAATTAAAGGCAAAACAAAGGTTGAATTGCCCAAAGGCACCGAAGCCGATAAAATAACGTTGGAGGAAGCAAAGGATTTGTTGGATAAAAAAAGTCCGAAGAAAAAAGCCGTCGCAAAGAAGAAAGCCACAACTAAGAAAAAAACCACAGCCAAGAAGAAATAATGATAGAGTTTTTATCCCCAGTTTCTAAAAAAGTATTGGCGCATCGGGAAATTTTACCCGTTGGGACTTTGGGAAAGCAAATTGAAGTCCACGCCAAAATCGGGGAATTACCCAATTTAAAAGACGTAAAGTTTGCGATTCTCGGAATTAAGGAAAACCGTGCCGATGTTAATTTTATTGGCGGAGAAATTTCTTTTGATCCATATAGAAAAGCGCTTTATTCATTATATCCTGGAAATTGGAACTATAAAATAATTGATCTTGGCGATATTGAAAAAGGCGAAACAGCCGAAGATACCCGTTTTGCAGCTAAAGAAGTTGTAGCGGCACTTCTCAAAAAAAATATTACCCCGCTCATTCTTGGGGGCAGTCAAGATCTGGCACATGCGCAATACCGCGCTTATGATGGAATAGGCGAAATGGTGAACGTTGTTAATATTGACAACCGGTTTGATCTTGGAAATGCTGAATTGCCTATCTCCAATAAATCATACATCGGCAAAATGGTGGTGGACAAACCCTATAATCTTTTTAATTATAGTACATTGGGCTACCAATCTTTTTTCAACGCGCCGCAAGAAATAGCCTTGATGGAAAAGTTATTTTTTGATGCGTACAGATTAGGTGAAGTTTGTGCAGATATTACCGTGGTAGAACCCATAATGCGAGACGCCGATATGGTAACATTAGATGTTACCGCAATAAAAAGCGCAGAACTAAGTTATAAAAACAATGACAGCCCCAATGGTTTTGATGGACGCGAAATTTGCGCCATTTCCCGATATGCTGGCATCAGCAATAAAGTAAAATCTTTTGGCGTTTACGAATTAAGCGATTCTATTGAAAGTAAGGGTGGCGCAATGCTCGTGGCCCAAATACTTTGGTACTTTGTTGAAGGATTTAATTTTAGGGTGGAAGATGGCGATTTTGATAATGAAAACCTCTTCACATCCTATAAAGTCCCAATAGGAGATGAGGTATTGGAATTCAAAAAGAGCAATAAAACAGAGAGATGGTGGATTCTTTTGCCATTTATTTCAAATGTTAATAATAAATTAAAACGTAGAACGTTATTACCTTGCACTTATGGCGAATATTTGGGTGCGTGCAATCAGGAAATTCCTGAACGGTGGTTGAAGGCCCGCCACAAAAATGAAGTATAATCAAACAACACAAGTAAAAACGGGATTAATGGTTTTTCAAAAAAAAATTGTTTTTTTGAAATTTTATAGATAGGTTTACGCCCTTGAATCTCGAAATTTAACCTAAATACCTATGAAGAAGTTTATTGCATTAACTGCGATCGTTGCCTTTTTGTTCAGTTGTAACTCCGGAGACCGGGGAGAACTGGTTGGGGCAAAAGGTAAAAAATGGTATCCCCAAAAGCCTTACGGAATGACGCTTATCCCAGGTGGATCCTTCATCATGGGTAAAAGTGATGATGACTTTGTTGCCGTGAATGATGCGCCAACAAAGACCGTTACCGTACGTTCTTTCTATATGGACGAAACCGAAATAACCAACTCAGAGTACCGCCAATTTGTTAATTGGGTGCGAGATTCTACTGTAAGATTGCGTTTAGCCATTATGGCCGATGAAGTAGGAGCAACCCCTGGTGATGCTGGAATAGGTGAATTTGCCTTCGTTGACCAAGAAAACGAAGAAATGACCCCTTACCAACAGTATATGTACGATAATTACTTCGGGATGGGCGAGGACTACTATGCTGGAAGAAAATTGAACGACAAAGTAGATTTGATTTGGGATACTGCTGAATATCCAGACGAGTACTATTCAGAAGTCATGGACACAATGTATATCCCAATAGAGGAAGCCTATAACGGCCAACGCACTATTGATGTAAGTAAATTGAATTTTCAATATACATACATGGATATTGAATCTGCGGCGAGAGACAAAACCAAGAGACGAAAAGATTTCATCAAAAAAGAAGAATTGAACATTTATCCTGATACTACTGTTTGGATCAAGGATTTCAATTATTCCTATAATGAGCCAATGCACAACGATTACTTCTGGCACGAGGCTTATGGTGATTATCCTGTTGTGGGCGTTACCTGGAAACAGGCAAAGGCATTCTGCGCATGGAGAACTTTATATAAGAACTCTTACCAGAAATCCAAAAAGCAAAATCATGTAAACTCCTTCCGTCTTCCTGGGGAAGCAGAATGGGAATACGCGGCGCGCGGTGGCCTAGAATCTGCAACCTATCCTTGGGGAGGGCCTTACGCTAAAAACGATAGGGGATGCTTTATGGCAAACTTTAAACCATTACGTGGTGATTACGCGGCAGACCAAGCGTTATATACTGTTGAGGCTAAATCTTATGAGCCTAATGATTTCAACCTTTATAATATGGCAGGAAATGTTTCGGAATGGGTGGCTTCTTCTTATGATCCCGCTTCTTACGATTACACTTCTACTATGAACCCAAATGTGAACGATCCGGATAACATGCGAAAAGTAGTTCGCGGTGGTTCATGGAAAGATGTAGCTTATTTTCTTCAAGTAAGCACGCGTGACTATGAGTATGCTGACTCTGCACGAAGCTATATTGGCTTTAGGACTGTTCAGGATTACATGGGAACCGATGTTGTTTTAAATCAAAACTTTGGCGACGCACGCTAAAAAACTAGGAATAAACCAGATCAACCTTAAATATTTAACCTTAACTAAAACACCTCAATTAAAAAACTAATTAATTATGGCACAATCAAGATCATCTAAAAAACTATTTAACATGGCCTACGGCCTTGGGGCATCCATTGTAATTTTAGGAGCACTTTTCAAAATTCTTCACTGGGAAATAGGCCCTTTAAATGGAGGTATTCTTTTGGCAGTTGGACTTATCACTGAAGCAATTATTTTCGCAATCTCAGCTTTCGAGCCAGTAGATGACGATTTGGATTGGTCTTTGGTTTACCCTGAATTGGCAGGTGGTGCAATGCAAGACAGAAAGAAAAAAGAGCCAGAAGATGCACAAGGACTTTTATCTAAAAAATTAGATGAAATGCTTAAAGATGCACGTATCGATTCAGAATTGATGAACAGTCTTTCTACAAGCATCCGTTCTTTTGAAGGAGCCGCTAAAGGTATGGCCCCTACTGCAGAAGCTATGAGCTCTACTAAAAAATATAGTGAGGAAATGGCTCTTGCCGCAGCTCAAATGGATTCATTGAACAGCTTGTACAAAGTACAGATCGAGTCAACAAGCCGTCAGGCAGAAGCTAATGAAAGAGTTGCTGAAAACGCGGAACAACTTAAACAGCAAATGCAGCACTTGGCCACCAACCTTTCTTCATTGAACGGTGTTTACGGAGGTATGCTTTCTGCAATGACTAATAGAAACTAAGATAGGTTTTCACCTTAATTATTAATCTTTAAAAAAGAATAAAAATGGCAGGAGGAAAACTATCCCCAAGGCAGAAGATGATTAACCTGATGTATCTGGTTTTCATCGCGATGCTTGCATTAAACATGTCCAAAGAAGTATTATCGGCTTTTGGATTATTGAATGAAAAAATAGCTGTGGCTAATGATGCTACCAAACAGCGCAATGAGGCTTTCTTAGGAAGTTTGGAAACCAAAGCGGTTGAACAGCCTGAACAGTATGGCGCTGTATTGACTAAGGCAAACCAGATAAAGGAAATTGCAACAGAATTTGACAGCTATCTTTCCACATTAAAAACGAATATGATGGGAACCGTAAAGGACCCAACAGATTACGAGGTAATGGATAAGCCAGATTATTTGAATAATCTTTTCTTCCGCGGTGATAACTACAAACCGGAAGGACAAGAATTTCTTGATAAAGTTGATGGCTACAGAACTTCAATGTTAGGAGTTTTGGGTGACGATTATCCAGACATCAAGTCTTTTGTTGAAACTAATTTTTCAACGGCTAAAGTCCTTAACAGAGACAAAAATGAAGTTGCATGGCTTAACTATAATTTTGAAGGATTCCCGATGATTGCTTCTTTAACAAAGCTAACGCAAATGCAAGCCGATGTTAAAACTGTAAATAGTGAATTGCTCTCAAAATTTCTTGCAGGACAACAAGCTGCGGCTTTATCATTTACACAGTATAACACGCTTTTGGAAACTTCTAAGTCTGCATATTATTCAGGCGAACAATTTGATGGAGGAATCGTTTTAGGACGTAAAGACCCAAACACTAAGCCTAACCGAGTAGAACTTACTTTAGACGGAAGACCTTTATCAGAAGATCAATATGCTATTGAGAATGGTAAAGTAATGTTGAAAATATCAGCTGGCGCGCCAGGGGATCACAAAATTGAAGGAAATCTTATTTTTACTGAAAATGGAAAGGATACTCCAATTCCTGTAAATGTTGGGTTCTCTACTATTTCACTGCCCAATTCAGCAGTAATCGCTGCAGATAAAATGAATGTAGTATATCGTGGAGTAGATAACCCAATGACAGTTTCCATTCCCGGTATCCCAGACAATAAAGTTAACGCTTCTGCACCTGGACTTTCAAAAGTGTCAGGCAGTAAATATATAATGCGACCAGGAAGTGGAAGAACAGTTCTGATTTCGGCTAATGGAACATTGCCTGATGGCAAACCAGTAGGTTCAAAATCTGAATTCCGTATCAAGGATATTCCACCACCAGTTGGGGCAATTCGCGGAGAAACCGGAATTGTTCGTATGGAGCGTGGAGGTCTTGAAATATCAACTGTTTCTGCGGTATTACAAGATTTTGATTTTGAATTGAATATTAACGTAACAGGCTTTAGTTTTAAAGTTTCTGGACAGCCAACGGTTAAAGTAAACGGAACAAGATTAGATGCAGCGGCTAAAGGTGCGTTAAGAAGAGCACAACGAGGTGATGCTGTTCAAATTTTTGACATAAGTGCAAACCTTGCAGGAAATTCAGGTTATATGCTGAAAAAGATTTCTCCTGTAATTATTGAATTGACAAACTAATATTTAGTATAAAACCCTTATCGGTATGAATTTGAAAAATGTTGTTTTATGTGTTTTAGGCCTCGGAATGGCTGCCAGTGCAACTGCACAGGTAAACATTCTTAATGCCAAAACTCCAGAGGATATAGGCAAAAAGACTGAAGCACAGATTGCTTATGACAATGATACGCCGTTACCTTATGGCTATACAGACGAGCGCGATGTGTTGTGGTCCAAAACCACTTGGGAAATAATTGATCTTGATGAAAGAGTCAACTTTCCTTTGTATTACCCTATAGACACTAATAACATTGGTGCAGACAGACGTTCCCTTTACGATGTTTTGGTAAAGAATATCAAAAACGGAAAAATTGAAAGCGTTTACGTAGATTCATACTTTACTGAAAAACGTACTTTGAAGGATATCGAAGCCTCATTGGTTTATAGCGACACTACAGATTTAGGTATTGAGCAATATAACGCTGAAGGAACAGTAGACCCGCAATACGTGCGTAGTTTTTCATTGGATGCAGGTGATATTGAAGAGTGGCATATTAGAGGCTATTGGTATTTAGACAAACGCCAAGGCGAACTTAAATACCGTATGTTGGGTATTTGCCCAGTAGCAAACGAAGCGCGTTCCAAAGCCTTCCCTGAGGATGGACTTGAATCCAAAGTTGAACTCTTTTGGGTTTGGTTTCCAGGAGCACGTGAAGTTTTGCACGAAGCAAAGGCATTCAACAGAAAAAATACCTCGCAACCAATTTCATACGATCACTTGTTGAATTCAAGACGATTCAACGCTGTTATTTATAAAGAAGATAACGTTCAGGGCGATAGAGATGTTAAGAATTACATCAATGACAATGCGCTTATGCAACTGTTGGAATCTGAGCGGATCAAAGAACAGATACGTAATATTGAAATAGATTTGTGGAATTACTAATCAGTTAATGAAACCATAATTTGAAGAAAACCCTTCACGTTCCACATTGGAAACTGAAGGGTTTTTTAATTTCCACTTCCATTGGAATCTAATGGCTGAAAGAGATAAAAGCGTTTTTTATATTTCAAGTTTAAAAATGAAAAAAGTAGATTATATAGTTGTAGGCCTGGGCATAGCCGGGATCAGTTTGTGCGAGCAGCTTCAAAAGCTTGGAAAAAGCTTTGTAGTGATTGATAATGGCACGGAAGGTTCAACGGCAAAGTCTGGAGGGGTTTTTAATCCAACCGTTCTTAAACGCTTTACGGCAGCCTGGAATGCTTCAGCGTTTTTTCCTGTTGCGGTAAATTTTTATACTGAACTTTCCGAAAAACTTCAGCAGGAGATTTATACAGAAACACCAATCTTGAGAATTTTCAAAAGTGTGGAAGAACAGAACAACTGGTCCGTTGCAAGCGATAAAAGGGAATTGCAACAATTTCTTTCTTCCCAATTTTTAAAGAACACGCACCCTTCAGTCAATGCTCCCTTTGGTTTCGGGAAGGTTTTGGGAACTGCTCAGATACATACGGCTAATTTACTTTCAGGGTATCGCAATTATTTAAAGGACGAAGACATTTTGCTGTCAGAAGATTTTCAATACGAAGCCATTCAACAGAAAGAAAACGGTGTAGTTTACAAAAACATTTCAGCTAAAAAAATCATATTTGCTGAAGGCGCTAAAGTGGTTGAAAATCCCTTTTTCCCGAGTAGTGCCATCATTGGAAATAAAGGAGAATACGTTGTTATAAAAGCGCCTAATTTAAATGTGGATGAGCTTTTAAAAGGCCCAGTGTATATTGTCCCAATGGGAAATCATCAGTACAAAGTGGGCGCAACCTATAGTCGCGACGATTATGGTACAGTCCCAACGGAAGCTGCAAAAGAGGAAATTCTATCAAAGTTAAAAACATTTATTAATTGCCCTTTTGAAGTCCTCGGGCAAACCGCAGGTGTGCGGCCAACCACCAAAGATCACAGACCCTTGCTGGGAAGTTTGGCGGAAAATCCAAACTTGGTATTCTTCAATGGTCTAGGTTCGCGAGGGTTTTTGATGGCGCCATTGCTTTCAGAAATTCTTTTGAAATATTTAGAAGATAATGTGCCACTTCCTTTTGAAATGGACATTAAAAGAATGTTGTAGTAGCTGCCGGTTTAATCCTTTGCCTTCTCTTTATTGTACTTCATAAAAAAGTTAATCCATATATTCCGAGAAATTCTCACAATAATGGGAAGCAATAAAGCCAGAATACCAGTAATCGCAAAAAAAGTATAATGTCTATCCAGTCCAATAAAGAAATATGCAATTATAAAAGTTGCAACTGAAATGGCCACGCCCACAGCATAACTTACATACATAGCGCCGTAAAAAAAGGAAGGTTCCATTTTGAATTTTGTGTCACAATGGCTACACCGGTCGTGCATTTTAAGGGTTTTTGAAAATTTATAAGGATTTCGGTCCACATACATTTTTCCTTTTTGGCACACGGGGCAAGTTCCTGTAAAAATACTGTAGAGTTTAGAGCCTTTAAGTAATTGCATTATCGGTTTTTTTAGCACCGCAAAAATAAGCATCTTTGCAAAAATTTTGAGGCCATATACTGGATAAAAGAACTTTCAAACTTTACACTTTTAAATAGCTTTCAATTTTCCAAAATTCATAATTAAAATCAATGGTCAATATCCACAATCTTTCAGTTTCCTTTCAAGGCGACTATTTGTTCGAGAAAATCACATTTCAGCTAAAACCTGGCGATCGGGTTGGTTTAGTTGGTAAAAATGGGGCGGGCAAATCAACGCTGCTGAAAATCATTGCTGGCGAACAGGAATATGACAGTGGCCAGATTGCGACCGATAAGGAAATTTCAATCGGTTTCCTAAAACAGGATATCGATTTTGAGAAAGGAAGAACCGTTTTGGAAGAATCCTATGAAGCCTTCACCGAAATAAAAAAACTTGAAAATCAGCTTGCCGAAATAAATACCCAGCTTGCAGAGCGCACCGATTATGAAAGTGACGGCTATCATCAATTAATGGTAGATTTGAATGAGGTACAGCACCAATACGAAATCCACGGAGGTTACAATTATCAAGGCGAGACCGAACGGATTTTACAGGGTTTGGGTTTTCAGCGGGAAGATTTCACAAAACTTACTGAAACTTTTTCTGGAGGGTGGCGTATGCGGATTGAATTGGCGAAACTATTGCTTCAAAACAACGATATTCTCTTGCTGGATGAGCCTACAAACCACTTGGATATTGAATCTATACTTTGGCTGGAAGAATTCCTGAAGGGCTACACTGGCGCGGTAGTAATAGTTTCTCACGATAAAATGTTCTTGGACAACGTAACCAATCGAACCATCGAAATTTCCCTCGGCAAGATTTACGACTTCAACAAACCCTATACACAGTATTTAGTGCTTCGCAATGAATTGCGCGAGCAACAACTGGCTTCGCAAAAGAACCAGCAAAAGCAGATTGAGCAAACGGAAAAGTTGATTGATAAATTCCGGGCAAAGGCCAGTAAGGCAACAATGGCGCAGTCGCTCATCAAAAAGTTGGACAAAATAGATCGGATTGAAGTAGATGAAGACGACAACAGCGTAATGACTTTGCGTTTTCCTGTATCAATCACTCCGGGAAAAGTAGTGATTGAAGCCGAAAATATTTCAAAAAACTACGGAGCGAAAAATGTTTTGAACGGCGTAGATCTTTTGGTGGATCGCGAAAGCAAAATAGCTTTCGTAGGCCAAAACGGTCAGGGAAAATCTACTTTGGCAAAAATTATTGTCAAGGAAATTGAATACGAAGGAAAACTTACTTTGGGTCACAATGTGCAGATAGGCTATTTTGCCCAAAACCAAGCCGATTATCTGGACGGAACCAAAACCGTTCTCGACACGATGATTGATGCGGCCAATGAAAAAAACCGAAGCAAGGTTCGCGATATTTTAGGCTCTTTCCTTTTTAGAGGTGATGAAGTTGAAAAGTATGTTCGCGTACTAAGTGGTGGTGAACGCAACCGCTTGGCATTAGCAAAATTGCTGTTGCAACCCTTCAACGTTTTGGTGATGGATGAGCCAACAAACCACTTAGATATTAAATCTAAAAACGTATTGAAAGATGCGTTAAAAAGCTTCGAGGGAACTTTGATCTTGGTTTCCCACGACCGTGATTTTCTGCAAGGGTTGACCAATAAAGTGTACGAATTCAAAGACCATCACATCAAGGAATATCTGGGCGATATTGATTATTTCCTGGAACAGCGAAATCTTCAAAACCTTCGCGAAGCTGAAAAGCGAACCGTTGTTTCAGAAGTAAAAGAAAAGCGAAGTGCTGGAGAGGAATATGAAATTCAGAAGAAACTGAAATCCGCAAAAAATAAATTGAGCAACGTAGAAGCTTCCATTTCACAATTGGAAAAGGAAATTGCGAATATTGACACCGAACTGCTTGTCAATTACGAAGAAACCATTGCCAAACCTCACTTTTTTGACAAGTATCAAGAAAAGAAAAAGAAGCTAAAAAAGCTGATGGAAGAGTGGGAAGTGCTTCAGGTAGGCGGGCATGTGGCAATCCTGGCAGTGCAAACCCATGGCCAGGTAGGGTTTCGACGCGGTCCACCGTCCGACCCTCCGCCAGCAGCGACGCCGTCGCCGTGTACAAGAAAGGATCGTCCAGCGTCCACGCCCGCTTCACGCCGAGGTCGGT
>JAPKFY010000029.1 GCA_026646335.1 Aequorivita sp. | reverse complement strand
AGCATCAATATCTGCATTGGCACATTCCTTAAAAACCGGATATTTTTCATATTGGGCTGAAGTAACCTGCGCAAAAGAAACTACTGAAAAACAAAAAACAAAAAGAAATATAAACTGCTTCATCGGGGTTTGACTCTTTAATGCCGAAAGATACAGTTTTTTTGTAATGACCAAATTCAAAAAAGGCTCCCTTTTTTATTGGGAGCCTTCCTTTTTTATTAAAAATATACTACTGAATCTTAAAAGTGATGGGCACTGTGTAAAGTACGTCTACATTTTTTGTCCCTTGTTTCCCTGGTTTCATGGTCGGCAAATTATTGATTACGCGCTGTGCTTCTTTCTTTAAGTTTTCGTTGTGCGAGTTTGCCTTCACATCAGTCACATATCCTTTTGAATCTATTTTGAAATTAACGTAAATCTTGTAAGTTTCGTTTGCGTTCAGGTCTTCCAATACTTCCTTTCTAAAATTTTTATTGATAAAGGAATTTATTTTAGAAGACATACATTCCACCTTTTCAGCGTTTGAACCCAAAGATTCGCAACCGGGAAAAACTGGGACAAACTCTACATTTATCATATTCCTTGGCTTAGTGTCCTCAGGAGTTACCGTATTATTCACTGGAGGTACTGGCGCTTCAATTACTGGAATATCGGTAGGTGCAATTGGCGTTTCAACATCAGTAGTTGTATTTGGCTTCACAACAAAGTTGTTGCTTGTTACTATTTTTGGGGTTGGCACCCGATTTTCAATTGCCTTTTTAATTGGCTCTGCGGGCTTAGGCCTGTCCACATCAATTACATAGTCTATCATTGGTGGTTCTTGAAAACCGTCAGAAGTTGGCTGCTTAAATTCCGCAACATTCATTTCAAAATTAGTTTGCATTACGAAGAAAACAATCAACAAACTGGCAATGACACCTATCTGGAAAAACAAACGTGAATTCCATTTGATGTTAATTTGCTTTTTTTCATCTCTTTTGTTTCGAGTATTTTTTGCAGTTGTTTTCATAATGTAAAAATTTAAAGGGTTTACATTTATATGAAATACAACTGTTGTGCCAAAACGAAAAAACCCTGTATTTGCACTTGCAAATACAGGGTTTTAAAAACATTTTTTATAACTATTTACTGAATATCGAAAACAATTGGAAGGGAATAAAGCACCCCTACTGGTTTCCCACGCTGTTTCCCGGGGGTCATATTCGGTAAGGATTGCACTACGCTAATGGCCTCCTTTTCCAATCTTGGGTGTGGAGCACGTGCGCGAACATCTATTACCTTTCCGTTTTTATCAATCTTGAACTGAACGGCAATACGCTGTCTGCCATCTAAACCAAGATCTGAAGCCAAATCGGTATTGAATTTTTTATTGATGAACTCACTAATTTTTGAGGACATGCATTTCTTTTTTGCATCATTCCCTTTTTCGTTCTCGCAACCTGGATAAATAGGCACATTTTCAATTACTGCGAAAGGAACGTCGGCAATTTCTTCTTCAACAACTTCTTCTCTAATCTCCTTAACCTCAACAATTTTTTCATCTTGTTTTGCTTCGGTAGACTTAATTACAGTTTCTTCTTCTTCCACTTCATCTTCCATAACCTCAATAACCTCTGGCGCTGGTGGTGGCGGTGGTGGCGGTGGTGGCGGAGTCATTTGTTGTGTGATCGGGATTTCTTCTTCAAGATCTTCGCCTACATCCAATTTTCCGAAGTCATTATCGGATTTATCATAAGATTTCCATTCAATTGCTTGCCAAGCTAGGAAAAGCATGACAACCATTCCGAGTTGGAAAAAAAGCATGCTCCTGCGACTAACGTCTGCTTTCGGATTTTTTTTGGGTTCCATAATAGTGGGTTTAACTTGTTGCTAAAATATAGAAATTATCATTCAATTTAAAACTTAATTGAAATTTTAAGTTTTAAATTTATTTTTTATGTTTTTGAAAAAATAAATTCCAATCAATGAGCCTATTAAGTTCGCAGCTACATCCAAAATATCTGCACTGCGTGAAATTGTTAATAGCCCTTGTAATATCTCAATTATTATGCCATAAAGCAGCACTGAAAGCAACAAGATCAGGATCCATTTATCGTTAAACTGGAAATCGTTTTTGATATACAAATACAACATCCAAAGATTTATCAAAATAAAATAAATCAAGACGTGAGCTATTTTATCTAATGCTGAGATTTGGACTTTCGGCAAATCTTGGTTAGGAATAAAGAACAGAACCGAAATTAAGCAACTGTACAGTATTGCAATAAGCAAAAGTGGTTTATCCGCCAATAAGTGCTTTATATGCGGCATCATCCAATAGTTCTGCTATTTCATCAGGGTTTAAAATTTTCATCTTTATCATCCAACCTTCACCATAGGCATCTGTGTTGACCTTTTCAGGTTCAGACTCAAGTGTTTCGTTGAATTCTATAATTTCTCCAGAAAGTGGCAAAAACAGATCTGAAACCGTTTTTACTGCTTCAACTGTGCCGAATACTTCATCTTTATCCATAGTATCGCCAACGGTCTCAACTTCTACATAAACAATATCGCCGAGTTCACCCTGAGCAAAATCAGTAACTCCTATAGTTGCAATATCGCCTTCAATTAGAACCCATTCGTGGTCCTTTGTGTATTTTAAATTTGATGGTATGTTCATAATAAATCAGTATATATATTCTTAGTTTCCAAAGTTATAGCGAAGGGTAAATCCACTTCTGATTGTTGTTTGCGGGAATGCCGTGGAGATGGCGTATTTAGAGAATGTATGGTCATAATAGAACAATGCCGTTAGGTTTTTGCTCAATGCATAATCAATGGACAACTGTGCTCCGTAGATGGTCTGCCCAGCCGTGGTTTGGTTGTTTTGAATATCCAAATACCTAATAATTGTTATGTTATCTCTTCTTGAAAGATCGACCTTAAAGTTTAAATCACTGGTTATGACTGATTTCTTTCCGCCAAAATTAGTGGAAATACGCAGATCCTTAACTCGGTACCCAAGGCCAACAATGTATTCATTCCCTTTTATTTCCGTAAGAAGGTTGTTTGCGAAGCTCATAGAAAGCGCTCGGTCCTTTCGCATTTCGGCTAGGATTTTAACTGAATTGTTCATTTCAAAATCTATGCGCAATAATGGTGAAAATTGTTCCGTCAAGTTTACATTGGTCAATAAAGTCTCAACTTTAAAGTTGCCTGCTTGATCTGGCGCTTCGGGATTAATTGGGTCATAATCTAAATTTGACTGAAACTGGTTCACAGTATAGCTGGCTCTATACCCATGGGCAAGTGAAAAACGCTTGAAGTTTTTCTTAAACCAAGCAATCTTCATTAAACCAGTGTATTTAACGTCCCAATTTGGAAGTGGGATGTCCCTAAAGATTCCCGTTTTCTCTTTTGAAGCATTACTCCCTTTATATGCAGCAAGGAAGGAAGGCAGTAACACATCTTGGCTATTTTTTCCAAAACCAACCGGGTAGCCTTCTGCATCCCGTGGAATTGGTCTTCCTTGATAGTGGTCTTCAGCAAGCCTGTTTGCAATTACCAATCTATTGCTTCGGAATTCGTCAAAAGCAGCAGAACTGTTTTCATCACTGGCAGTAAATGCAGTTTTAATCAAGATTGTTGAAATGTTGAAGTTGCCAAAGGTATTAGGCGTCAACGAATTGTACAGATCGTTCTGCACTATATAATTTTCGGCATAGCTTTCAGAATAAATCCTGCTTCCGTTTACGTCAATAGTCAGGTCGTTTATAGGCTCCAAATTAGCTTGAATGTCCATTTGGCGGCTTTCAACCTCTGTATATTGTTCGTTAAATTCCGGATATAACGTCAACCAACCTTTTCGTGCGGCAAGATCCCTAACCTCAGCTTGGCTCCCAAAAACAAAACCAGTAGTTGGCTTAAGCGTGCCAATAAAACCAATGGACGGTATATAACCGGGCAAATAAATACCGTTATTTTCCTGATAATTGAATTGTATTTTCTTGAGCATGGTTGCAAAACCAATAGCGGTATTCAATGCTTTATCGCCTGCATTTAAGCCTCCTTCATTACCCGCACCTCTTCCAAGAACACTTGGCGAACCGGTTTTTTCATTTGAAAGGGCGCCTTTCTCTTCTGGTTTTAATTTGCCTTCTCTACCCTCTTTTCCTTCTTTGCCATCACCTTTTTCATCACCTTCACCTGCAGAAGACTTTTTTGTCTTGCTCTTCTTAATTTTAGTAAGTCCAACGTAACGGTAAAAACCATTCATATCTAGGCTAGAGTTGATTTGGTGCGTGCTTGCATTCTGGATAGAGTTACCCAAATTATAGGTGTTTACGGTACCATCACTCAACTCAATGGGCAAATTATTAAATTGCTCACTTCCGCGCTGCCATTGATAATCGCCAGTATATGAATAGGTTGCTCTAATAAATTTCAGGAATGGAAATTTATTGAAAGGCAAATCATAATTTAACTGTAGGGATTGAAAATGTTGGTTCGGATCGCCCACATCAAAGAAACCATCCCAAACGCCAATTTCGTTGTTAACAATACCGTCATCGCTCAAATAATTATTTACAATCATGTTATTTGAAGAGGTGAAGTTTAATCGCAATGATTTGGTCAAGTTGTGATTGATGGTGTATTGCCAGTCAAAAAGATAATTGCGTTGGTATAATCTTGGCAAACCAATATTCCCGGCTTGCAAATCAAGTTCCCTAAATTTCTGCTCGTTGTACTGTCGTGTAATATTAGAGCTTACTGAAATGTTGGTAGGCAAGTAATTGAAGTTGAGATCTTTCATGAATTTCCAGTACTGTCCCATGAACAAGGAATCATTCTTTTTAAAAGGCTCCACTGGTTTTGCCGTGAAATTGTAATTATAAGTTGCCCCCACGCGAACGTTTTGTTCCACTGCATCTTCCACCTCAAAATCGTGATGGTCTAATTGGTTGTAAGAAAAAGATCCTGTAAAGTTTTCTATATCGTATACTTTAGCCTTGGAATCTCCGGTTCGCTCTTTACGAACTCCAATTAAGTTTACACTTTCACGCTTGGTATAATTTACTGATTGATTCTTTATTCTGTCTTTTTCATCTTGATTCTCTGTATTGTCTAACCTAGTCTCTAACTCAATATCCTGGAATTCGGGATCGTATTGCGGGGTTATCAATTCTTCTGAACGCCCATAATTGAATGGAAGTTGAACTCCCCATTTTTTTGGCAAAAGTTGCCCAAGATTCAAGTTTGTAACTACACCATATTGTTGAAGGTCTTCGCGGCTTCTTTGGTTTGGACCTTGTTCCAAGGAACCGAAACCAATGGTGCTTCTTTTTCCTGTGGCACTAATGGTCGCAAAATCTGCAATATTGGCGTCCATACTTACTACTGCTGCCCAGCCACCTTGGTTTTTAAGTTCGGACATTCTGAGCTCGTTGAACCAAACTTCACCACATAGCTCATCATTTGTACTGTTTCTTACACCGAGCATAATAGTACGAACGTTTCCGAAGCTTGGGTTTCCTTTAATACCTATTCGCAATTCGTTTTCGCCATTGGTTCCACCGCCATCAAGTTCAGATTGGTTAAAGAAATTCACCTCAGTCTGATCATAGCTCGAATCGCCAAGCACTTTTGTTTTTATTTGCTGAAGCAAATCCAATGGCAGGTTTAAACGGTTTGCGAGTGGCCAAATTTCCTCGGCGCTTCTGGCACCAAAGTTTGTTGGATTTAACGGTATTTGAACTTCGTAATAGTTATTGGTAAGGTCATTTCCTAAACGTATGAAGGCTACCAACTGACCGTCCTGTAATTCTGTTGAATTGGTATTATCTATAATGGATTCTGCATGGATGAACATTTCCAGATTTTTGTACTGGCGCATATCCACATTAAAGTTTTTGTAAACAGCACGACCGTCATTTTGTTCCAAACCACAAACGCGCAACGAAAGTGATTGTTCGTTCTCACGAATAATGTTATTGTTGTTGTTTAGCTGTTCACGCTCAAGTCCTGGAGGCAATACATAAGGAATAGGCTCGCGGTTTTCGTTTTCTTCAATGCTTACTGAGCCAACTTCAAAAAGGGTATCGTCATTGGCAGGATCTTCAAAAGTTACATCGTCCAATGTTTTTTCGAATCTTCTGTAATCGCCTCGAATCAATTCCATAGTACCGAAACGCAATACAGTCTTTTGTGAAAACTGTGAAAGGAACATTCGCATAAATCTGATAGATCTGTAATCTGAAATGCCATTGATAGCTTGGTCAGGCTTGCTAATTGGAACTTTAAATTGTATCCAACGCACCTCGATAGTATTATTATCTGGGGTGGTTATTTGCTGACTCTTTACATCTGCAATATATTTGTTGTTATCTTTGTTCATCCCCGGAAACATAGGCACATTGTATTCAAAATAGCTGTCAATCGTGTTCATGGTGTTGTCACGATTTATGTCTTCCACATCCGGTTGTGCGGTGCTACCACGATTTGTATTTGAAAATTCCACAGGAGAGTTTCCTTGGGTTCCGTTATATTTTAAATAACGGTCTAATATATTTCCCTCGGCTTGCAAAAAATATTGATAATCATCGTTTGCAGGATCTGGAAGACCTGCAAAAGCCGGAAACTTTGCACCTTCGCCACTATTGTCCAAACCATCAAATCCTATATCTTGATTTATGCGCTCCTGTCCTTCGGAATCAAAGGTATAAACAAGAGATTGGTTGGTTGGCACTTTACCCCACGCTGTAGCTGTTGTGTTGTCATTACCTCCATCTTTAGGAAGTCCGTTTTCGTATTGTTTTCTTCCGTCTTTCAATACATCTTCCGAAATGCTTCCAAGGTTGAAGTTTAGTGATCCTCCTGGGTTACCATTGTTTTCTTCGTAGATGAAAGGATCCATCACCCAAAACTGGATGTATTCCACATTCGATTTTTCAAAATCAGTGGTCGTCAGTTGTCGCATTATCCCTCCAAAACGATTCTCAGGATTGGGAAGTGTATTGCCCCCCGCAGCCTCAGGATTATAGTTATATTCCCCTCTAGTTGAAGGATAGTAAGCCAAATCTAAAGTAAACAAAGCCTGTGTCTGTCCTTGAATAATATCTTGGTTCGGGAAAATTTCATCCCTAAAAACACGACGGGTAAACGGAGAAGAAAGATCTTCATCGTTAATGCCTTCGGGCCTTTGACTACTGTAGAAAATAGGGTCGATAGTGTACCAAGCCAGTTTTGCGCGGTTGTAGTTATATCCTAAATTGTCATTGGCCAATTCGCCACCATAACCAATGGGAGCACTGGATAAAGACCAACTGGAAGGTGTGCTAATGTCATTGCCCGTTTGTGATGCTTCAAAATCATCTACATATACGGTAGTTTTTCCATTGAAGTCGGAAACTTTTGGAGCACCAGGGTTTAAATATGCAAATTCACCACGTAAAGAAATGTTGGATTCAACATCTGTATCAATATTAGGAAGATGGTTCACCATTCTGGTCAAGAATGGGACCTCGGTTGAATAATTCAAATTTATCCCGTAAATACTATTGTTGATGGGTTCTACGCCATAGGATGATTTTTGTGTCAACGGGCGTTCGTTTAGGTTCAAGTAGGTTGCACCCACTAAGAATTTATCGCTAAACTTATGCTCCACGTTCAAGCCTGTAAAGCGTTTGCTTTGCTGCCCAAACAGTGAATTGTTTTCAGTACTTACAGAAATTGGAATGTTGCTGTTCAGCAATGCGGGGTCCAAAATTTGAACCCTTCCCAATTGATAGTTAACTGTATAGTCAACTCCTTCTACCAAAGTTCGTCCCCCAGCGGTTACGGTAACTGAACCTTGCGGAATATTGAAAGCCCCGATCGGAATTCCATCTGCACCTGTGGATTTGTAACTTCCCTTTAACTGAAATTTATTTTTCTCACTTTCCTGCTGTTCTGCCTGTGTTTTTGTCCCCGTATAAAGCGTTCGGAAAACGTACTTCGCTTGATTTGCGTTGTAGGTAGCCGGCATGGAGTAGGTTGACGGTAAGGAAGGTTCATTCAGTTTATCAAACAAGTGTTTTCCAAAAGGCTCCACCGTTGTAAAAATAATCCGTCCGTTTTGTGCGTCTACAGTTATTCCAGGAAGAAAATCAAAGAAGCCATCACCATCTTGAACTGGGTCATTGGTGAAGTTCAATCTGTCAACATTGAATACCTTTAAAAGAATTTGATTCTTCACATCATCGGGAAGTTCAGGTCCACCTTGCGCCTTTTCTATATAGTTAAGTGGGGAAGGGTCTGTATAAAGTATATTCAGTCTGAAATCTTCTTTTTCAAGTTGGTAAGCGCCAATTGGGTAGATGTTTTTCATCATCAAGTCCCAGCTTGGCTCTTGAACATTGGTGATGCTACTCTTCAAAAGTTTTACAACAAGGTTTTGGGCAAGTCCAACTTCTCCGCCGGGAGGATTTCCGCCACCGCCATTGTTATTTGTGCCACCGTTTGCTTCTACACCATCATTGGAAAATTCACCTACTTGATAAACTTTTCCATTAACGGTAAATTGAAACGAAATAGCCAAAACCTCATCATTGCTCAAACGTTGGTTTAATGATATGTAACCAAGTTGTGAGTTAAGCGAATATTCACCTGAATCCAATCTTCGGGCGTTTTCCAGTGTAACATAATCTGTACCTTCATTTACCTGCACACCTGTAAAGCCTTGACGTACACTTGCGACATCTCGAATTGCCGGATTTAACAATGTTGGTGCGCCGCCATTTATTCCAAAAGGATTAAAAAGGTTGTTCGCGTTATCGGGATAAGCATTTCGGGTCGCTCTAATAAAGCCTCCTGGAGGCGTATCCAAACCAATATTTGTTGGATCGGATTCCCCAATATCCTGCACCGCTACAATGTTTCGAACGTTATCGGTACGGCTGGTGCGGTTGGTTATCCAAACTTCCATTCGGGTAACCTGAACGTTGCTATTTATGAATGGATATTGTTTTAAAGCGCGGTCATAGTTGTCCCTAAAATAATGAGACAAGAAGAAGTGGCGGTTATCGTCATAATCTAAGGCGAAAAGTTCATAATCCGTGATTGTGGCACCACCTTCAGCGGTAACTGTTCTTGTTTCCGATTTTTGTTCAGAGAAAACTCCCGTAATAGTGGTCTTGCCAAACTGAAGTTGTGTTTTTACCCCGAAAAGACTTTGCGCTCCTTGAATCAAAGAACTATTTAGCGGCATACTCACATTACCCACTTCAATCTTTTGAATGATGTCGTCTTCCGTTGGGGTGTATTCCAACTTTATCTGATTCTGGAAATCGAAAGTACTTTCTGTATCGTAATTTGCAGTAACCTGAAGTCTGGTTCCCACTTTCGCCAAAAGGCTTAAACTAATTCTTTGGTCAAAATCAAAAGAGAAATTGCTTCGGTTTCTTGGGGAATAAGCAGGATTATCCTGTTTGGTGTAAAGCAAACCAAGATCCATCTCAACGGAACCTTGCGGAATTACTTCAATAGAATTCCCGCCAAAAATGGATTCAAAAAAGCTTGAATTCACATAAAAAGTTGGAAGTAGATTTTTCTGTTCTTCCTCAGAACCTTCCTTTCTACCGTCAGCAGCGTCAATTTTTTGTTTGAAGTAAGCCTTCATCTGCTCCTCTTGTATGAGGCGTTGGTATTCCTGAGGCGTGAGAATTATTGGGTATGTGATATTAAAACTACCCAAAGTTTGGGTGTAAATATATCTGTCGGTTATAGGATCATAAGTATATAGATCCTGGATGCTGGTGGGGTTGGGAAGATCCATTCTCCCCATCTCGTTCCCTACGGCGGTTGAGTCTTGCGCCAGCGAAGCATTGCTGACCAATATGAAACTTACTATTGCTAAAAGCTTGAAAAAGCCACCCTTGTAAACGTAATTTTTTGCCTTCAAATTTTACAAATTTTTTAAAGCTTGTTTAATGATCATTTCTACAGAAGCCTGCGGATTTTCCTTCACAAAGGTATCTACCACTTTTTCAGACTGTTTGCGAACAAAACCCAAGGTCTCCAAAGCAGATAACGCTTCATTTTTGTTCGTATTGCTTGATCCGGCAGAAATAGACGACAAACCGTACACTTTTAAAATCTTATCTTTTAAATCCAAAACCACACGCTGTGCAGTCTTGGCTCCTATTCCTTTCACTGATTGGATTGTTGCTATGTCGTTTAGGGAAATCGCATCCAAAACTTGCTCAGGTGCTAATGATGAGAGCATTGTTCTTGCTATGCTCGCCCCAACCCCAGAAACGCTAATCAACAACCTAAATATTTCACGTTCCGCAACACTGCTGAATCCATATAAAATATGGGCATCTTCCCGAACAAGCAAATGAGTAAACAGTTTAACATTTTCACTAGAGGGGAGTTCGGAAAATGTGTGCAATGAAATATTGATAAAGTATCCTACTCCATTGCAATCTATCACTACATCTGTCGGATTTTTTTCAACCAGTCTGCCCTGTATATGGGTTATCATGTGTTAACGAAAACTTAAAGGCTCAAATATAGTATAATTATTTGCAACAGCCATTGGGGTTTTTGTGAAAATATTGGGGAAGAAACTTTGCATTTACTTGCTTCCCTGCTCCCGCACCCGCTTCTCCTTCTGCTGTGCATCTACAACCGCAACGGCAGCCATATTTACCATCTCCTCAACGCTGGCGCCCAACTGTAGAATATGCACAGGTTTGCGCATCCCCAACATAATTGGGCCAATGGATTCTACATTGTTCAGTTCTTTCAATAACTTATAATTGCTATTTGCAGAATCGAGGTTCGGGAAAATAAGTGCGTTTACTTTTTTGCCCGCCAATTTAGAAAACGGAAATTTCTTTTGAAGCAATTCGGGGTTTAGGGCGAAATCGGCTTGCAATTCACCATCCACTATCATATCTGGGTTGCTTTTGTGAAGCAAATCCACAGCCTCACGCACTTTGGTTGCGTGCGGATCTTTGGAAGAACCAAAGTTGGCATATGAAATCATTGCAATAACTGGTTGCAAGCCAAACATTTTCATGGTATAATTCGTCATTTGCGCAATCTTGGCGAGCTCTTTCGCCGTTGGGTCAATATTTATGGAAGTATCTGAAAAAAACAGCGGGCCTCGTTTGGTAAGCATTAAGTTGGTGGTAGCTACTTTAGTAACGCCTTCAAATCTCCCAACAGTTTCAAAGACGGGAACCACTACCGAGGGATAGGAACGTGCATAACCTGAAATCATACAGTCCACATCGCCTTCGCTGAGCATCATTCCAGCAAAATAGTTTCGCTCGCGCACCAGTTTTTCAGCTGTATAAAGGGAAATACCGCTTCTTCTTCGCTTTTCCCAAAGCTTTTGGGCATAATACTGAAGTTTATCAGGATGTTCGTCACTTTTTGGATCAATAATTTCAAGTTCGGCATCAAAATCAATCTGTTCCATCAATTCGAGGATGATTTCCTTTCTTCCCAACAAAACTGGAATACCGATGCCTTCTTCATAAACTATTTGTGCGGCTTTCAAAACATCCAAATGATCGGCTTCCGCAAAAACAATTCGTTTTGGGTTCAATTTTGCACGGTTAAGCAGCAAACGAACTATTTTGTTGTCACTGCCCATGCGTTCATAAAGCTCGTCTTGATATTTTTCCCAATCGATAATTTCAGTAGTTGCAACACCGCTTTCCATCGCAGCTCTAGCAACAGCGGGCGGAACGGCGGCAATCAAGCGTGGGTCAAAAGGTTTCGGGATTATGTAATCTTTTCCAAAAGCCAGTTTTGTTTCGCCATAAGCAATATTGACTTGTTCAGGTACGGGTTCTTTGGCAAGATCTGCCAGGGCTTTTACCGCGGCCATTTTCATGGCCTCGTTAATTTTTGTTGCGCGAACATCCAATGCCCCTCGGAAAATAAACGGAAAGCCAAGCACATTGTTCACTTGGTTGGGATGGTCGCTGCGGCCTGTTGCCATAATAATATCTTTTCGGGTTTTTATGGCTAGCTCATATTCAATCTCTGGGTCAGGATTAGCCATTGCAAAAACAATCGGGTTTGGCGCCATGCTTATAAGCATTTCGGGAGATACAATATCTTTAACCGAAAGGCCCACAAAAACATCGGCATCTTTCATGGCTTCGTCCAGTGTATCAATTTTTCTATGGGAAGCAAACTCTGCTTTTTCTTCGGATAGACTTTCTCGGTCTTTCCTGATAACGCCTTTGCTATCCAGCATTACAATGTTTTCTGACTTCGCGCCAAATGCCTTATAAAGGCGTGTACAGGAAACTGCCGCCGCACCAGCACCGCTGATTACAATTTTAACTTCTTCAATCTTTTTCTCTGAAATCTCCAAGGCATTGAGCAACGCGGCTGCCGAAATGATTGCCGTGCCGTGTTGATCGTCGTGCATTACGGGAATGTCCAGCTCTTCTTTTAGCCTTCTTTCTATTTCAAAAGCTTCGGGAGCTTTTATGTCCTCCAGGTTAATTCCACCAAAAGTTGGGGCGATGTTTTTAACGGTTGCAACAAATTCATCGATATTTTCGGTGTTAACTTCAATATCAAAAACATCAATATCGGCAAAGATTTTGAAAAGCAATGCCTTTCCTTCCATTACTGGTTTAGAGGCTTCAGGACCGATATTTCCCAACCCCAAAACGGCCGTTCCGTTTGAAATTACGGCAACCAGGTTGCCTTTGTTTGTGTATTTATAAACGTTATTTATTTCCCTTTCAATTTCAAGACAGGGCTCTGCAACCCCTGGCGAATATGCCAAGGAAAGATCGCGCTGTGTGGAATAATTTTTTGTTGGCACCACCTGGATTTTCCCAGGTTTTGGCTTTGCGTGATATAAAAGGGCTTCTCTGCGTTTGCTTTGTTTGCTCATATTTTAGGGATATTGGTACTAATATTTCTACGGCTATTTTAGCTATATTCGTTGCTATTGTTCTTAAAAAATTAAACAACGCAACTAGCAAAGATAAAAGGTTATCATCAAAGAAGAAATTATAACCGCTATTCTTTCAAGAAGTTTATATTGCGTTTTAAGCCTGAATATTTGGTTCTTTTTACTGCGCTCTTCTTAAATAATTTTTGAAAAACATCTTCGGTAATTTCTTCCCAATCTTTTTTGGTCATAGAAAGTAGTTCTGGATGTGGGTTGAAGAGCGGTTCTTTGTGAGATTTGCTGAAACGGTTCCACGGGCATACATCTTGGCAAATATCGCAACCAAACATCCAATCCTCAAATTTCCCTTTTTGAGAAGTTGGGATTTCATTTTTCAATTCAATCGTAAAGTACGAAATACACTTACTGCCATCCACCACTTTATCTGCAACTATGGCATTTGTGGGACAGGCATCTATGCAGGCAGTGCAACTGCCACAATGATCAGTTACGGGACTATCGTATTCCATATCCAAATCGACAATCAATTCAGCAATGAAATAAAAGGACCCCAACTGTTTCGTCAACAAATTGCTGTGCTTCCCAATCCAGCCCAAACCGCTTTTGGCAGCCCAAGCCTTGTCCAAAACCGGAGCGGAATCTACAAAGGCGCGGCCGTGGACTTCGCCTATTTCTTCAGAAATAAAATCCATCAACTGTTTCAGCTTATCTTTTATGACGAAATGATAATCGGTGCCGTAGGCGTATTTTGAAATTTTAAAAGTATTTGAAACCTGTATCTCCGAAGGAAAGTAATTGAGCAATAATGAAATGACGCTTTTGGAATCGGGGACCAGAAGTGTTGGATCCAGTCTTTTGTCGAAATGGTTTTCCATATACGCCATTTCGCCGTTCATATTTCTTTTTAGCCAATTTTCGAGCCGCGGCGCTTCTTCTTCGAGAAATTCTGCTCTGTTTATTCCGCATGACAAAAAACCGAGGCGCTTGGCTTCGGCTTTTATTAAGGCTGTATTTTTGGATTTGTTATTCAAAATTAGAAGTTGCTGGGCTTCGACTGCGCCCAGCCTGACATGTTTTTTTTTTAAAATAGTCCACCCTGCGTTGGGCCTTTCAATTTGCCTAGATGTTTGTATGCAGCTTCGGTAACTTCGCGACCGCGCGGGGTTCGCATAATGAAACCTTGCTGGATTAAAAAAGGTTCATAAACTTCCTCAATAGTTTCGGGACTTTCGGAAACCGCAGTGGCGATAGTGGTGATTCCAACGGGGCCGCCTTTGAACTTTTCGATGATTGTTCTAAGTATTCTATTGTCCATTTCATCCAGACCGTGGGCGTCTACGTGTAATGCTTCCAAACCGAATTTCGCAATCTGGATGTCAATTTTTCCATTTCCTTTAATCTGTGCAAAATCACGGATTCTTCGCAAAAGGGCGTTGGCAATTCGCGGGGTCCCTCTGCTTCGCCCAGCAATTTCAATGGCAGCTTCCATAGTAATGGGAACGTGCAAAATTCCTGCACTACGCTGTAAAATTGTGGTGAGCAATTCAGTAGTATAATATTGTAATCTTGAAGAAATCCCGAAACGTGCACGCATAGGCGCAGTTAACAATCCTGAACGCGTAGTTGCTCCAATAAGGGTAAAAGGATTGAGGTTGATCTGGACCGAACGTGCATTTGGCCCAGATTCAATCATAATATCAATTTTATAATCTTCCATTGCAGAATAGAGATATTCTTCAACAATGGGGCTTAAACGGTGGATTTCATCAATGAACAGTACATCGCGCTCCTCTAAATTTGTCAGCAAGCCAGCAAGATCCCCCGGTTTGTCCAAAACTGGGCCAGAAGTAACTCTTATGTTTACGTTTAGTTCATTTGCAAGAATGTATGCAAGGGTGGTTTTTCCCAGCCCTGGTGGGCCATGAAAAAGCGTATGGTCCAAGGCTTCACTGCGCAGGTTCGCAGCCTGCACAAAAATTTGAAGGTTTTCCAAAGCCTGATCCTGCCCTGTAAAGTCATCAAAACTGAGAGGGCGGAGTTTTTTTTCAATATCCAATTCCTGTGGCGAGAGATTTTCTCCTGTGGGATCGAGGTTTTCGTTCATAACACAAATATAGGAAAACGCTTGATATCACTTCTATAGTTTTGAAGCAGATAGGGTAGGAGATTTATATATCTGAAAATAAAAAAAGGTCGTCTAAATTATATTTAAACGACCTCAGTGAAATAAATAGTAGGTTCCTCACTTCCTACTTATTATAAACTCAACAAATCAAAGATAAGGTATTGCTTTAAAAATCTTTCTACGTAGTACTACTTAAAAATTACGTAGAAGCAAAAAGCCCTTTCAAAAATTGAAAGGGCTTGATAGACTGTTTTTCATTATTTTACTAATGATCTAATTCATCTTCGTTGTCTTGTAAAGGAACGTTCTGAGGAATAAAGTCTTGTCCGGCAATCACGAAATCGGTTTCATCTTTATTCAACTTGCTATAGTCATAAGACCAGCGGTACACGTGTGGAATTGGACCATCCCAGTTTCCGTGGATGTGTTTTACTTCGGCAGTCCATTCTAAAGTAGTAGAATTCCACGGGTTTTTTGGGCCCATTTTTCCGTAGAACATAGAGTGGATAAAGTTGTATAGAAAGACTACTTGAACAGCAATTGTAATGATAGCGAAAATGGTCATCACCACGTTTATGTCTGCCAAATCATCAAAATAAGGGAAGTTGGTATTTGTATAGTATCTTCGCGGAAGACCTGCCAAACCTACAAAGTGCATTGGGAAAAATATTCCGTAGGCCCCAATAGAGGTTACCCAAAAGTGGATATATCCGAGTTTTTTGTTCATCATTCTGCCCTCAAACATTTTTGGGAACCAATGATAAACTCCAGCCAAAAATCCGTATGCAGCAGAAATACCCATTACCAAGTGAAAGTGAGCTACGATGAAATAGGTATCGTGAATGTTTATATCCAAAGCACTATCACCCATAATAATTCCAGTTAAACCTCCAGTAATAAAGGTAGAAACAAAAGCGATACACCAAAGCATAGCCACGTTCATCTGCAGTTTCCCACGCCATAGTGTAGTTATCCAGTTAAAAGATTTTACTGCAGAAGGAATTGCTATCAAAAGCGTTGTAAATGTAAATACCGATCCCAAGAATGGGTTCATTCCTGAAATAAACATGTGGTGACCCCAAACAATGGTTGAAAGGAAAGCAATGGTTAATAGGGAAGCTACCATTGCGCGATACCCAAAAATAGGTTTACGTGAGTTGGTTGCCATAATTTCGGAAACTATTCCCATTGCGGGGAGTATCACAATATACACCTCAGGGTGTCCAAGAAACCAGAAAAGGTGCTCAAATAATACAGGCGAACCTCCTTGGTGATGCAACACTTCACCGGCAATATAAATATCCGATAGGAAGAAGGACGTTCCGAAACTTCTATCCATTATCAACATCAAAGCTGCTGAAAAAAGAACCGGGAAAGAAACAACTCCAATAATTGCAGTAAGAAAGAAAGACCAAATTGTAAGCGGTAGTCTAGTCATAGACATTCCTTTAGTTCTTAGATTCAACACCGTAACAATAAAGTTAAGAGAGCCCAATAATGATGCTGCAATAAATATTGCCATGGAAATTAACCACAAAGTCATCCCTGTGCCTGAGCCAGGTATAGCTTGGGGTAATGCGCTTAATGGCGGATAAATGGTCCATCCGGCAGAAGCTGGTCCTGCCTCTACAAATAATGACCCTAACATTATCACACTGGATATAAAGAACAACCAATAGGAAACCATATTAAGGAAGCCAGAAGCCATATCTCTTGCTCCAATTTGAAGTGGGATAAGTAGATTGCTAAAAGTTCCGCTCAATCCTGCTGTCAAAACAAAAAACACCATTATTGTTCCGTGAATGGTCACCAAGGCTAAGTAAACACTTGGATCCATAACCCCATCCGTTCCCCATTTTCCTAGGAATATCTCAAAAATAGTAAACTTGTGGTCCGGCCAAGCCAATTGCAATCTGAACAATAAAGACATCAAAATCCCGATGACACCCATAAATATACCGGTAATCATGTATTGCTTTGAGATCATTTTATGATCTGTACTAAATATATATTTAGTTACAAAGGTTTGTTTATGGTGATGCCCGTGATCATCGTGATGATCTTCTGCTGCGTGGACCTGTGCGTGTGCTGACATATATTTTTAAGCTAATATTATTTATTTTCGTTGCTAAGTTGTTCTCCCAAGGAAGGCTGTTCTGCCAACCAGGCTTTATAATCTTCTTCAGATTCAACTATTATTTTCATTTGCATATTATAGTGGCTAATCCCGCAAATTTTGTTACAAATAAGTACGTAGTCAAATTCATAAGGTTCCAAGGCTTCTTCCCCAGCCGCTGTAAGGGCTTTGCTCTTTTCTGATCTTATATTATTGATATTTGCCACTTTTTCAATTATATAGTCATTTTGCCTCATCTCTTCGGAAGTGATTGTAGGTGTAAAGGCAAACTGGGTAACCATTCCGGGCACACAATTCATCTGTGCTCTAAAATGGGGCATATATGCAGAGTGAAGTACGTCTTGCGAACGCATTTTTAACAAAACTCTTCTGCCAACTGGCAAATGCAATTCCGTTACTACTTTATCATCCTGTCCGTTTGGATCAGCAGGATCCACGCCCAATTGATTAATGCCTTGTATTAAACGAACATTGGCATCGCCAAGTGTGTTGTCATTTCCGCCGTAACGGGCCTTCCAATTAAATTGTTGTGCATAAAGCTCCACTATTAATGGATCATCATCTCTATCGACATCCATAATATCCGTCCAAGTAAATAGCCCATAAATTATAAGTCCTGCCAAAGTAATCACTGGGATTATTGTCCAAATAAATTCCAATTTATCGTTGTCGGCATAAAAGGTTGCTCTCTTAACTTTATTGCCGCGGTATATAAAAGCAAAGTAATGCAATACACCCTGGGTTATAATTCCCACAAAGAAAATGAGAATCATCGAGATCAACATTAGGTTGTCTATCTTGTCTCCGTGTTCAGATCCAGATTTGGGCAAAAGAGTGTCTCCCCATAACCAGAAACTAACAATGGTCAAAATATAGATGAAAACCAAAAAGGCTATCATCAAATATCCATGTGTGTTATTGTCCCTGTCCGTAGCTATCTCGGAATAGATGGTTGGCTTTGCTTGCGCCAATTTGAAAATTCGGCTCATCTGCCAAACAGAGATCCCAAAAAGAATGATTACTAATACAACTAAAAATGCGGTCATCTTTACAATTTCTTCTTTAAACTAAATGATTAAAAATGGTAGTTTTCACTTTCTTTAATAAAAGGATCGTTTTTCGGTCTTAAGGAAACCTTGCTAAGCCCTGTTCCAACAACAAAAATGAAAAGACCCAAAAAGAACATTAATGCTGCTATTTCCGGAATTCCAAAATACCAGTTGTGGCCTACTGTGGACGGCATCACCAATAGGAAAACATCTATATAGTGTCCTACCAATATAAATACGGCTGCTATAACCACAAACCACGGAATCCTTTTATAATCGCTATTCATCAAAACGAGAATAGGGAATACAAAATTAAGGATAAGCATTCCGAAAAACAATACTTTATATTCTTGTATTCTTATAATAAAATAGGTTACCTCCTCAGGAATGTTTGCGTACCAGATAAGCATAAACTGACTGAACCATAAATAAGTCCAAAAAATACTGAAGGCGAACATATATTTCCCTAGATCGTGAAGATGTTTATCACTTACAAATGGAATAAGTCCAAGTCCTTTTAAATGAATTGTAACCAAAGCAATTACTGTAATGGCAGATACAAACATACTTGCAAAAACATACCAAGCAAAAAGTGTACTGTACCAATGTGGGGTCATAGACATAAACCAATCCCAAGACATTGTAGCCTCTGTTATCATGAAGAATATAAGGAAAAATACGGATATCTTGAAGTTTCTCCTGTAAGGTGCGTAGTTATCTGCATCAGCTTGGGCCAATGAGTTTTTTCGCGAAAAATAGCGATATAGGTTCCACCCCAAAAGATAAATAACTGCCCTTATTAAAAAGAAAGGAAAATTCAAATATCCAGATTTATCCTGAAGAATTTTATCCCCAGCAACCAACTCTTCGTTCTGCCAAGGGAAAAAATGAGTTCCTGCAAAAACAACAATGAAGAATACAATAATAGAACCGGGAAGCAAATAAGCCGTAATACCCTCCATAATTCTATAAAGAACTGGAGACCATCCTGCTTGGGAAGCAAACTGAATAGCATAGAAAACGAGTACGCCCAAAGCAATCATCATAAAGAAAAATGCCGCCACAAAAGTTGCAGACCAAGGTCTGGCTTGCAATTGGTGCAAAACATGCTCTTCGTGTGATGTGGCGCCATGACCTTCTGCTTTTAAATCAGTGGCATGTTTCATTGCATTTTCTGAGTAACCTTCTTGTCCACGGGCTTCGTCAACAAAGTTGGCCGTTCCACCTTCCTCATGTCCTGCAACAGCATGGCCCTCACCGTGAAGACCTTCTTGCTCTGCCATTATTTTTTTAACATCATCTATAGTTTTCGGCGTGGTTAAAAAACCGAAGATTATTCCGGCAAGCCCTAGGACTATCAGAACAATAGAAAACAGTTTTAAATTTCTTGGTAGCGTGTACATATCTTTAGCTATTCTCTTTTAAAATCTATATTTAAGTTCCTATTCGGAAGCTTTGTTTGTTCCTGCCATGCTGGTTTTAACTTCAGTGCTGTCTGCGGTAGCACTAGCTTTTGAAGTCTCTAATATGCCTGGCTCTCCATTAAGCGCAGCTTTTAAATCCATAACATGCATTGCTATTTGCCAACGTTCCTTTTCATTGGCCTGCGAGGCATAAGAACCCATTGCGTTCAAACCGTAAGTTTCTACGTGATAGATACCACCGAGCACAATATTACGCCCTGGATCTGCAAAGCTTGGAATTCCCAAAAACTTCTCGCGTGTAACCAAAATTCCTTTTCCATCACCTTTATCTCCATGACAAACGGCACAATAAACAGTATATAACTGGTTTCCTACTGTCAAGTTCTCTTCGGTTACCTCATACGGGCTTTTTAGCTCTGCTTTAGCCAACTCTAGTCCGGCTGTACTATTCTCGTACTCATAAGGCACATAGCCACGTGGCACAGTATTTTCAACTGGCAACATTGCGGCCTGTTGTCCTGGAAAAATATCATACTCGCCATAAGTTTCGTAGCCTACTGGCACATACATATTCGGAAAGTACTGATAGTTTGGTTTTTTGTCATTGAAACAAGAAACCATAACTACAGAGGCAAAAATTGCGATTGCTATGTTTGTAAATGTCTTCATATTAGTGGTCATGCTCATTTTCAATTAAACTAATCTCCGATGCACCTGTATCATATAAGAATTTGGTAAGCTTCTCTACATCGTGGTTATCCGCATCAACTTCCATTAAAAAATGGTCATCTGTGGTACGAGGGTCTGGATTTTCGGCTTTTTTAAACGGCCATAGCTTACTTCTCATATAAAAAGTAATTACCATTAAATGCCCAGCAAAAAAAACGGTAAGCTCGAACATAATAGGTATAAAAGCTGGCATGTTTTGATAAAAGGTAAAACTTGGTTTGCCCCCGATATTTTGTGGCCAATCCTGGATCATCATATAGTTCATCATCAATACGGCTACCGCTAATCCTACCAGCCCATAAATAAAGGAGGTAATGGCAATTCGTGTTGGCGCTAACCCCACAGCATGGTCCAAACCGTGTACAGGGAAGGGCGTAAACACTTCTGAAATATGGTAATTTGCAGCACGTGTCTGTTTAACGGCCTGCATCAACAGGTCATCGTCCGTATAAATTGCGTGTATCTTTGTTGCAGCCATAATTACTTCTTGTTTTTTAGTATTAGCGCCTGTCCAGCCCAATCGTCGCGCTTGGCTCTTCCTGGGAATTCACTAATTATCTCGTCCAATAAATCGTATTCGCGATCGGTCATTCGGCTTACCTGTTCAAAGGTAAAGATTCCCAACTGATGAAGTTTTTGCTCCATAACAGGGCCAACTCCATTGATCTTTTTAAGGTCATCCTGTTTGTGAACTGCGGGATCAAAAATACCAACACCACTAAGCAGGTTATCTATTTTACCTCTGTGAAGTTCGAAATCAACTTCATTGTTTTCTGATTCTTCGTCAGTTGAATCGTCAAAAACGGTATTAAAATGTTTTCCTTCCACATTGGCAGCCGGTCCAGCATCAGCGGGATATTCCTCCACAGTTTGTACATGGCTGGCATCATCACCGTGTTCAGCGCGTAATCTTTTGAAAGATTCGCCAGAAGATTTTAAAATCGTTTTCACCTCTGCTTGTGCAATCACAGGGAAAGTACGAGCATACAGAAGGAAAAGCACAAAGAAGAAACCTATTGTACCCATAAAGGTTCCTATGTCCACAAACGTAGGTTGGAACATAGCCCAAGAAGAAGTTAATCTATCTTTACTGATGTTGACCACAATAATATCAAAACGCTCAAACCACATACCTATATTAATGATCAATGCCACGAAGAAAGTGTACATAATGTTTCTTCTCAATTTCTTTATCCAAAGCGAAAGCGGCACTATAAAGTTACAGGTAATCAATGCCCAGAATGCCCACCAGTAAGGTCCTGTGGCAGCACCGAAGGATAGATATGTATAATTTTCATAAGGCACTCCAGAATACCAACCTATAAAGAACTCTATGGCATAAGCCACGGTAACTATTCCACCGGTTAGCAGAATAACCTTGTTCATATACTCAATATGTAGAACTGTTATATAGCTTTCAAGATTCGAAACTTTACGCATAATTATAAGTAGCGTTTGCACCATCGCAAATCCTGAAAAGATTGCACCCGCAACAAAATAAGGAGGATAAATGGTACTGTGCCATCCTGGAACTACCGAAGTAGCAAAGTCAAAGGATACAATAGTGTGTACCGAAAGTACCAAGGGTGTTGCCAAACCTGCCAAAACAAGTGATACTTCTTCAAAACGCTGCCAGTCTTTTACGCGTCCACTCCATCCAAAACTTAGGATTCCGTATATTTTCTTTTGAAAAGGACTCTCAGTTCTATCACGGATCATCGCAAAATCAGGCAATAAACCTGTCCACCAGAAAACCAATGATATGGATAGATAGGTAGAAATTGCAAATACGTCCCAAAGCAGTGGTGAGTTGAAGTTTACCCAAAGCGAACCGAATTGGTTTGGAATTGGAAGTACCCAATATGCCAGCCACGGACGCCCCATGTGAATAATTGGGAACAAACCAGCCTGAACAACTGCGAAGATGGTCATTGCTTCCGCTGAGCGGTTAACAGCCATTCTCCATTTTTGGCGAAAAAGTAACAATACTGCTGAAATTAATGTTCCAGCGTGACCGATACCTACCCACCATACAAAGTTTGTGATATCCCAAGCCCATCCGATAGTTTTGTTCAATCCCCAAACCCCAATACCGGTTGAGATAGTATAAATAATACAACCTAAACCCCATAAAAATGCTATCAGGGCAATGGTAAAAACAATCCACCAAGATTTATTGGCCTTTCCCAGAACGGGTGCCCCAACATCTACACTGATGTCATGATAGGACTTCTCTCCCAGAACCAACGGCTCTCTAATAGGTGCTTCGTAATGTGACGACATATATAATTCTTAAAAAATTTGTTCTTGACTACTTTTTTTATGTTTCCGAGGTGTTTTTTACAATCATATGGTAGAAAACGTTAGGTTTAGTTCCCACATTCTCCAAAAGGTGATACATACGATCGTCATTTTTCAACCTTAATATTTCGGAATCTTTGTCATTGACATCCCCAAATACCATTGCTCCGGTTTCGCAGGCACTTGAACAAGCGGTGTGAAATTCACCATCTTTTATTGCTCTTCCTTCGCGTTTGGCATCGAGTATTGTTTTTTGTGTCATTTGGATACACATAGAACATTTTTCCATAACCCCACGAGAACGCACCACCACATCTGGGTTAAGTACCATTCTTCCAAGATCATTGTTCATGTTGTAATCATATTCATCATTTTCATTGTATAAAAACCAGTTGAAACGACGTACTTTATAAGGACAGTTGTTTGCACAGTAACGCGTACCCACACAACGGTTGTATGCCATATGGTTTTGTCCTTGGCGTCCGTGTGATGTTGCCGCAACTGGACAAACAGTCTCACAAGGCGCATGGTTACAGTGCTGGCACATTACAGGCTGGAAAGCAACCTGCGGGTTTTCGTATGCTGGCACTTCCACGGTTTTAAAAGTCTCAAAAGCCGGAAGGTTTTCAAGGTTTTCAATTTCTTCCTTGAAAGTTTCACCTGCAGAATAATATCTGTCAATACGCAACCAGTGCATATCGCGGAATTTTCTAACTTCATCCTTCCCAACAACTGGAACGTTGTTTTCGGCGTGACAAGCAATAACACAAGCGCCACAGCCAGTACAGGCATTTAGATCTATAGAAAGGTTGAAATGGTGCCCAATGGTTTCATCAAAAGAACTCCAAATATCTGCCTTTTTATCGCGTACCTCAATAGGTGCGTGGTCATAATCTACCACGGGAACTGCGTTCCATTCACTTATATTTTTAGTGTTGAATATTTCTAAAGTAGTGTCCTTTATAATATCATTACTACGGCCCGCCATGGTGCTCTGCAACTGTACGCAAGCAAATTCGTGTGTTCCGCTAGCCTTCTCAATATTCACTTTTTGAACATCCGAAAAGTTTTGATATAGTGGATAAGCATTCACACCTGTCTGCATTTCCTCTTGAATAGAAGCCGTTTTTCCATAACCCAAAGCCAATCCAACAGATCCTTTGGCCTGTCCTGGCTGGATGATTACGGGAACTTTTTCAAGTACCACATTGCCCATAGTTATATTTACATAACTTCCGTTCAATGCGCCATTGGAAACGTGATAATTTTCAAGACCTAATGCTTCTGCATCGGCTGCCGAAACAGTAAGATAGTTATCCCAAGATGCTCTTGTTATAGGATCTGGAAATTCTTGCAACCAAGGGTTATTGGCTTGTTGGCCATCTCCCAAACCAGTTGAAGTATATAAGGTAAGTTCATAGCCCCCATCCTGTGAAAGTGCAGAAAGTGCGCCGTTGGAAGTGCTTTCTTCCATTGCGCCAGCTCCTTCAGTAGCAGGTTTTACTTCTTCCATAATCATTTCGGCAGTACTTGCCAAAACTCCGGCTTCCAAAGCTTTGTTCCAAGATCCACCTTCCAAAATAGAAGCTGTCCAATTCTCCTTTATATAATCGTAATATTTTTGCGAATTGCCTGTCCATAGCAACAAACCGTCCTGAAATTGACGGGTGTTAAACAACGGACGGATAGTAGGCTGCGTAAGGCTATATGTGCCTTTTTTAATTTGCGCATCGCCCCAAGCTTCTAAATAATGTGGGGTGGCAGCAACCATTTTTGCCAATGAAGCAGTTTCATCCAGTTTCATTGCGAAAGCAAGGCTCATTTCAAGTTTTTGATATGCTTCAGCAAATTCCACATTATTTGGCAATGAATATACAGGGTTCACACCAACTGTTATCAAACCTTTTATGCTTCCTGAAACTACGCCGTTAACAACGCTCATAACTTCGCTATTGCTTCCTTGTCTGGTAAGCAATGGTTTGTTAACGTCCATCGCTTCACTATTTGCATTGAAATTCAAAGCCATAGTCTGTGATTCAACGTCTGGCAAACTCGTTACCAACAATGCTTTGCTCCCAGCTTTTTGCAGTTGTGCCTTTGCTTTGTTTACGGCATCAGCAATATTTTCTGGCAAACCTGATGCACTTCCTCCCGTTAACGCTTTAAGAATCTGCATTTGTTGTGAAGGCGTAGCCAGAATACGTTTGTCTGCTTTACCTCCAGTTAAGGTTAGGTTGGCTTCAAACTGAACGTGTCTAGAAATTTTTCCGTTTTTTGGAATTCGTCCTTGAGCATAGCTTTTGCTATAGCTTCCGCCTTGCCAATCTCCTAAGAAATCTGCGCCAACAGAAACAATTACATCAGCTTTTGAAAAATCGTAATCTGGCAATGCACGGGTTCCGTATTTATTTTGAAAAGCGTCCAAAGCACCTGAACAAGAAACGGTGTCATAAACAACGTGGCGTACGTTTGGGTATTTGGAGGTAAATTCAGAAATCAATTTTGACGTTGATGGACTTGCGAAAGTTTGGGTAAGCAACACAACATCTTTTCCGGTCATTCCACCCAACTTCTGGGCAACGGCAGCATCAAACTCAGTCCAGCTAACTTCTGCACCGTCCACCATTGGGCCACTCAATCTATTTTTATCATACAATGAAAGCACCGAAGCATGCACACGTGCATTTGCGCTTCCGCCGTTCACTGCTAAATCGTTTCTTTCAATCTTAATAGGGCGGCCTTCGCGAGTTTTAACCAAAACATTGGCAAAATCAAAACCATCGGCCATTGTTGAAGCGTAGTAATTTGCAACTCCAGGAACAATTTCATCTGGTTGAATAACGTAGGGAATTGATTTAACCACAGGCCCCTCACAAGCTGCCAAAGTAGCTGCAGCCGTAGTAAAGCCCACGTATTTTAAGAAATCACGACGTGTGGTTGAAGAAGTTTCTAACGCTACTTTATTGCCGAGAAATTCGTCCGTTGGAATTTCGGTTACAAACTCATTGTCCTGTAGTGCCTTAACAATTGGGCTGTCTTCGTTCAGCTCTTCAACACTTTTCCAGTATTTCTTGTTTGATGCCATATTAGTATATGTAATAATCCTTTTAATTAATTAATAGTGACATTTGCCACATTCCAACCCACCCATTTCGGCGATTGTTAATTTTGCAACACCGTACTTTTTAGAAAGCTCTTCGTGTATTTTGGCGTAATATTCATTGTCCTCCAATTTCACATCGGTTTTCTTGTGACAATCTAAACACCAGCCCATAGTGAGCGGCGCAAACTGCTCTACAATTTCCATAGTCTGAACTTCTCCGTGGCATGTTTGGCAAGCCACACCAGCCACCGTTACGTGTTGGGAGTGGTTGAAGTAAACAAAATCGGGAAGGTTATGGATTCGAACCCATTTAACCGGCTCTGTTTTTCCTGTGTATTGCTGATTGTCAGCGTCCCAACCAACAGCTTGGTAAAGTTTGGCAATTTCGCCGTCGTAAAATTCTTTTGAATATTCTTCCGTAGCAGTTTCTGGAGCAACTTCTGAAATATTTTTATGACAGTTCATACAAACATTCAACGAAGGTATGCCCGAGGTTTTGCTCTTTCTTGCTGAACTATGGCAGAAATTACAATCTATCTGATTATCGCCAGCGTGGATTTTATGTGAATAGTGAATTGGTTGAACCGGAGCATAGCCTTGGTCAACCCCAACTTGCATCATATAACCAAACGCATAATATCCTGTAGAAAGCAACAAAAAGATAGACACTACCAGAACCAAGAACTGATTTTGCACAAAAGCTTTCCATAGTGGAGTACGTTTTTCTTTTTCCACAAATTCAACTCCTTTGGCCTCAGCAATTCTTCTTAAAGTATTTGTCACCAAGAAAAGCATGATTACCAATAACAAGAAAATAAGCGCCAAAGCACCTAAGACCAAAGAATTTGAAACTCCGCCACCATCGTTTGTTGCAGCCCCTGCAGCCGCATCAGTAGCAGCAGTTGCAGCGGGCACAGCTTTAGGCTGGCTGGTATAGGCA
The DNA here is from genome assembly GCA_026646335.1 of Aequorivita sp. GTDB lineage: Bacteria > Bacteroidota > Bacteroidia > Flavobacteriales > Flavobacteriaceae > Aequorivita. The sequence continues at coordinate 656 of JAPKFY010000029.1, read as the reverse complement.
AGAATGTTATCAATATCCGCATCTGACAGCGCCGGAAAGGGAGTCATTATAGCTTTATTGTTGTCCTCAAATAATTTTACGGCTATCGCATCTCCATCGGCAATCATAGCCTGACTGTTTCGGATCCACTTGTGAAGCCAGTCACGATCAAACTTGTCAGTCACCCCTCTCAGTGCAGGCCCTACGGCCTTTGCATCCATCTTGTGGCACGCAGCGCAGTTGGCCTTAAACAAAGATTCTCCAGCAGCAACATCACCACCTGTGGCTGCAGCATCCTGGGAATATATGGTAGTTGAAAAGGTTAGTGAAAACACTAACAGAAGAAATGGCAATTTTGAGCGTAGATGTATAAAATTCACCTTTTTCATACTAATGGTTAAATTATGGTCGATAGTTTGGAACAGAATTAGTTACGAATAAATGTAATCATAATGCTCATTCTGCAGCACAAATAAAGCAGCAAAAGTACATTATTAAGTCGATTTTGAAAATGCAAATAAAGTGTTAATTGTTAATTTATATTTGTTCTAAATAATATTTTCGCACTTCACGAAGTCCCTGCCGCCTTGCCCGCCTTGAGTCAGGCGCAGGAATACCAGGATCGCGCCGCGCGGGTGGGATTCGACTGGCCCGAGATCGAAGGCGTGCTGGAAAAA
>JAPKFY010000028.1 GCA_026646335.1 Aequorivita sp. | reverse complement strand
GAAGTTGTCGACTCCAGCGCCCCAGTTCCAGCCACCGTCTTCGTCATCATAGGTGTAACGCACTTGGAATGCGGCATTAACATAAGCAGAAACATCTATATCTCCCGTATTTACAGGATTTGTATCCACATCATCAATAATAAATACTTGTTGCCAAGCAGCACCATCCCATACTTCAGCGTATAATACTCCAGAACCTGCAAAATCCTGAAGGGCATAGTCAAAAGAAAGCTGTACGTTGCTCGCGCTCGTTAAATCATACACAGGGGATAAAAGTCTTGCCATGTTTGCAGTACCAGATCCTGCTGCATCATCATCAAATATTGCAGCATTGGTTGGGAAATCACCGCCAGTTGGCATGTCACCTGAACCGAAAGTCCAATCTTGGCTTCCAGATTCAATTACTGTTGTCCAACCTGTTGGGACAGTAGCACCTTCAAAGTCCTCAGACTCGGAGAAGATTCCAAATCCGCCCACACAGAATACCTCAGGAGCAGTTACGTCCTGAACGGTAACGGTAGCGGTACAGGTAGATGAATTACCAGAGTTATCGGTAACTGTTAATACCACTACATCCAAGGTCATAGAGGCGATGCCACAGTTATCAGTAGAGCCGTTGTCCACTTGGGCACCGGTAATGGTTGCCATTCCCGTTACAGGATCAAGATCTACGGTAAGGTCTTGGCAAACTGCCATTGGAGCTTCGTTGTCCAATACGGTTACTGTAAAATTACAGGTAACAGTATTGCCATCGCTATCTGTTACTGAAAGTTCTACGGTAGTAACGCCAACAGGGAAAGTGCTTCCGCTTGCAGGGGTTGCAACGATAGAAGAGGATATGTTACCGTCTTCAACATCAAAGGCCACACCGGCAAAGTTTGCTACTGCACCACATGTTCCTACGGCATTGTTTATTGTAATATCAGCTGGACAAGCAATGGTTGGTGGGTTACCAACAACGGTTATCACTGACATATTTAGACAGAAAGAGTTTAAAGATCCGCCATCACCGAAAGCAAAATTATCCAAAATATTCAAAGTCCAAGTACCATTCACTGGTTGGCCGGCAAAAACAGTGTTCAACAAACCGCCCTCTGGCTGGTAATTAGCCAAGGGAGCTCCCCCCGTCCAGGTGGTAATCAAATTTGTTGAGCTATCTGTAAATGTTAGTGTTTGAGCAGGATTTAAACCACCTGAACCACCGTTTCCAGAAGAAAGGTCTAACGTAGAGCCCGAAGGTGCCACCAAGGTGAAATTTAAGTCATTAGCCCATCCACTAGCTACATTAAGTATTACATCATCAAAATGATAGTCGCCAGAACCAGTGCCAATTACACCTGTTTCTGTAACGGTCAAAGTGGAAACTACAGATGCAGGAGGGTCTATTGGCAAAGGAAGGCCTGAGGCACATTCAGCAATATTGCTACCGCCACCGCCACCTGGAACTTGAGTAAAGGTCAATGAATAAGAATTCAAAGTCCCTGAGTCACCGCCGCTATCATCACAAATATTAATGGTCCAGTTTCCATTTACTGTCTGGCCCGCTAGCAATGTATTTAATAAACCAGCCTCAGCCATATAGCCACTTGGCGATGGTGGGCCTGAAGTCCATGTACTAACCACAGTTGGAGCACCATCAGTGATAATTAATGTTGCTGCAGTATCAAAACCAGAACTTCCTCCATTATCAGAGCTTATATCTAGCGTAGAACCACCTGGGGTTATAAGCGATAGGTCGATATCACTCGCCCAAGTGTGCAAGATATTGAAAGACAAGGACGTTAATTGATATTCCCCTGGAGCAGTCCCTATAACTCCAGTTAATGGCACATTGGCTGTTGAAACCGTAGGACCACCCACACAAGGGGATCCGCCAGTTCCTGTAGCGGGTATAGGGGCGGGTGTTCCCGAGCCCATATACGTCTGCGCATTGACCTGCCAGCTAAAAGCTGACAATATCAATGCCGATAAAATTAAAAAGGTAATTTTTCTCATAAAATTGATAATTTAAAATTAATAGTTAAAATGTCGTTAAAAATACTGTAATTTATCATAAAAGACAAATAATTCCCTGAACTAATATTTTATATATTTAGGATTTATTTCAACTAACCAAAAAAAATATTTTTCCTGAAATTTTAAACACTTGTTTTTAAGTCAGTTAATCCATTTCATTATGAAAACACTCATTGTAACCCTCATTTTATCGATGTTTTTATTTTCCTGTTCACAATCTTCAAAAAGGGAAAACAATTCAGAATATACCGACAATGCAACTACCTTGTATTCAAAAATCACTTCTGAAACTTCGCAATTAAATTTCACGAATGTGATAAAGGAGGATATAGATTTTAACTTTTTAAATTATACTTACATTTATGTGGGCGGTGGTGTGGCTGTAGGCGATATTGATAATGATGGGCTGCAGGATCTTTATTTTGTTTCCAGCATGGGCCCCAATAAATTGTACAAGAACAAAGGCAATCTGGTTTTTGAAGATATTACAACCGCTTCAAAAGCAGAAGACTACAAAGGGTTTTCCTCTGGCGCCACTATGCTGGATATAAACAACGATGGTTGGTTAGATATTTACGTTTGCAAAGCGGGTTCTTTGAAAGACGATAACGGAAGACGAAACCTGCTGTTCATAAACCAAAAAGACGGAACGTTTAAAGAAGAAGCCAAAAAATGGGGTTTGGACGACCCCGGCTATTCCACCCAAGCCTACCAACTTGACTATGACAAAGATGGCGACTTAGATCTATACGTTGTAAACTACCGCTACGATTTCAACAACAACGCTAAAATAAGTGCCGAGATACAAAGCCAAATTGAAGAGATTACAAGCGACCAATTGTACCGAAATGACGGCACTACTTTTACAAAAGTTACTGGCGAAGCTAGGTTATACAACAAAACTTGGGGCCTGGCCGCAGCCGTGGGCGATTTCAACAACGATGGCTGGGACGATATTTATGTTTCCAACGATTTTCTGGAACCGGACCAATTGTACATCAACCAAAAAGATGGAACCTTCAAGAACGAAATAAACCAACGCATAGACCATATCTCTTTTTATAGTATGGGGTCAGATTATGCAGACCTCAACAACGACCTTTTGCCAGACCTTATAACTGTGGATATGACTGCAGAAAATTACAAGCGCAGCAAGCAGAATATGGCTTCCATGGATACAGAAAATTTCTACAAAATGGTTGCCATTGGTTATAACCATCCGTATATGGTCAATATGCTCCATTTTAACCTGGGCAATGGAAAATTCAATGAAACGGGGCTCCTTAGTGGAGTGGCAAAAAGCGACTGGAGCTGGGCACCGCTCATTGCCGATTTTGACAACGACGGGATGAAGGATATTTTTATCACCAACGGGGTTATAAAAGATTACACAAACCAAGATTTTAGGACTGTGGCGAAAGAGAAAATCGCCAAAAACGAAGCCATGACTTTGGAAGAAGTACAAGCTATGCTGCCCTCTCAGAAACTGAACAATTATATCTACAAAAACAATGGCGACCTTACTTTTACCAAAAAGATGAAGGAATGGGGAATGGAAGACCCAACTTTTTCAAACGGTGCAGCCTATGCCGATCTTGACAATGACGGTGATTTAGATTTGATAATAAACAATATAGACGATGAAGTGGGTCTATACCGAAACAATGCCAACAATAATTATTTGCAAGTGAAACTGAAAGGCCCAAACAATAATTCCTTGGGGATTGGCACAAAGGTTTATGTGAAAAAAGGAGACACCATACAGTTTCAGCAATTGTATCTTGCCCGCGGTTTTGAATCGTCCGTTACCGATGTACTTCATTTTGGGCTTGGCAAAAATGACAAGGTTGACGAAGTGGTCGTGCAATGGCCCGACGGGAAAATATCAAAGCTGAACAGCCCTGCGAGTAATAAAATGTACAATGTGGATTATAGCACCGCAACTGCGGGAACAGTTACTTATCAAAATCCCGTTTCCAAAAAATCAAGTATAGATCCTGCAAGCATTGGCATTGATTATGTGCAGAAAGAGAATGATTTCGACGATTTTTCGCTTCAACTTCTCATTCCCCAAAAACAATCCACAAAAGGTAGTGGTCTTGCCGTGGCAGATGTTAATGGCGATGGCCTGGACGACTTTTTCGCAGGAAACGCCGCGGGTTCGGAAGCTGCTTTATATATTCAAAAAGCAGGTGGAAGTTTCACAAAAACAAATGTAGCACTTTGGAAAAATAACGCCAAATATGAAGATGCCAACGCAATCTTTTTTGATGCCGACGGCGATGGAGACCAAGACCTTTATGTGGCGAGCGCCGGCTACGAGCTTACTGAAAACAGTCCGCTCTTACAGGATAGGCTTTTTGTGAATGATGGCAAAGGCAATTTCACTTATAAAAAAGAAGCTTTGCCTGCTATGCTCGTTTCCAGCAAAAGCGTTGTGGCTGCAGATTACGATGGCGATGGCGACCAAGATCTGTTTATTGGCGGCAATGTGGTTCCCAAAAAATACCCGCTTTCGCCCCGCTCCTATCTTCTTAAGAACGAAAACGGAATTTTTAAGGATGCCACCGAGGAAAATCCCTCACTTAAAGAAATCGGGATGGTTTCCGAAGCTGTCTTTACCGATTATGACAATGATAAGGACCTTGACCTTTTAGTAACGGGAGAGTGGATGGCCCCTACCATTTTCACCAACAACAAAGGAAGTTTTTCCAAAAACGAAAACACAACGGGCCTTGAAAACACCGAAGGTTGGTGGTTCACCGTAACTGCCGAAGATTTTGATGGCGATGGCAATGAGGATTATGTTTTTGGAAACATTGGTGGCAACAATAAATTCCACCCTTCCGCAGAAAAACCGCTTTTCATTTATGCCAAGGATTTTGACAACAACGGTAGTTTTGATGTTGCAATGAGCAAAATAAATGACGGAAGACTTGTTCCCGTTCGCGGTAAGGAATGTAGCAGCCAGCAGAACCCTTTCCTACTCGATAAAATCAAAAGCTACAAGGAATTTTCCAACCTGGACATGAATGGTATTTACGGGGAGGAAGAGCTTAAGGAAGCTTTTAAACTGACCAGCCACAATTTTGAAAGTATGTACGCAGAAAATCTGGGCGGCGGAAAATTCAAAGTAAAAAAATTGCCAAACGAAGCCCAATTGGGCCCTACCCTTTCCTTCATTTCCCGCGATTTCAACAACGATGGCAAGATGGACATTATGGGCGTTGGCGCCATTTATGATGCCGAGGTGGAAACCATCCGTTATGACAGCAACTACGGTTATGTGTTGTTGGGCGATGGCAAAGGCAGTTTTAACTATTCCAGAGAATATGTGCCATTTATAGCCACTGATTCAAAAAACATGAAAGCCATTGAGATTAACGGGAAGGAAATGTATATGGTAGTGAGCAATAATTCGCCCTTGCAGATTTTCAATTTTAAAGCCCCCTAACCGCAAAGGGGGAAATTGAACTGGTTTAAAAAAACGGTTTGTACTGTTCAACCCGAAAATCGACAGTTGTTTTTTCGGGAAATTCGTCTTTCATTTTTTTGTAGGCAGCAAGACTCCCCACGGCTCTGTTTGCCGCTCCCGATGGCGCAATCAAGGAAACGGTTTTTACTATTCTTCTGCTGTCTGGCAGTTGGAACGCATGGATTCGCGGCACTTTGTTCGAAACCAATTTTAGTGAAATATTGTATTCTTTTAGTTTTCTTCGGAAGAAATATTCAGGGCCGTTTTTGCTATTGCCACCAGTAAAAAGAAGCATCTCAATTTTAGGGTTTTGTTGAAGTATGGCAATTAAATCGCGCAATTCCACTTCAAGCATGCCAATATCTGAAGCATCTACTTTTTCGCGCTTGGCGGAAGCGACCATGTCGCAAATGCCGATGCCTCTTTTTATGAGAAAATGTTCGCGCTGGACGATGGCCTCTGCGGTGGTTTCAAACTTTAAATTTAAGTTGAATATCCTGTCCAAGATTGGCCATAACTGTCCATCACGGCTGCCGTAACAGAAATCTACATCGCCTTCCTTCAATTGCCCGGTTGTGAAACGCGGCGGCGGCAGCGTACCTACAATCAATTTAGTTGCAGTTTCGGGAATATAGGGCGGGTATGGGTGGATGTGGTGGAACAAAAGGGTTTCTTGTTTCTTAAAAATTATCTTATAAAAACAGGCTCACTCTCTTTTTCAGTATATTTTTCACTGAAACCATAACCATCATAATCAAACGCCTTCAACTCATCCAAGGTTTTTACATTATTATCAATGGCAAAGCGCGTCATACTGCCGCGCGCTTTTTTGGCGAAGAAGGAAATTATTTTGAGTTCCCCATTTTTAAAATCTTTGAAAACTGGCGAAATAACTGGCACTTTCAGTTTCTTTTCATCAATGGCATTGAAGTATTCCACACTGGCGAGGTTTAGGAAAAGCTCGTCATCTTTCAATTCATCATTTAAGGTTTCGGTAAGTGTTTTTCTCCAAAAAGCATACAAATCCTTTTTACGGTTCACAGTCAGTTTGGTTCCCATTTCCAAACGATAGGGCTGAATTAAATCTAACGGACGAAGCATTCCGTACATTCCCGAAAGAATTCGCAAAGAGTCCTGCAACAGATCGATTTTATCTGAAGGAATGGTGTAAGCGTCCAAGCCTGTGTAAACGTCGCCAGCAAATGCATAAACCGCGGGCCGGGCATTGTGTTTTGTGAAAGGGGTTGTGAATTCTTTGTAACGTTGGTAATTGAGCGCTGCCAGTTTATCGCTGATATCCATCAGCTTGCCAATGGCTTTTTTGCTTTTGATTTCCAGTTTGTTGTTTATCATTTCGGCCTCTTCCAAAAACTTGGGTTGGGTGGCACGGGTGGTGGGAAGTTTGGATTCAAAATCCAGCGTTTTGGCTGGGGAAACTACTATTTTCATCTACTTAGCTTTTTCTTCAAAAATAACGAAAACTATTTGGATTTTGGATTCGTTGATCAATGTTGTCCGATATATTCGCAACAGAATCTCAATAAGCATTGTATTATATGCCTAACTGCATTGCTTCAAATAAGGCAAAGTACTAGAAATCAACGAAAGACCACGAATCGATACTCTGGATGGACATTATATTGTTTTTAGTGGGACAATACTGTTTGTTGATTTGGAATTTGGAAACAGGACTAAAGGGAATCAAGAAACAGGACTGAAAGGCAACTCTCTTCCCCCTTTAGGGGCCAGGGGGACCGTTGGGAAAACAGTTTAGTTTTACCGTAAAATTTACAACCCAGCTAACGGAAAGGGTTGAGTGTTGAACTTCTCATTTTGTATTTCGTACTTCGTACTCCTCACTTCGCACTTCGTAATTCACTCAATCCTTCTTCCAATAGTAGTGAAACTCAACCCTTGCGAGCCACGAAGCGAAGTCATAATTGCCTCAAAAAGCGGTTCAGGGGTTGTGGCTTTTGCAGTCCATTCAAAAATAAAATTGGCGCCACTGCCGCCATGTCGGTCAGTTTCGTCTATAACAATTTCAACCGTTTCCAAAGGTTTGAGGTAGATGGTTTTTTTGAAGTAGTGACGAATCAATTGTCCTTCAGTACCGTAATAATCGGCTTTTGAGATGTAGATAGTGTCTGTTTCACTCACGTTTCTAAGGCTTACCATAGCGGTTAAACTCTGCGATTTTGACATCGAAAAACTGTAAATGTGTGAGTAGATGCTCAAATAGGTCTTCCCTATTTGGAGCGAATCACTTTTTGGTCCCGAAACTCCGGGATCTACATAATGGTCTTCCCAATGATTCGGGCTGTAGGAGCTAATTTCCTTTTCATCCTCGCAGGACACAAATATTCCAAAAAGGAATAGCGCCGCTGTGACTTGCAATATTTTAAATAGTTTCCTCATCGTTTTATATTCCCAATAAAGCTACGGCTTTTTATTGATTTCGGCTTTTGTTTCCAAGAGTTCGATGGTTTTTTATAATTATCTAAATAAGTGACTATTGCGAATATAATTCATTTTTACAAATCTATTCTTTGAAGTTTACGCCGCCGAAAACTCTAGAATATTTAAAGCCTTGTACACCTTTTTGATTCCTTTTTTTGTTTCTGAAAGTACAATTAGCACATCATCAGCATTGATTACAGTACTACCGTTGGGAGTAATGTATTTTTCGTCTCTTTTTATCATTGCGATAATTGCGGTTTTGGGGAATTCAATATCCACAATTTTTTTGCCTACAACTTTGTTTCCGCCAGCAATGCCTATCTCCCGCATTTCTGTCTTGGGATGTTCCTCCAAAAATTTTTCTGAAGGAGTTCTAATTTTCTCCGCAGCGGGAATACTTACTTTTAGCCATTTTGCGACTATTGAAAGCGTAGTTCCCTGAATCAAAATAGAAGTCAGGGAAATGAAAAACACGATGTTGAATATCATATTCGCCTTATCAATTCCAGCCAATAATGGGTAAGTGGCAAATACAATTGGCACGGCTCCCCGCAAACCAACCCACGAAATGTAAAACCGCCGTCGCAATTTCATTTTAAAGGGAATCAAGCTTATCAAAACTGCCACAGGACGCGCCACAAATATTAAAAACAAGGATATTAAAAGTCCGATGCCAATTACGGGAACAATCTGTGAGGGAAACACTAAAAGTCCCAAGGTTAAGAAAAGTACGATCTGCATCAACCAAGCCAGGCCATCATACATTTTAAGAATGGTTTTTTTGTGAATTAGGTATTGATTTCCCAAATAGAGCGCACAAATATAGATAGCAAGAAAGCCATTCCCTCCCACAAAATCGGTCACGGAAAAGGTTATAAACATCAAAGCAATTACCAGCACCGGGTAAAGCCCTTCAAAATCCAGTTTTATTCTATTGATGATAATCTTGCTTAACTTTCCAAAGCCAAAACCAGCTATGGTTCCAATAATCATTTGCTGAAAAAACAACGGAATCATGGAGGCCAGGCCTTTGTCCTGGTTGATTACCAATCCCAGAAAAGCAATGGTCAGCACATAGGCCATCGGGTCGTTACTCCCGCTTTCCATCTCCAGCGTGGGACGCAAATTAGCGCGGAGCGCAAGGTTTTTGGAACGTAAAATGGAAAACACCGCAGCCGCATCAGTAGAAGAAACAATACTTCCCAAGAGCAAACTTTCATAAATGGTGAAATCTGTCACGTAATATACAAACGTTCCAAGCCCGACAGCTGTCAGTAAAACGCCTAATGTTGAAAGCATGAAGCCCTCTTTCATAATGGGTTTTACCGCTTTCCAATCGGTATCAAGACCCCCTGAGAAAAGGATAAAGTTTAATGAAATTATGCCTATCAACTGCGCGAGTTGCGGATCGTTAAAGCTGATACCACCAATGCCATCCTCACCTGCAAGCATCCCAATTCCTAAGAAAAGCACCAATGTGGGAACGCCAAATTTATAGGAAGTTTTACCCGCTACAATACTTATAAAAAGCAATAACGAACCAACAAGTAAAATGTTTTCAATGGTTAAATCCAATAACTTTCAGTTTAATGTTTCAGATTATGGCAAAATACGAATTTATACTTTTAAAAATTTCCACAATCTATTTTTTAAAGGCAATAAAAACATCTCTACAAAAATCGAGTTCCATATTCACAAATAACCCTAATTTTGTAAGCGATGACAACGAACAATATAGATCTCCGCACCGTAAACGTTACGCGTTACATAACTCCGCTACGGGAAGGAGGTTCTTTACCTGCATTGGCTGAAGCTGATGACGATTTTAAATACGTTTTAAAGTTCCGCGGCGCTGGCCACGGCGTAAAAGCCTTGATTGCAGAATTATTGGGTGGCGAAATTGCAAGAACTTTAGGTTTGAAAGTTCCCGAACTGGTCTTTGCAAACCTCGATGAAGCCTTTGGCCGCAGTGAAGGCGATGAGGAAATTCAGGATTTACTAAAGGGCAGCCAAGGGCTCAACCTGGCATTGCACTTTCTTTCTGGAGCCTTAACATTTGATCCCGTTGTAATAGCTGTAGATGAAAGTTTGGCCTCTAAAATTGTATGGCTTGATGCCTTTATAACCAATATAGACCGAACGGTGAAGAACACCAATATGCTCATTTGGCATAAAGAACTTTGGCTGATTGACCACGGCGCTACGTTCTATTTTCACCATTCGTGGGATAACTGGGAAAAAGCCGCGGTAAGTCCGTTTCCATATATTAAAGACCACGTTCTCCTGCCTCAGGCTTCTTTGGTTGAAAAAATAAATGAGGAAATGACAGCCTTACTCTCCGATGAAAAGCTGCGGGAAATAACCAACCTTATTCCAGCCGATTGGCTAAATTGGGAAGGTGCTGAAATAGATGCCGAAGAAATAAGGGAAATATATTATCAGTTTTTAGTACTTAGAAGAAACAATGCAATCAACTTTGTAAAACAAATTCAGAATGCCCGGGAAACACTTGTATGAATATGCGGTAATACGTTTGGTGCCCCGCGTTGAACGCGAGGAATTCCTGAATGTGGGTATCATCCTTTTTAGTAAGGGTGCCAAATATTTAAACTGCAAATACCGCATTGACACTGAAAAACTAAAACTTTTTTCCTGCGAACTGGAAGTGGAGGATTTTGAAAAGAACCTCATCGGTTTCGAAAAAATATGCTCGGGATCTAAAGACGGTGGTCCAGTTGCGCAATGGGAAATTCCGGACAGATTCCGATGGCTTACTGCGCAGCGCAGTGCTTCGCTACAAACCTCGCGCCCACACAATGGGTTTAGCGATGATCTTGATGCTACTCTGGAAAGGCTTTTCGGGGAGTTAGTGCTTTAAAAAGTTGAGAAATCGAGGAGTTCAGAATTGCTCGGCTATCATTTATTCGGCCTTACATGCTGTTAATTATTCAGCTTTACGAAAACCTTCCCCTATAAGAGATATTTCAGCGATTATTACCCCTTATTTCAAAGAAGACATAACCTGAATTGCCAATGGGCATCGAAATGGAAAAAGCGCCAACTTATTCGAGGAAAACCTTTTTGGTCATTATTTCGCCTTGAATATCCACCTTAACAATGAGCATACCCGCTGAGAAATAATTAGTGGCCATTTCAACTTCGTTAAATCCTTTTTTGAGGTCGAATTCTTTGTTTGCGATTTTTTTCCCATTGACATCAAAAATCTCTACTGATGCACGCTGATCTTTTGGTAGCTGAAGACCCACTTTTATAGGATTTCCGTACTTACTTGGATTGGGATAAACCGATAAAGAAAACTTTTTTGACGTTTCGTCCAGCTTTTTTTCTGATGAACTTGTTTGATTGGAGGCATTTTTTCCAGAAAACTGGGTCAATGTTCCATAGGCTTCAAATTCAATGATATGGACTCCAGTATTCGCTGAATTATAATTCATATTCACCCTTATATAGCGCGCTGAAGGGCTGCTGAGATTAAAGGTATTCCCTTGGCTGGTTGCGGGAGTTGTGTTTGCATTGAAATCGGCCAAAGTTGTCCAATTCGTCCCGTCCAGCGACCCTTGAATATTGTATTGATAATATCTGAAACCATCATAATACGTAATAACCACTAATTTGCTAAGATCGTATTCTGCGCCCAAATCCACACTCCACCACTGAGGGTAAGGACTGGCTCCCCACCAATTATCTATTGTATAGATTCCATCAACCGCCTTGGAGCTCGCTGTTTCAGAACCACTGGATGCGGTTGTTGGTTTGTTTAAAGCAATATTTCCGCTAGGCGGTGCAATGTCGTCACTTGTAATATTTACAGTGGCGCTGGAAGGCTCACCCACCGTGTAACCAGTACCCGAAGAGAGTGTTAGGATTACAGTTTCTACAGGCTCTTCCTCTGCATCATCAACAGGAGTTACTGTTAGGGTAGCACTCTGCTGCCCATTGGGGATGGTTACAGTTCCCGAAAATGCATTATAGTCGGCACCTGGAGTAGCTGTGCCTCCAACGATATAATTAACCGTAAGCGGATCGCCGTTATTTACGGCATTGAGACTTACCGTAAAGCTTCCACTATCCAACGGATTCTCGGAAGCCGATGGGTCTGTTGCATTTATTGTTGCTAGAAGATTATTAGAACCGGACAAGGCTCCATAAGCTTCAAATTCCATGATGTGCACCCCATAATTCGCTGAATTGTAATTCATATTTACCCTTAAATAACGGGCTTTCGGGTTACTGAGGTTGAAAGTATTTCCCTGGCTCGTCGCTGGGGTCGTATTTGCATTAAAATCAACCACAGTCGTCCAATTGGTTCCGTCTGTGGAAGCTTGTATGTCGTATTGATAATAGCGATTATTGCCATAATAGGTTATGACCACTAATTTGCTAATGTCAAAATCATTTCCAAGATCTACCTGCCACCATTGTGGGTAGGGAATCCCTTGCCAATAGTTGTTTCTGTTATAGATGCCATCAACAGCCTTATCCTTTGTAGAAGCTCCGTTAGACACTGTAGTAGGTTTTAAAAGTGCAAGGTTTGTTCCAGGGGGAACAATGTCCTCACTGGTAATGTTTACAGTTGCAGTTACAGGAGCTATTATATTATAACCAGCACCCTCAGCCAAGGTAAGGATAACGGTTTCAGATGGCTCCACCTCAGCGTCATTAATTGGCGTAACCGTAATAGATTCGCTTTGCTGCCCATTGGCTATGATTACCGTTCCCGAAAGAGGAGTATAATCAGGCCCTGGTGTTGCCGTGCCACTCACGGTATAATTTACTGTAATTGGGCTGCCGGTATTTACCGAATTTAAACTTACGGTGAAGGTGCCCGTATCCAAAGGATTCTCCCCTGCATTGGGGTCAGTGGCAACCACCGAAACGACAGGATAGTTATTTGGGAGAACTGTTCTGAAATATTGTCTATACAACCATACGTTGTGGTCATTATCCCAAGTGCTGAAAAATGAATTATCCGAAATACCTGAAGCCGTAGCTGCCCAAGTACCTGCGTTTATCAATAAATTATCACTGAAAATATTAATGGGCAGGACGGCGGTATGGTAATCTCTGTACAAATTCAAAGTTACACCTCCTATGGAATTGGCCACATCCTGCATTATTAAGGAAGAATGGACATGATCTGAATGATCGTCCGGATTTAATGAAGTGTCATGATCGGCTGAATTAAACTTTATATTTCCCGTGGCTTCAGTTTGGACAATGGATTTCAATGTATTTTCTAGATCTACCAAGGAAGAATAGGTTGCAGAGCCATCAACAGCCGAAATAGTTGTTATGGAACCATTGTATAATTTTTGTAAACTCTGGTTGCCTGTCCCCGTATATCCAGTCCCACTATAATTCCCATCAGGTAATCGCAGAAAATAGATCACTGCATTTCTATAGGAGAATTTTAAAATTTGATGTCCATTTACATTCGCCGTAGTTTGGTTCATATTTGTGCCAGGCGCACCTTGATTGGTAAAAGTGTTGGACATAAACCTGATTGCGCGTAAACTGCCTTCTTCTCGCGCCAAATAATGATTGTTTGAAATTCCGTCTCCGGCATCTCCCGCAGTGGTAAGTATAAAAATCACCTTTTCATTAGTGCCTTTTATACTGTTATAAGCATTTGGATTCATAAATAATTGCCAATCATCAGGATGGGCGGAAACATATACACTGGTGGTTTGCGCAGTTAAATTTGAAAAACCGAACAACGTAATCAGTACAATTAAAAATACGAATTTGCTTTTTGTCTTCATGGTCAATAAATTATATTTCCAGATCAAGATCTTTAATAGTTGGTTAAATGAAAGAGATATTAACTAGTGTGTTTTGATGTATTCAGGTCCTAACAAAAAATCCCCATCCAACTCTTTTTTTAAAAAAAGTTGGGATGGGGATATTTTGTAAATATAATAAAAATTATCTTATCCTATTAAGGGTCTCTTTTTATATTTATTTTATTTTAAATACAATTAACAGCTTGATATTGAGCGAAATAAAATCCATTTGCATTTAAACGAAATGAATCTAATCTTTTCCAGAGGGTAAAATCCTCCTTAGTATAATATAGAATTTCGGGCGTTTCTTGTGATTGTAAGGCAAGTATTTTGCTTCAATTTCTTGAATGCTGCTGAAGTGATATAGTGGGTCAATTCATAACTAAAATTGCCAACTGCAACAAATTACTGATTACTACTTAACCTCCCCTTGGTAACTGATCGTACCGCGGTCATTACTGCTTATGGAAAGCGAAGCATATCCAGAATCACTAACTGACAATGCTATTACATAGGTATTCCCTTCATCGTTTACAGTTGTGTTTACTTGGTATTCCTTATTATTAACAATAGTAAAATTTTCAGGTTTTCCTTGAAAACGCATCCCTTTATCGCGACCCAAAGCCATTCCGCTATAAGCTCTTCCGTAAAAAGGTAGGTTACTTACAATCTTCTCTGGTGAAAAGGTTACGGAATAACCACTTCCCACTAAATTTTTCGGAGTTCCACTTGTGGGAAATGCAGTGTTGGCAATAAACTCGAAGGATTTGGAATTCAACAATTTTTCAGTGTTGCTAATATTTTCAGTTTCTTGGGATGTGTTTGCTTTTATATCCTTCTCTTGTGCTGAAGCAATTCCAAGAATAAAACAAAACAAGGCTGCGAACAATAGGTTATATGTTTTCATAATTTTTCTTTTTTATGTGGAAATAATGCCCACTGATACTGGATACTGCAACTTTTTACTGTTTCCATTTTTGTAGTTCTTTCAAATAAAGATAAGATTCCACAAAATCAACCTGCTCCTGCCCTGCCATTTTTTTTAATAAATTCAAAGCGGAAACATAGCTGATTAGATTTCCGTTTGAGGAAAGAAACTTGCCGTCTTCCATAAATCTAACTACACTATCATCTTGTACTTTTAGGTTTGGATAGTCTTTTTGAAGCTGTTCGCCACCACCAATCCAGGTCACAATTTTTTTCCCATCGGCAATTCCACTTGCGCCAATAAGTTGTGCCCCGGCACAGTTGCTCACGGTATATTTTGTGTTTTTGTTTTGTTCTTTTATGAATTCCACAATTTTTGGATTGTGAACTTGGGTGTACATATCATAAGCGCTGGGCACAAAAAGCACATCCAGTTTTGGGCAGTTTTCAAAAGTGTAATCGGGAATTATTTTTAAACCTTCTTCACTTACAATTGGATCAGCAGTTTCGGCAATCGTAATTACGTTGAAAAGTTGTTTTCCACTTTCCGTATGCTTTGTAAAAACGTCTGCGGTGGCAGTGACTTCAGTTGTTAAAACACCGTTGTACATTAACAAACCTATAATTGGCAAACTGTCCTTTATGGGTTTTAAGGCATCTTGTTCCATTTTAGCAATAACTTCTGGATCTGCTGGGCTAGGTTCTGGGCCGGTAGATTTATCTGTATTGGAAATACAACCAACAAAGAACAATAGGGCGATGAAAAAATAAGAGTGTAATTTCATTTTTATTTATTTTAAAATCAATCAAATTTGTGCCCCCAAAAATATGCCATCACATAACCTTCTTTCAAGTTAAAATTCATATTTCCGTTACAGCTTGTAAAATCCATGTCATCCAATTTAAACCATACTTTCAAAACTTCCGAACTCACATGCAGACCTTCTTCTGTTTTAAGTATTTCTACTTTGCTGCTGGACATAGCTTCACAAGAAATATAATCTATACCATCATAATTAATTTCTAGATAAAAATCTGACTGTGGGTTTCCTATCGTTTTTTTTCCCAAACCAAAAACTTGATTAAATTCATTTTCAGAAGTAATATTGTAACGCGGAGTCCAGATGAAAAAATAATTGGTGTCAAATTGCTTTAACAAACCAAACTTCAAAATTCTTTCGGGACTGTTAGGATCGCCATTTAAGGGGTTATAAGAATAATCTACTCCATAAGCCCCCACAAAGCCGGAATACCAAGCAAAATTTTCGTCACCAAATTTACCCGTTATACGAGGTGTATCATCATCCAAAAAGAATGAATAATCTACAGCAACGGGGTCATTATCATCATCACTTCCGCATCCCAAAAAGAGCGATATGCTAAGTAGGAATAATAATTTTTTCATGATAAAAGGCTTAAATCATAGATAAATATGGGTTTTACAAATATAAAAATCATTTGTGCTTAAAGCATAAAACTAAACCTTCAAATCAATCTCCCTCAAATTTTCAATTCTATTGCGCTGAAGGAAATCGTCTATGCTCTCAAAATGCTCAATTACACGTTTGTCCTTAAATTCGAATACTTTTTCGGAAAGTCCCTGCAAGAAATCGCGGTCGTGGGAAACCAAAATTAAAGTTCCATCAAACTGAAGCAAAGCTTCTTTAAGCACATCTTTCGATTTTAAATCCAAATGGTTGGTAGGCTCATCGAGAATCAAAACGTTTACGGGCTCCAACAACAATTTCACCATTGCCAAACGCGTTCTTTCACCACCGGAAAGCAATGCTACTTTTTTATCAATATCATCGCCGCTGAACATAAAACGACCGAGAATGTTCTTAATTTGTGTGCGGATATCGCCCTTTGCAACCTCATCCACAGTTTGGAAAACGGTGAGTTCCTTATCCAAAAGTGCGGCTTGGTTTTGGGCAAAATAACCCACTTTGGCGTTGTGGCCCAAGGCGCAGCTTCCCTCAAAATCTATTTCGCCCATAATGGCTTTTATCATTGTGGATTTTCCTTCGCCGTTTCTTCCCACAAAACTTACTTTTTCACCACGAGAAATACTCATATTCGCATCTTTGAAAACAACTAGATCACCGTACTTTTTGGTAAGCCCTTCTGCTACAACCGGATAATCGCCACTGCGCTGCGCAGGTGGAAAACGCAAGGCCAAAGCGGAAGTGTCTATTTCATCAATTTCAATGATTTTCAATTTCTCCAACATTTTCTCGCGGGAATTCACTTGATTGGTTTTGGAATACGTTCCCTTGAACCGATCAATAAACTGTTGGGTTTCAGCTATAAATTTCTTTTGCTCTTCGTAGGCTTTTATTTGATGCGACCGCCTGTCGGCACGCAATTGTAAATAGTGGCTGTAATTTGCTTTATAGTCGTAAATGCGGCCCATTGTAACTTCAATGGTGCGGTTGGTAATATTGTCAATAAAGGCCCTATCGTGCGAAATCACGATTACTGCTTTGGCTTTATTCAACAAGAAATCTTCCAACCAAATCACCGATTCAATATCTACGTGGTTGGTAGGCTCATCCAGTAAAATCAAGTCTGGTTTTTGAAGCAGCAGTTTTGCCAATTCAATCCGCATACGCCATCCACCACTGAATTCACTTGTTTGGCGGTGCAAATCGCTTCGTTTAAAACCTAGACCGCGCAATGCTTTTTCTACTTCGGCTTCGTAGTTTATTTCTTCTAGCGCGTAGTATTTTTCACCAACTTCAGCTACTTTGGTGATGATATTCATATAAGCATCACTTTCGTAATCAGTTCTGGTTTCCAGCTCTTTGTTAAGGCGGTCCATTTCGTCCCGCATTTCAAAAATTTGTTTGAAGGCTTTGGAAGCTTCTTCAAAAACGGTGCAATTGTCATGGGTCAACAAATGCTGTGGCAAATAGGCTATTACGGCATCTTTTGGTGCGCGCACATTGCCACGGGTTGGGGTTTGTTCCCCAGCAATAATTTTCATCATCGTACTTTTTCCTGCGCCGTTTTTCCCCATTAGGGCAATCTTATCGTTCTCGTTTACCACAAAGGTAACATCACTAAACAGCGTATCACCACTGAATTCTACTGCCAGGCCATCTATTGAAATCATATTTATTTTTTAAGGCTGCAAAACTATTAAAAAGAAGTGGATTAGCAGTTACTGTTACAGAACTTGTTCTCTGCAGCAATTCAAAAGGGAAAAAGGAAAAAAAACTACTTTAGGTAGCTATCTTCGCACAGGTTTTCCTGTTTTAAATTCACATTCATTTTGTAATTTCACATCTCGTTTTACTCCCTGAATTAACTTCGCCCTTAATTTCCTACACAAAAACCTATGTGATATTAAATTTTCAATCACATGAGTGTACCATTTCATCATTTTTTAAAGGACCGGTTATTGCGTTTAGAGGGAAGGCTTTACAGTGGAAACTTATCTGAAGTTCAATTCAAAATAGAAGCAGCGTTGGACAAGACCCAAACGTTAATAGTAGATTTGGACCCTTTGGAAAAGTTTGATGCCGCAGGAGCTTATATGCTTTATATTGCTTCAGAAAAAGCACGGGAAAACAACAAGGAAATTATCCTGTTCTGTAGGGAAAATGAAATTGTGAAACGTGTTTTTTCTTTCGTGGGCATCCATTATTCCAGCAAACTTCCAGCACCCAGTTTTTAACTCTTTTTAACTTGTTTTTCACACAATAATTGGATATGTTTACCGAGCAATCAAAAACTTCCGCTATGCTTGGTTTTTTTTCATTTAGTAAGAGCAATTGTAACTTAATCGGGTTACGGAAATCTTTGGTTGCTTTCTTTAAACTGAAAATCATCTTCCCGAATTAAGGCGCACCTGCGAGTGTGCCGTAACGGTTTCCTTTGTTTTAGCGTACATCCAACCCAAACACCATAACTTTTGGTGCTGTCAACTCGCTTTATAATTTAATCTGAAAAGGAAGCCGGGATGTTAAATTTCTAAATTTTAAAGAATTGTATCATGGCAAAAGTAAGAAACCTTAAAGCCTCCTCAAAAGATGCAAAAGCATTGAAACAGGAAAAAATAGAAAAAAAACTGGAAGAAAAAAAGATGAAAAAGCGCAAATCGCGTGTATAGAAATTTGTTTTTGAATAGTTGGTTTGATGCCGAAGAAGGGCCAGTGTCAGTGCTAAATTTTTGACCGGCCCTTTTTCTATTTATGTCTAAAAAAAGAATTCTCAGAAACATCACTTAAAAAATCAAAAACCCGCACTCATAAAGTGCGGGTTTTATCAAATTAAGTGGGGAGAAATAAGCCAGTGGCTTAGCTCAAATATAGTAAAAAAGTAAAGACCAACAACCACTTGTTAAAAACACAGTGGATTATACTTCTTAACCTCTAAAAATGTGCTGTCAGTGCAAGAATAAAATTTCTTCCGGCACCTGAAATTCCCGAACTATAAGGACGGTAACGTTGGTCTGACAAGTTCTCAATTCCCCCGCTAACATCAAAAGTATCGGTCATTTTGTATAAAGCTTTAAAATTAAGTGTGTACCAAGCTGGCGAATAGGGGTTGCCGTTTTCGTCCAAAGCATAGATTTCCGTTTTTACTTTTTCCTCATCGGGAAGATCGTCAAAATCACGTTTACCTTGATAGTTCAAGTTCAGTTCCATGCTTAGCTTGTTAGCTTTGTAATTCAAGCGCGAAATACCAAAAAACGGGGAAGCATGCCGCGATGGGCTAGTATCTCCATTGTCCAGTTCCTCTTCGCCTTTTTGAAAGTTTACATCAGTAGAAAAGCCAAAGCCTTTTGGCAGTTTCACCTCAAGGCCAACTTGCACTCCGTAAACGTTGGCAACCGCTGCATTTTGGATCGCTTGTACCTGGCTCATTTCACCTTGGTACATAATACTGTCCTGTCCGTTCAGTTTATAATCCCGTCGCACCATGGCATCTTTTAATGTTGTGTAATATCCAGTGACATCAACTTTTACAACATCCCCAAAAACTTTGGCGATTCCCAAATCTGCATTGTAGGCATATTCGGGCTTTAGATCAGGATTTGGAACTACCACACTTCCAGGCTCAGAGTCGAACACTTTTCCAACATCGTCAACATTTGGCGCTCTAAAAGCGCTGCCCAAGTTTGCACTTATCACCCAAGATTCAGTGGGGCGGTAAACCCCGCCAAAACTTCCCGTAAGCGCTCCATTGCTCAAATTTGCTTCGGTAAACGGAAAGGGATAAAACGCGGTGTCAAATTCAGAATCCAACAAAACGAGGTTATAACGCGCGCCGGCACTCAGGGTGAAATTATCTGTTACCTTAAATTCATCCGTAACATAAGCCGCCAACGATTGCCACTTGGATTGTGGATAGCGGGAAGGGCCTACTTCTGAAATCCCTGTAGAAATATCGGTCAATTCCCCTTCGGAATTTACGTCGTTCAACACATATTCCAGGCCGTAGAAAAAAGTATTTTTTTCACCTGTAGTCTTTATAAAATCGAGGTTAACGGAATAGGCGCCCACTTCTTCGCTTTGTGTATTGCGTTCTGTTTTATTGAAAGTTCGGTCAATTCTGCTTTCTTCAAACCATTGATGCGCCAAGCGCAGACTCATTTGGTCAAAAACTGAGTTGTTTGCAGTATAGTTTATATTTAGATTGTTCATCATCCAAATTTGAGGCCCGTAGTCCCATTCGGCATAGCGGGGCAATCCGTTGCGCACTCTTTGGTTTCTGTCATACCTGCCATAAGGCGATGTTTCTGAAAAGTGAAACCCGTATTGAAAATCCCAACGTTCATTTGGTTGAAAACGAATTTTCTGCATCATATTTATTTGCGAAAATGCCGAAGGAATCTGCAGTAATTTGTCTTCCTGTGTGATAACAACATCTGTACTGTCTTGTCTTTGCACATAATAATCCTTAATGTAATCCTCTGGGCCATGGCTTCCTTGGCGCAGATTATCGTAATCCCACGAACTAATACCGGTAACGAACGCCCACTTTTTAAAGCCCACGTTTACATCAAAATGGCCCGTTTTTTCCTTGTTGGCGGAGGAATAGCGCGCACTGGCTTTTCCAGTGATGAAAGGTTTATCTGTCAATGAGAGTTGGGGTGTCAATGTTTGAAAACTCATCACCCCACCAATGGCATCACTGCCATAGATTACAGAACCTGGGCCAAAAAGCACTTCCGTACTTTCTATGGCGAAGGGATCCAGATTGATAACATTCTGAAGGTTTCCGGAACGGAAAATGGCGGTATTCATTCGCACTCCATCGACGGAATACAACAATCTGTTTGTCGCAAAACCGCGAATCATAGGGCTACCTCCACCCTGCTGGCTTTTTTGGACGAACACTTTCCCTGAAACACCTAAAAGATCTGCCGCGGTCTGTGGGTTTTGCAATGCTACTTCCTTAGGTGAAATGGAAATGACTTTTGAAGGCACATCATCACTGCTCTGACGCCAACGCGAGCCAGAAATAACCACTTCATCTAAGCTAAGATTGGAAATTTCAAGCGAAATTTTAAAGCCTTCTGATTCTAATTCCGCATAGCTTTTTATCACCGTTTTATAACCCAAGCTTCGTATTTCTATCTTTTCCACATTTTTAAATGCCGAAATATCTGCTTGCCCTTTGGAGTTGGTCGTGGCATAAAGATTGGTTTTTACATTAGTGAGCGTTACCAACTCTACGGGCTCGTTGGTGTCTTGCTCTGTGATGGTTATGGTTTGGCTATAGGCACTGCCCAGAAAACCAAACAATATCCACAGTATGAATATTTTTTTCATTTAATGATTTATTTTAAGTTAACTTCTTCTAAAAGAACACAATAGTTCGCGTTGCCATTTGTTGTGACAACTGTAAAAGTTGATCTATATAAATGTTAACTTAGCTTGGGAGGAGGTGTGGGTGGCGAGATAAGAATGGAGTTGAAAATATGGGCATGTATTGTATCCCGATAAACTATTTCTGTTTTTTGTGGAAGTGTGGCCTGCCAATCAAAAGGATCTGTACAGAAAAAGGACCATAGATAAGTGTGAAGATTTTTTTGGGCTTTTTGGTTATCCTCATCGTGGTCAAAAGCAGAAGCAACCAGTTTTTTAAGTTTCTTGTTCAGGTGGGTTTCTTCATAATCCCACCAGCAACGGTAGAAGATTGAATCCCCTTTTATTTCTGAGGATACAATATCATACATCTGGCCGTTGTATTCAAACTCCTTTGAATGTTCCCAACGCAGTTTTGTTTCGGTTTCTTCTTTTGAAAATTTCAGAAGTACCAATTCCTCCTGATCCATTCCGGCAATCATCTTCCACTTTATTTCGCGTTTGATCGCAGATTTTTCAAATTGCATATAAAGATACAGTGTTGCAACGGGTGCAATCAGTATAAACAATAGTGATATGGAAATTATTCTTTGTTTCAATTCAGAAAATCAATGGTAGCCCAAATGTCGGAAAATAGAATTTATTATTTGAGGCATTTTGTTTTTTGTTTCCATTGCTTCCTAATATAATCATCAAAAAAGCCACTCAATAAGAGTGGTTATTTTTAAGAAAGAATAGATTCGATTATAGAACTATTAATAGTTCTATAATAATAAAATTTAATTTTTCTTTTTAATTGATCTCCATATCTTTTTAGAAGCCATCACGGCGATCAAACACACAAAACCAATCACCAATCCCACAACAAATTCAAGAATAAAGGATGGCAATTGTGGCAGCAAATGATGAAAAAAATCAACATTGTGGACAAAAATTCCACCAGAAACCAAAATCAAGGCAATTGTGCCAATAACGCTGAGACTCTTTATTACTATTGGAAGGGCCTGAACTAATATTTTGCCTAAAGTCTTTGAAAAGCTTCTTTCTTTCTTGCTGTATTTTATCAGCTTATAACCCGCCTCGTCCATGCGTACAATGAGCATCACGATACCGTAAACACCTATCGTGGCCAAAATAGCAATGACGCTCACCACCAAAATTTGTGTGCCAATAGGCTCCTTAACAACAGTTCCTAGAGCGATGATTACAATTTCGAGCGAAAGAATGAAATCCGTAACTATAGCAGATTTTACCCGTGTTTTTTCGATGGCTAATATTTCACTTTTTGTAAGCCCTTCCTCTACCAATGATTCCTTTGAATGTGCATGTGGAAAAAAGAACTCGTATATTTTTTCAGCGCCTTCATAAGCCAAATACAAACCTCCCAACACTAAAATGACGATAACCGCCCAAGGTAAAAATGCGCTCAGTAAAAATGCAATTGGCAGAATAATCAACTTATTTAAAAAAGAACCTTTGGTGATTGCCCACAATACAGGAATCTCGCGTGAAGAAGCAAAGCCGGAAGCTTTTTCGGCATTCACCGCCAAGTCATCCCCCAAAATACCCGCCGTTTTTTTTGCGGCCACCTTGCTCATCATTGCCACATCATCCAGTAATGCGGCTATATCGTCGAGTATTGCAAAGATTCCTGAGGCCATATGTATTTTGCTATAGATTTTGAGCAAAAATAAACAAGTTGCTTAGAAGAGCTTTAATTTATAGCAGAGAATTACACTGTCTTGCTGAACTAAGCTTTAATTATGCTTTTGGAAAGCGCAATTTTTAAGTAGTTACACGCTATTTCTTAAGAAATGATTCTAAAAAATCACACAAGGACAAGCCCAGAATAAGTATGTTGTTAAGTTAAATATCCAAAAATATGAACATTAAAAAAACCAGCCTTACTTTCGGAAAGCAAGGCTGGTTACATAAAGTTCGGAACTAATATTTAATACCTAGTTATCGCACCAAAACCATTAAATTTTGTCAATTCTCCTTTTGGAAGGAAAACAACATCACCGCCAAAATCCATATTGGCCTCAATCATTTCGTCATAAATATCATCGATCACTCCGGTGTCATTTCTTTCTTGGTTGGAAACATAGACTATCTCATCATCTTTCATAACAGCTGGCTGGAACTGTCCTTGTTCAATAAATAAGGTTTGAATTCTTCCTTCAGAAATAGCCTTCCAAATTTCATTGGTATCACTTAGAAATTTGTTTTCGCCCACCGCTTTTTTCAACTCTACTTTCCGCTCATTGTTCTTTTGAACCAGGTAGTCCCTCACGATCTCCCAGCTTTCTGCTACTATGGAATGAGCAGTATCGTTGATCTTATTTTTGCTTAAGAATACATCAAAGATACTGTGTTTTTTATCGGCAACTTTTATGTATTCATTGTGATTTTCCTCTAGACCACAGATCAATACTGGCAGCGGATTGTCTTTTCTAACATCGTTTACCCTTTTGTCTGCTTGATTGAAGTATTCTGCAATCAAGCTGGTTTGTCTTGATGCTATAGCATTAGCCGCGCGATTTTTAGAAAAGTATTGGGTGTTCTCAAACGGAAATGGAGTTCCAATTTCCTGAATAATCTTATCGTTCATAGCCTCAATTAGTCTGATTTTCTCCTGGCTCAAAACCAAAATATAATAATGGGTCTCCAAGTGCATAGCCCTTACCAAATCACGAGTGGCGAAGGTATCGTCAATAACCACACGGTCTTCGACCGTTATCGGCAAGCGTGTGTATTTAGCAACCTCATCATTCACAAAAAGCATCAAACTTTCCAGATTTTGACTATGGTCAATTTCGGCGGCGAGCTTATTTAATTTCTCTATTAAACTTTTCGCATTGCGTTTGGTTGTATCTGCCATCAACCTATCTTCCGCTTCCTTAATTAAATTTTTAAGACGCAGTCCATCATTTAGATAGTCAGGTTTTGTACGGTGGGTTGTGGCTATAATAGTGATACAGTTTTCCGAACGAATGTCTTTAATCTCTTTTAATGTGATGTTCATTTTATTTTTTTTTATTTGTTAACATACTTGTGCAACACAGACATTAAACAGCCTGGTTTTCAATAATAAATTAGATTGTCTACATATTTTAACCGTTCATAAAATTTTAAAAAAACGGCACACTCCTATTTAATTATCAATTCAACTTAAAGTACCAACTTACACAAATTATCACTGAAAAACTATGACATAAATCAGTAGAGATTGAGGTTTAATAGAAAACAATGGTGCCCGCCAAGAAAAATCTTTCAGGTTTGAGGAAAATACAATTTGTAAATAAAAATGGGCAAACGGAAAAAGCCTTATTGGGGAAACGAAGAAGATTTGGTTTTTTCCACTTTTTACTTATGAGTGGTAGAAAACCGTCAACAAGGCAGACTTGATTCTGAAACAGATTTATGCAATAGTAATTCTCAAGATGCTTTCTGGCAATGTTGAGAATTCAAAATTAGTTAAAATCGCGATTTCCCCATAAACAAAATTTTAAAATTGCTTATTTGGTATCGTCAACACCTTTTAAGAATTTCACGATTCTTTTATTAACAGTTTCTGCCTGATCAATGGACAAAAAATGTCCTGCATTTGGAATAATATAGCCCTCTCCCCTTGGAATTTCTTCCTTTGCCAATCGTATGGATTTTTCATTGTTGATCATATCGTCATCGCCTATCAATACAAGCACAGGCATTCTGAGGGTTTGCATTTCCTTATTGGAGAACGGCATCATATCCATCATAAAGGTATTGATTGAATCTTTTTTTGCTGCAATATAATACTGTTCCAAATATTTTTTTTCAATGTTGCCCGGGTTACTTGAGAGTGTTTCCAAAGAACGCGATACTTGTTTTTGTGGGGAAGACAATAGGTTGACAATATTTTTCAATAGATTCATACTTGGCCGAATCCAAATAAAAGTCTGTGCAGGGCTTAACAGCACCATACTCTTTATTTTTTCCTGATTGTGCAATGCCAAATTCACTGCAATCCAGCCACCGCGGGAAGCACCAACTAGGTGATAAGATTCTAATTTTAAAGCTTTAAATATTTCCTCATACCAAGCAGTAATATCCTGAAGCTCATCAAACTCAACTGTTTTAAACGATTTGCCAGGCTCTATGATTAAATCGATCGCAAAAATACGGTAGTCATCTGCCAAGGCTTTTGCATTCGGGTACCACATAGTGGAGCTGGCATTCATGCCGTGAAGCAAGATCAAAGGCTCGCCATTTCTAGGACCACTCACAATAACGTGTGCCGTGCCATAAGATGTAGGAATATATAATTCGTCATAATCAATTCCCCAAAGCGAAAGCGCCCTGTCATAAGCCTCAAAAAAAGATTTAAATTCTGGTTGGGGATTCGTTATGTATTCAGGCTCTTTGGTGTATTTCATGTACTCTTTTTCACAACTTGTAAAAAAGATCAGAACAGCCAAAAGTCCTACTATTTTAAGATACTTCATTTATAAAGTTTAGACGCCAAATTTACATGATTAATATTCGCTAGAAACCTTTATCATAATATTGGTTTTATTAGGAAACACAAATTTGCCTTCAGAAAAAGAAGGAATATTAAAATTGACTTGGTTTAAAAAACACACCCCGCATTTTCAGTGCGGGGTGTGTTTATTTCATGCAGTTTTGTATTATCCTGAACTATTTGGTTCCACCATTCCCACCATCATCATTCTGTGAACCCGGACGACCAAACAATATATAGTGCACGTCCTGAAATTGCCCACCGGGTGGAGGATTGTTTTGGGTGGTATAGCCCGCGGCATCAAACATTCTACCATTTGGACTATATCTTCTTATACTGGTGTAATCGCCATATCTGCCAACTGAACTTGTGCTCAGCCTTGGATAATAAACCACAAAATCTCCCATAAAGCCCGCAGCGTGATGGGCTTCCGTGGTATCGCCGCCCCAACCCAGTGAGATGCCAACTTCCCCATCGCTGTTGGTTGCAAAACATGGATATGCAAAGGCATAGTCATCGTTCCAAATCTGCATTTGCTCAAACACTGACCAATCCGAAAGTCGAACTTTTACCACTTGTATCTGGGCATTTGAAAATCCGCCTCCCGCACCAGCATTCCAAGCATACCAAACCTCGCCCCCCCTTCGGGTTAAACCGATAACTGCATTCCCTGGGAAACCAAAGGAAAGCCAATTGACCCCCGAAGGAGTATTTGAACTGTAAGCCTGGGTCCAGGAATTGATGTCTCTGTCTCTCCAGTAATAAGTTGTTTCCGATTCTTTCCACGAAAACAGCCGCATTTTGCTATTGCTGACATGACCAGCCCAAAAAACTTCGTCTCCAGTGTTTTGGCTTACGTGGCCACCATAGGCATTTCCGCCATCAGCCGCTTGCGTAAACCAAAAGGTAAATCCAGAACCAGTACTGATTTCGCGCAATGGCAAGCGCATTACTATCAATCCTGTACCCACCGCATCACTGCTTATATAAATTGAATTATCGCCCACAGATACATCCGGATAATCTAATGCCCCAGTGGTTGCGCCCACCTGGGTGCTTGTAATGTCCCAATAGGTCCAAGTGGTGGCATTGGAACTTATCACGTCTGCGGTGCTGGCCGCAGCGACCCTTATTATATTGGTGCCCGCCAAACAGTTAGCGCCGTTGCCACAAAACTGCATAAACCAAATAAACCGATCTATAGATGGAACGTATTGTATGATCTGGTCACAACAAAACCCATTGCTTATGTTTGTTCCTGAAGCATCGTTCACGGGACCGCTGGGAAAAATGGTAGTAGGATCAATGGTTGTAAAGGTGTTACCGCTGTCCAAGGAGAGCCGTACTCTGGAATTATAGGAATACAATACCACATTTGCATTTGCAGCCGCATTTACATCGGGGGTCATATTTACACCATTTCCGGTACCTTCATTGTCAAATTGATAAAAATCAACAGCCGCACCAGGAGGGTTCGTTGGGTTGCCGAGACTGTCCATTTCAACTTCCTTCAGGTCGATTTTCTGAAAATGGGGTTTCAAATCACCGCGGATGGGGCCGTTGGGCACTTCATACGCCTTGTCGTCATTCTTGCCTTCCTCCATAGGGGTAATGGGAGGATATTGTGCTCCACTAACTTTATGAGCCTCCACCATGCTGCTTTTGGCTCGGCGTGTCTCAAGACTTGGGTCGGTTGTTCCGCTATGGCCGTTACATTTCCATAACCACAAAATTGCGAGGATTATCAGTATTAAAACAATAATCCATAGTAGGGTGTTTCTTTTCATGATAATAGGTTTTAAATCCAAAGATTAGACATATACCAAGGTAAGAAATTTTGAAGAAGATTGAAACATTTAATCGAGTTAATTCACTTAAAACCAAATAAGTACGGTGGATTCATTTATCCCTCCTCTCTAATGGAAATGTAACGGCCATAGCGGAACAACCGACCCAAGTCTTGAGACACGCCGAGCCAAAAGCAGCATGGTGGAGGCTCATAAAGTTAGTGGAGCACAATATCCTCCCATTACCCCTAT